>NZ_CP077093.1:3203846-3521538 GCF_014268755.2 Pseudomonas vanderleydeniana | reverse complement strand
TGTGTTGGCGAAACTCAGGTAGACGTCGAGCAGTTGCACCGAGTGAGCCACTCCCGGCGCCGACGTGCCTGCACCCCATAGCGCAATACCGGGTTTCTGCCTGGGTGGGTGCCAGCCGCCGAGTGGATGACCGGCCGCACCCGGCGAGCGTGGCGCCAGCTTCACGTAGCGGCCGTCGTAGCCATCGGTTTCACCGGCATAAATGCTCTGGAAGCTGCGCCAGTATTCAAGGCTGAAGTCATAACGCTCGTCGTGCGGGTAATGCACGCCGAGTGTGGCCAGCCCCGCGTCGTTGCCGTTGACTACGTTGAACAGCAGTCGGCCATTGGAGAACTGGTCGAACGTCAGTGCCCACTTGGCCAGCACCGCCGGCGACAGCTCCCCCGGGTGCTGCGCGACCAGAAAACGCAGGCGTTTGGTGGCGTCGATCAATGCCGCCGAGACAGCCAGGCTTTCGTTCGGGCTGGACCCCAGCAACGAGCCGTAGTAGCCCAGTCGGTCGCTGGCCACCGCCAGTTGCTTGAGGTGTTCGAAATCCGTTGTCCAGCGTCCCTCCGGCTCCCACGGATAAGGTCCATCGGGGGTAGTGAGGTACCAGAGAATTTTTACGGCCATGCTCATGTTCCTTGAATAATCACAGTGGTCCCACAGAAACACACAGCCCCTGTGGGATCGGGGCCTCCTCGAAGGCGGCAGTCAGTTGCGGCGGTCGATCGCGGGCACCAGGCCCAGCTCGGTGGCACGCTCGTACAATCCGCTCATTTTCCACTGCTGGGTCAGTACGCCCGGGCCGTAGGGGCGCGAGCCACCCAGGGCATCGGCCAGCAGTTGCAGTTGCGCGCCCTCCTCCAGCAGCAGGATGAATTCCGCCGTCGCTCGCAGCCCCTGTTTGCCCCAGACGGTGGAGCCCCCATTGGCTTCGAGAATCGCCAGGTTGAACGGGTTTTCGGTGATCTTCTCGAGAATGAAATCCACCTCGGCCTGGCGCCGATCGATGTACACCGGCAACTCGCGCGCCAGCTGGTAGCGCTGCACCGGCACGTAGTGGAATGGCAAGGTCCGGTGGGTCTGCGCCCAGGCGCCGAGGTACGGTGAATGCACATGGGAGACGGTGGTGATATCCGCATGCTGCTGGAACAGCTTGGTGTAGCGACCCAGGCCACCCTTGCCCTTGCCCAGCAGCACGTTGCCGGCAAAATCGGTGACCGTTGCCTGTAGCGGCTTGCGGTAGTTCCATGGCCCGCCGTAGTTGACCGAAACCAGCAGTTCACGCCCCGGAACCCGTTCGATGAAGCCAACGGTGCCATTGGCAGTGATGGTGTGGGTTTCGCGAAAGACGGTGAACGCCTCCTCGGCCTCCACCAGGACTTTGCTGACAAAGTCTTGCAGCGGCTGGTCCAGCAGCGCTTCGTTCACGGACGGTTCATTGAGCAGTGCAGTCATGGCAGTTCTCCAGTTTCAGGCGCGGCGCTTGGCCAACAGTTCGTGGGCAGCTTGCAGGGGGCGCGGATCGACCCAGTCGGCGAGGGCGAAATCGCTTTCGAGGAAACCGTGCAGGTACAGGAAGTCTTTCTGGATACCGAGGAACTCCAGGCGCTGTGGTGACAGATCGGGGGCCAGGGTGGTGTGGAAATCACCGCGATAGGCCTCGGCCACGCCGGTGCTGCCGGCGCGGGTCTCGTCTTCGAGAATGCTGTTGAGCGCATCGCGATTGCCGGCAGCCCATTCGGCAGCCTTGAGGGTTTGCGCCAGGAAACGCACAACTACGTCGTAATGGTTGTCCAGCAGGCTCTGATGCACGGTGATCGGACGTGGCGTGCCATTGTTGATGCGGTAGCGCGGCTCGGCGATCAGGTCCAGGTCGATGCCCACCACCAAGCCCAGGCGGCGTGCGGCGTCAGCGGCCGAGGCGCCCTTGACGTAGACCGCGTCGACTTCGCCACGGGCCAGGTAATCCAGCCCCGACCACAGTCGTTGCAGGCCGGCACGCGGGTCACTGGCCAGTTCCTGGTCCAGCAGCGCCACCTCCACCAGTTCGACATCATCGAAACCCAACCCGGCCAGGCTCAGCGCCCCCTTGTAGCCATGCAGGCTCATGGCTCGGGCGATGCTGCCCGGTCGGCTGGCCCCCCAGGCCGGCAAGGCCAGGCGCTTGCCCTTGAGATCTTCGGGACGACTGATGCCGGAATCGGGACGAACCAGGATGGTCTGCCATTCCTCGATCCAGGTCAGGCCGATCAACCGACTGGGCGAACCGGCCGCGCGGGCTGCCAGGGCCGGAACGTTGCCACCTTCGCGAAACAGTCCCGGCAATTGGTGATCGTAGTGGTGATGGCCAAACTGACGGGCCTCCTGCAGGGTCGAGACCGGCAGGCCATCGACAGCGAACTCTTCACTGAGCCAGCCAAGTTTGTAGGCAATGCCGGAAGCGGTAGGCACCGGGCAACGGGTGAACCAGATCTGGTCCAGCTCGGTCCGGGCCTGAGGCTCGGACAAGGTAGCGACAGCGGTCATGTGTGGCTCCATGGGTTTGGGCAAGTCGAGGCCTGTGCAACTCGATGCAGGGGCCGTTGCAGGCGTCATTGCAGCGCCCGTGCCAAGAGCTGAAAGCCTCTATTTCAAAGGGCTGCAGGGCATCCACTGAAAACCGCTGGCGATCAATTGCTGATGGCGAAGCAGCATTGCACAGGGACTGCTGCTGGCTGAGCAGTCGCCTTGCGTCATTGCTGCTCCAGCAGCAGCCGCCCTCCTGGAGAACCCCTTTCCCGAGGCTGGAGCCCTGGCCCGACAGGGCTTTCAGCCTCGCTTCGCGTCCCTGGCGCAGAACTTGCTCAAGGCCCGGCAATGCCACTGCCTTGCCTTGTGACCTGTGGGAGCGCAGAACACACAGGGGCAAGGCGGACTCATCCAGTGAAACGCCAGAGGTCAAACATGAGTACGCTCGAACGTCATCCCACCACCCTGTCGCTGCAGGAGTCCTCACCGGTGCGCCTGCTGCGCAGTGAGGCCGAGGCCATCGAGGCCGCCCGGGAGATAGCCGGGGAAATCGCCAAGATCGCCGCCGACAGCCGGCAAAATGGCCAGTTGCCACGGCGCCAGGCGCAATTGCTGTCGAGCAGCGGCATTACCGCCATCGGCGTGCCCAAGGCCCAGGGTGGCCTGGGAGCCTCGGTGCAAACCATTGTCGAAACCGTACGCCTGATTTCAGTGGCCGACGGTGGCGTCGGCCAGTTGCTGCAGATCCACAACGTGATGCTGCGTGGAGTGACGGGCTACCCCGACGATGTACGCGACCGCGTGTTCGCCGATGTACTGGCCGGCAAGCGCCTGGGCAATGCCCTGGCGGAAGTCGGCGGCAAGAACAAGTTCGCCTTGAAGACCCGCGTCGATCGCCGCGAGGACGGCACGCTGGTGCTCAATGGCAGCAAGTTCTACTCCACCGGCTCGTACCTGGCCGAATGGATCTCCCTGACTGCCGCCAGCGACGATGGGGGTGCCGGTGTGCTGCTGCATCGCGACACCCCGGGCCTGACGCTGGTCGATGACTGGGAAGCGTTCGGCCAGAAGAACTCGGTGAGCGGCACGGTGATCTTCGACAACATCGAACTCGACGAGCGCTTCGTGTCCCGGCGCAAGGGGCCGATGAAACGCACCGGCCTGACCTTCCCGCAGATCCTGCATGCGGCCATCGACACCGGTATCGCCGCTGGCGCCCTGGCCGCAGCGGTGGACTATCTAAAGCACAACGCTCGCGCCTGGGTGGAGAGCGGCGTCGAACACGCCAGCGAGGAACCGCACATCATCAAGCAGATCGGCGAGTACGCCGTCGCCCTGCGCGCCGCCGAATCGCTGCTGCGCGATGCCGCACGGGTATTCGATCAACATGAACAGGACCCGGAAAACAAGGAATTGCAGGACGAACTGATCCTCTCGGTGGCCACCGCTCGGGCACATTCCGACAGCGCCTCGCTGAAAATCTCCAGCGACATCTTCTCGCTGCTGGGTGCCAGCGCCTCCCTGAGCAAGTGGAATCTGGACCGTTTCTGGCGCAACGCGCGGGTGCATACCACCCACGACCCGATTCGCTGGCGACTGCACCACGTCGGCAACTACTACCTCAATGGCGTCGACCCGGGCGAGTACACCGCCATCCTCAACGCGAAGGAAAAACAGGGCGCCACCACCCGCTGAATCCCCACTGCCCCACCCACTACGTCCTGTAGGAACCGGCTTGCTGGCTCCTACAGGACGTAGTGGGTGACCTGCAATTGTCTTGTCGAGCCATTCATGATCGAAAAACACCCCCTGCTCCGCAGCCTGGCGATCTATCGCGAGATGCCCTGGCGTTTCGCGCTGGTGGCTGCGTTGTTCGTCAGCGTCAACCTGGGCCTGGTCTGGCAGCAGTGGCTGATCGGCCACGCGGTCAACGACGTCAGTGCCGGCCGTGCGGTACTGCGCCACGACGATGGCAGCCTGGATGCCAGTCTTGGCTGGTACTGGTTCGGACTGATGCTCGCCGTGGCCGTGCTGCGTGGTGCCTTGCAATATGCCGCCGGGGTACTGTCTCTGGTCCTGAGCCAGGAGCTGCTGACACGCTTGCGCGAACGGATCCTGCAACAGGTGCAGCGCCTGCACCTGGGCTATCACTGGCAGCACGGCATGGGTGAAATGATCACCCGCACCACCCGTGATGCCGACAAGGTGCGTGATGCGCTGATCAGTTTCTGGCGCCAGGTGGTGGAAACACCGCTGGTGGTGCTGGCGGCGGTCGGTCTGCTGAGCTGGTACGACCCGTTGCTGGGACTGGTACCGTTGCTGCTGACCGCCTTTGGCCTGTGGATCTTCGTGCTGCAGACCGAGCGCCTGGTCAGCCTGGACCGTGCCGTCGGCGCCGCCTACGATCGGGTCAACCAGGACCTCAGCGAAGGCATTGGCGGCGTCCGGGTGATCAAGTCGTTCGCGCTCGAACACCGGCGCATCCGTCGTTTCTCCGAGCAGGTGGCGGTATTCGCCGAACTGGCCCGCCAGGCCCTGGCCTATTCCAGCTCGCGCATTCCGTTGCCACAGGCAGTGGTTGCGCTCGGCCATGTCTGGGTTCTGGTCTATGGTGCTCACCAGGTCGCCGCCGGGCGCCTGGGTATCGGCGAATTGGTGACCTCGCTGCTGATCGCCACCACCCTGGTGTTCCGCATCGAGGGTATTGGCCGGGTCATGCAGACCTTCGCCGACGCCCGCTCCAGTGCCGAACGGATCTGGCAACTGCTGGATGAGCCAACAGCCATTCGCAGTGGCAGCGCACGACTGCCCGAAACACCCGTGGGACTGAAGCTGGAGCAGGTCAGTGTCAGTGCCCCTGGCGGCGGACGGGACATCCTTCATGACTGTTCCTTGACCCTCCAGCCGGGGGAAGTGGTCGCCCTGGTCGGTGCCACCGGTACCGGCAAGAGCCTGCTGGCCAGCCTGCTGCCACGCCTGGGCGATGTGAGCAGCGGCCGTCTGCTGCTGGGTAACGACCACAGTGGTTGGCAGGACATCCGCCAGCTGGACCTGGCCGAGCTGCGGCGGCGAGTGCATGTGGTGCCGCAGGAGAGCTTCCTGTTTTCAGACACCCTGGCTGCCAACCTGCGCCTTGGTGCGCCGGACGCCAGCGACGAGCAACTACGTGAAGGCCTGCGCCTGGCCGCCGCCGAGGACGTGCTGGAGCGTTTGCCCCAGGGCCTGGCGACACCTCTGGGCGATCGCGGCGTAACCCTGTCCGGAGGCCAGCGCCAGCGCCTGAGCCTGGCCCGCGCCCTGCTCGGCACCCCCGACATTCTCTGCCTGGACGACGCCACCAGCGCGCTGGACGCCCAGACCGAACGCCGGGTGCTGGACAACATCCGCAGGCTGCGCGGCGATCAGGCCCGCCCCATCAGCGTGCTGCTGATTTCCAGCAGACTCTCCACCCTCCTGCTGGCCGACCGGGTGCTGCTGCTCGACGGCGGCCGGATCTGCGCCAGCGGCACGCACAGCGAACTGCTCGAGCACAACCCACACTACCGCGACCTGCTGGGGATCGACCATGGCTAATCCAACCGCGGGCAAAGCCCTGAGCGATATCGAGATCGAGGAGATGCTTGCCAGAAAAGCCCTCGATCGCAGCATGTTCGGCCGCCTGTTGCCACTGCTGCGGCCGATCCGCACGGCGATCCTCGGGGTCATCGGCATCGAGCTGCTGCTGGTATTCACCGTGTTCCTGCGGCCCTGGTTCGTCCGTGAACTGCTTGATCACGGCCTGGTCCGCGACGCCGATCACTGGCTGTTGGACGAACAACTGGTGCTTTACCTCGGACTCGGCCTGGCGGCCAGCTGGCTGGGACGCTTCCTGCTCGCCGGGATCTCGCAATTCATCGCCGGCGGCGCGGCGATCCGCGTACTCAATGACCTGCGGGTACGGGTGTTTGCCCACGTCCAGGCGCTGAGTGTCGGCTACTTCGACCGGACCAAGGCCGGTCGGATCATTTCCCGCGCCGACCGCGATGTCGATGCCCTCGAGCCGCTGCTGATCCAGGGACCGCCGGAACTGCTGGGCGCACTGCTGCGCTGTACCCTCGCTTCGATCATGCTGTGGTACATCGATCCGCGATTCTTTCTCAGCCTGGCGGCCACCGTGCCGCTGCTGGTCCTGGCGACCTGGAGTTTCAAACGCATCTCCCAGCGCAACTGGGCCAAGGTCGCGGAAAATCGCAGTCGCTTCACTGCCCACCTGGTCGAAAGCGTCAGCGGCGTGCGCATGTTGCAGCAGTGCGCCCGCGAGGAAAGCAACCGGCGACGCTATCGCCAACTGCTGGTCGACTTCAACCAGGCGTTGATTCGTGGCAGTTTGCGCGCCAGTTGGTTCGCGCCGTTCACCGCCCTGCTCAGCACCGCAGGCATGGCCGCGCTGTTGCTGGTTGGCGCGTACGGACTGGCCGAGTCGACCGTGAGTGTCGGCCAGGTCGCCGAAAGCCTGTTCTACGTGTTCCTGTTTCTCGGCCCCTTGCAGGAACTCTCGGAGCTGTTCGAGCGCTACGCCACCGGCTCGGCTTCGGCACAGCGGATATTTCTGCTGCTCGACACCCACCCCCAGGTCAATGACCCGGCTGAACCCCGTCCGCTGCACCGAGCACGAGGCGAGGTGGATTTCGAACAGGTACGGTTCGCCTACGACCCCGCCGGGGCATCGCCGGTGATCAACAACCTGGACCTGCGTATCCCGGCCGGCGAGGTCCTGGCGATCGTCGGACCGTCCGGCCACGGCAAAAGCACCCTGGTGCAGTTACTGACGCGTTTCTACGACGTGCAGGGCGGTAGCGTGCGGCTCGACGGCATCGATGTGCGCGAACTGGCGCAACAGACGTTGCGGCGCAACGTTGGGGTGGTGTTACAGGACAACGTACTGTTCAGCGGCAGTATCCTGGACAACCTGCGCCTGGCGGCGCCGGAAGCCAACGATGCGGTATTGATCGCCGCAGCCCGGGAGCTGGGGGCGGACGAGGTACTGGAGCGCCTGCCACATCAGTACCAGACCGAGGTCGGGCCGCTGGGCAGTCACCTGAGCCATGGTCAGCGGCAGTTGGTGTGCCTGGTACGGGCCTACCTGGCCGATCCCGCGGTGCTGGTGCTGGACGAGGCGACGTCGGCAGTCGACATCCATACCGAACGGCGTATCCAGCAGGCATTCCGGCGCCTGTGCGAAGGCCGCACGGCGATCATCATCGCCCACCGCCTGGCAACCATCCGCGATGCCGATCGTATTGCCGTGATCCGTCATGGGCGGCTGGTCGAGCAAGGCCCTCACAGCCAGCTGATTGCCCAGGGTGGAGCCTATGCGACGTTGTACGAGACCTATCTGCACAACGCTGAAAGCGGCATGAACATGGATGAAAGCAACGCGATGGCAACGGTCTGAAACAGAGGGTCTCACAGAGACAGCGCCGCCCCTGGGGACTTGTTGCGTGCAGAGCAACCATTGCTGAAGGGGTGCTGCTACAGCAGCACCCTCCTCCCCCCCAGGCACTCGCCATCGCCAGCAGGCCGGCTCCCACAAGGGACGTGGCATGGCCGTTGCAGATCGGTACCCAACCCTCCGTGCACTTGAATCGGGAGCACCCATGAGCACTGAATTTTTCTGGCGCCTGCCACTGGGCACCGACGGCCCGCAGTTGAGCACCGACAAGCACAACCGCGGCAGCGCCCATCATCGTCCAGGCCATATCGCCCCTGGCCGCCTGCCCAATGGCGAGCCTGACGACTTCACCTACATCGACTACATCGCCCAGGTAGCCAAGGCCGCCGAACTGGCGGGTTTCGAAGGCGCCCTGTTGCCCACCGGCCCCGAGCCATGGATCGCCGCCGCCGCGCTGGCCCGGGAAACCCGTCGCATCCGTTTCCTGATCGCCTTCCAGGCCACCTGGACCCTGCCAGCCTATGCGGCGCAGCAGGCAGCCATCCTGCAGAACCTCAGTCGCGGCCGCCTGGACTGGAACATCATCACCGGCGGTAATCCGGCCAGCCAGCGCGCCCACGGCGACTTTCTCGAACACGACCTGCGCTACAGGCGCACCGGCGAATTCCTCGACATCATCCAGGGCCTGTGGGACAACGAGCACTTCTCCTACGACGGTGATATCTATCAACTGGAGAACGGTTCCCTGCCCCCCGGCCTGCACGATGAACGCAAGCCAGGCGTGTACTTTTCCGGGTTCTCCGACGCAGCCCTCGACGTCGCGGCCCGACACGCCGATGTCTACCTGAACTGGGCCGAGCCGATCGACAAGCTCAAGCCGCACATCGAACGGGTACGCGAACTGGCGGACAAGCAGGGCCGCAGCGTGCGCTTTGGCCTGCGCGTCGATCTGTTCGCCCGGGAAACCGAGGAACAGGCCTGGGCCGACCTGCGTCGCCAGTTCGACAAACTCGAAGGTCGCGGCAGCGCCCTGGCCAAGGGTTTCACCAGTGGTTCGGACTCGGTCGGCGGCGCACGCCAGACCGCCTACCACCAGAACATCGACCGTTTCGAAGACCTGATCATCGGCCCCAACCTGTGGGCCGGTTTCGCCAAGGCCAAGCCCGGCCCCACCGTCGGACTGGTCGGTAGCCACCAGAACATCGCCGAGCGCCTGGCCGAGTACCGTGATGCTGGTTTCTCGACCTTCATCCTCGCCGGCAACCCGCATCTGGAGGAAGCCCTGCGCATCGGCCAGGAAGTCCTGCCGCTGGTGCACCAACGCCCTGCCGTCACGGTCGACGCCCCTCACTTGAAAGCCAGCGCCTGAGCGCTGCGGAGCCAAGAACATGCCTCAACCTCTCGACACGCTCTGGTACACCCGCTGCCCGGTCCCGACCGGACTCGGCATTGCCGTACAGAAGGGCTGGCTACAGGAGACCGTCGGCGCCCTCGGCACCGAAGTGCAGTCCCTGCGCGAGTCCAGCGACAAGGCCGTGCGCGAATCGCACTTCGACCACACCCTGCGCAACTCGGTACGCCATGGCGGTAACATCCCGGCCATCTGGGCCAGGGCCCAGGGTCGCGAAACCCGGGTGATCGGCCTGTCCTGGGCCGACGAGGTGCAGTTGATCCTGACCCGCCCGGACAGCGGCATCAAGACCGTCAAGGATCTCAAGGGCCGCACATTCGGCCTGCCGGACTGGGCCAGTGTGCAGATCGACTTCACCCGTGCCCAGGCCCTGCGTGGCCTGGAGAACGCCCTCAAGCTCGAGGGCCTGCAGGTCGGCGACGTGCAGGTGGTCAACTACACCTATGGTGGCACCTTCAGCGAGTCACAGGTGCTTACGGTTGCCGGTACACCGGTCAATGGCCGGCAGAGCGAGGGCCGCAACCTGGAACTGCTGGGTCTGCTGCGTGGCGAAGTCGATGCGATTTTCCTCAAGGGCGCCAGCGCTGCCCGTCATGCCCATGAATTCGGCCTGCACACGGTGATCGACACCGGCGCCCACCCTGAACCCCTGATTCGCAGCAACAACGGCACTCCGCGCACCCTGGCCGTGGACCTGAACCTGCTGGAACAGCATTTCGACGTCGCCCGGGGCATTCTCGACTCGGTGCTGCGCGCCGAGCGCTGGGCCCATACCCATCCGGAAGACACCCGTCGCTACCTCGCCAGGGAAACCAACAGCAGCGAATACTGGGTCAATGCCGCCTACGGCGACGATGCCCACCTACGCCTGCGTACCGGGCTGGATGAGCAGGCTATCGCGGCCCTGCAGGACTTCACCGGTTTCCTGCATCGCTGGCGCTTCATTCCCAAGAGCTTCGACGTACGTGACTGGATCGACCACCGGCCACTGGAGTCGCTGCTGCAAACCCCTGCCGCGCTGGCAGGTTGACCATCAGGCTTCATGGATTCGAACTGAAGGCTTTTATGAGCAAACCACTCGATACGCTCTGGTACACCCATAGCCCGGTCCCCACGGGGCTTGGCATCGCCGTGCAATCCGGGCGCCTGGCCGAGGCTTTTCAGCCCTGGGGCACTAACATCCAGTCCCTGCGCGAGTCCAGCGAAAGGGAGGTTCGCGAGGCGCACTACGATCATCACCTGCAGAACTCGGTGCGCCACGGCGGCAACATCCCGGCCATCTGGGCCTACTCCAGCGGCGTGCAGACGCGGGTGCTGGGTCTGTCGTGGACCGATGAGGTGCAACTGATCCTGACCACTGCGGAAAGCGGCGTCAGAACTGTTCGCGACCTGAAGAACCGGCGCTTTGGCGTGCCGAAATGGGCCAATGTACAGATCGACTTCACTCGTGCCCAGGCCCTGCGCGGGCTCGAGAACGCCCTCAAGCTCGAAGGGTTGAGCGTCAGTGATGTCGAGCTGGTGGACTATCCCTATGGTGGCACCTACAGCGACCATCCCAAGGCCTACGTCCATGGCTCGCAGATCAGCCTCGGGGTCATTCACTACAGCCGCCGCAACAACGAGCTGATCGGTCTGCTGCGTGGCGACATCGATGCGATCTTCCTCAAGGGTGCCCATGCCGTGCACCTGGCCAATGAATTCGGCCTGCATGTGGTGGTGGACACCGGCTCGCACCCGGACCCGCTGATCCGCTCGAACAACGGCACGCCACGGACCCTGACCGTGGATACCCATCTGCTGGAGGAGCACTTCGATGCCAGCGTGAAGATCGTCGATACCGTGCTGCGCACCGAGCAATGGGCCTGGGCCAATCCGGAAGAAACCCGACGCTTTCTCGCCCGCGAGTTGAATACCAGCGAATACTGGGTATCGGCCGCCTACGGCGAGGATGCGCACCGACGCCTGCGCACGACTCTTGATGCGCGCTCGATCGAGGCCCTGCAGGACTTCACCGATTTCCTGCATCGCTGGGCATTCATTCCGCGGCGTTTCGACGTACGCGAGTGGATCGACTTCCGTGTCCTGGAGAAAGTGATCGGATCGACGTCCCGGGTAGCGGTCTGAAAACCCTGTTGTTCATTCGGGCGTAATCGCCAGCCAGCGCAGCGATGCTCCGCTGACTGGCGATAACCATGTAAGCCTCACTCTTCCCCCAAGCGCAACTGCTTGCCCAGCAACACTCACCATCGCAGCCACTGCTGCTGCAGCAGCACCTACCAAGCAACTTCTGCTGAATCCCCGGCAACTCACTTCAGTTGCTTTCAAAGCACTTGGCATTTGCTCGAAACATAACTTTCCATAACGTTAAAAAATAAAATATATCCTTTGTTTTTCAAGTAATTAGAGACACTAAACAACAAAAAAACCTACAGCCAATATTCTTGGCACGCTCCCTGCTCAAGCCCCTTCAGCAATACTTTCAAGGGGGAGAGACTTGATGCACACACTTAATCCAATCAGCCGAAGCCTATGGCTCACACTGGCCCTCGCCGGCGGCACGTTCAACGAAGTTTCGCTGGCGGCAGAAAACACCGACAATGAAGCGGCCAATACCTCCAGCGAGCCGGTCCTGAAAGCCGTGACCGTCACTGCCCAACACCGCGAGGAAACCCTGCAAGAGGTTCCGGTGGCCGTGTCGGCGGTCCAGGGTAGCAACCTGATCGCCGATGGCGCGCGCAACCTGCGCGACATTACCACCTTCATTCCCAACGTCTCGGCCAAGAACCCGGATGGCGATGCCCGTCCGCGTTGGTACATCCGCGGCCTGGGTACCGGCGATACCGGTGCGGCGACGGTCTTTCCGGTAGGTATCTACGCCGATGACGTGTACCTCAATGCACCGATCGCTGGCGGCGGCCCGCTGTTCGACCTGGAGCGCATCGAGGTCCTGCGTGGCCCGCAAGGCACGCTGTACGGCAAGAACACCACGGCCGGTGCGGTAAACATCATTTCGAAGAAGCCGACCTTCGACACCGACGGTTTCGCCACCCTCGGCATCGGCAGCAGGAACGATCGTATCCTGACCGGCGCCATCGGCGGCGCCCTGGTGGAGGACCGTCTGGCAGCACGAGTCTCGCTCTATTCCGAAGAGCGCGACGGCTTCCAGAACAACCGCTTCGACGACTCGACCTATGGCGACGTGAACAAGAAGGCCATTCGCTTGCAGTTCCTGGCCAAGCTCAACCCCGACCTGGATGCCCTGCTGAAGATCCACAGCCGCGAATACAAGGGCGACGGCGCCAATGGCACGTTGCCGATTGGCCGCTACTACAACGTCGGTTACCAGCGCCCGTCCGGACGCAATGTCGACCAGAACGTCGATGACGACTCCCGCCTCGACCATGACGGCACTTCGCTGACCCTCAACTGGCACCTGGGCGACTACACCCTGACCTCGATCAGCGCCTACGACTATATTCGCGGTCGCTCCACCAGCGACGCCGACTACACCCCCTACGAGGTGAACGGCACCAGTTACAGCGACAATGCCTACCGCCAGTACTCCCAGGAAATACGCCTGGCCTCGCCGCAGCAGGAAACACTGCGCTGGCTGGCCGGTGCCCACTACTTCCACGAGGACCTCGACAGCAACGGCTCACGAATCATCACACCCGGCACGACGCCCAATGGCACGGGTTCGAACCAGACCGGCGGTGTCACGGATGTGCGCAACCTCAATTACACCCACAAGACCGACAGCTACGCGCTGTTCGGCAACCTGACCTACGACTTCACCGACAACTTCAGCGTGACCGGCGGCCTGCGCTGGACCCAGGAAAAGAAAGACATCGACCTCGACCTGACTCAATTGACCCGCGCCACGGCCAACGGCCCGCTGATCCCGCTGGCGGGCACCGCTACCAATGGCAATCGCCAGGAAGACAAGACCTGGGAAGCCTGGACCTACGACCTGACCCCCGAATACCGGATCAACGACAACGTCCGGGTGTTCTTGCGCTATGCCCACGGTTTCCGCTCCGGTGGTTTCAACACTGGGCTGTCCACGAGCCTGTCGCAACTGACCACGGTCGATCCGGAACAGCTCGACGCCTACGAACTCGGCCTCAAGTCCGAGTGGTTCAACCACCGGCTCACGGCCAACGCCAACGTTTTCTACTACGACTACTCGGATATCCAGGTCAACCTGCTGACCGTCAACAACGGCGTGCTCACTACCGCACTGACCAACGGCGCCAAGGGCAAGGTCAAGGGTGCTGAACTGGAGCTCGAGGGCCAGCCCACCGATTACCTGCACCTGCGCGCCGCTGTCTCGTTCCTGGATACCGAATACACCGACTTCAAGAACATCAACCCCACTACCGGCGCAGTCACTGGCGACTACAGCGGCAACAGCTTCGTCCGTTCGCCGCGCAATGTGGTCTCGCTGGGCGCCGACTACACCTTCCCGCTGGCGATCGGCGGCAAGCTGGTGGCCAGCGGTGATGTCAGCTACCGCGACAAGGAGTACTTCCTGGCAGACCGCCAGAGCAGCGCCGACAAACTGCTCAGCCAGCCGCACTACACCCTGGCCAACACCCGGCTGACCTGGTACAGCCCGGATGAAAAGCTCAGCGTTACCGGCTTCATCGACAACGTCACCGACCGCCGCTACCAGGTCCATGGCCGGCCCAACGGTACCGCCGGGCAGTACGTCGTCACCTATGGCGATCCCCGTACCGTCGGCTTGAGCGTCACCAGCCGCTTCTAACGATACACACCATCCCACGCCCGCCGCGCTGCCCTGTGAGAGCCGGCTTGCTGTCGATCCGCCGAAGGCGGCCATCCACCGCTTTCAGTGGAGGCAGTCGTACCGCTATCGCCAGCAAGCCGGCTGCCACAAAAAAGGACTGCCCACAAAGTTGGATACTTATCCAACCCTTGGGGGGCAGTCCAAAAGCGGGGTCGGCAAATAACATTTTCCAGCTGAAAGGAATTTTCCCATGTTCCATCGTCACCCGTTGGCCGGCGCCGTCGCGCTGGTCATTGGCAGCCTTGCCGTGCCCGCTTTCGCTGCCGAATCGTCCTCCAAACCCTCAGCCGACAAGGACCAGCTCGACACGGTAGTGGTGCTCGGCACCCGCCGCAGCGACGTCACCGCGCTGGAGAGTGCCGCACCGGTGGACGTCCTCTCCGGCAAGCAACTGCAGGAGACCGGTGCCAGCGACCTCTCAGGCGCCCTCACCGCCCTGTCGCCCTCCTTCACCATGCCGCAATCTCCCCAGGGCGCATTTGCCGGCTCCATTGCCCAGGGGGCATCGCTACGCGGCCTGGCGACCGACCAGGTCCTGGTGCTGGTCAATGGCAAGCGACGCCATACCAGCGCCAACATCACCCGCCAGAGCCTGGCCAACGGCCGTGGCGCGGCAGCAGTCGATATCAGCCTGATCCCGTTGAGTGCCATCGAGCGCGTGGAAATCCTCCGTGATGGCGCCGCCGCCCAGTACGGCTCCGACGCCATCGCCGGAGTGATCAACATCGTGCTCAAGGAAAAGGACGAAGGCGGCAACATCGGTTACCGCTTCGGCGGATATGACAAGGGCGATGGCCTGCAACGCAAGTACAGCGGCTGGAAGGGCTTTTCCCTGCCCAACGACGGCTTCCTGACACTGAGCTTCGATGCCGGTAGCCAGGACCCGGCCAGCAACACCAACCCGGACAACAGGATCTTCTACCCCGGCGACACCAGCACCAACACCCCACGCGAGCAGAACAACCGCTATCGCACCTGGAACTGGGGCACCAACGGGGTTTCCGACCAGTACAACTTCATCGTCAACAGTGAAATGGGTCTTGGCCAGGGGCTGACCGCCTATGGCTTTGCCACCTACTCACACAAGAACACCGACTCCGAGGGTTTCTTCGATCCGCCCACGGCTCTGCGCAGCAATTACGGCAGCGTGGCCTTGCAGCGCTACCCTGATGGCCGGCTGCCGGTCACTCGCTACTCCCTGGAAGACTATGCCGTCACCGGAGGCCTGCGCTGGGAAGATGAACGCCTGGGCAAGTTCGACCTGGCAATCAACCACGGCGACAACAGCCTGACCTCGGACGATCGCAACGCGATCAACCCGAGCTGGGGCGTCAACAGCCCCAGCAACATCTACACCGGCAAGCGTGAAGCCGACCAGACCAACCTCACCCTGGACTGGGTCCGTGACTTCCCCACCGACCTGCTGGCCAAACCGTTGACTCTCTCCGCCGGGCTGGCCTGGCGCAAGGAGAACTACGAGTTGACCGCCGGCGAAGCCGCCGGCTGGCAGAATGGTCCTCTTTTCAACACGATCGACCCGATTACCGGCAGGCGCCTGCCGGGCTACTACTCCGGGATCACCCAGGTCGACGCCGCCTCCCTGGATCGCAAGGTGCTGGGTGCCTACTTCGACATCGAGGGCCAGGTCACCGAGAAATTCCAGGCGGGCGTGGCCGTGCGCACCGAGCACTACTCGGACTTCGGGGATACCACCAACGGCAAACTCTCGCTGCGCTATGACTTCACCCCCGAACTGGCCGCCCGGGCCACCGCCAGCACGGGCTATCGCGCGCCCTCGCTGGTACAGAGCGGCATGTCATCCTTCAGCGTCCAGGTGGTGGAGCAACCACCGGGCAGCGGCAACTATGTCGAGGTCCAGCAGCGCACACTGCGTGCCGACAGCCCCGAGGCGCAACTGCTCGGCGGCAAGGCGCTGAAACCGGAAGAATCGAAAAACTACTCCCTGGGCCTGGTCTGGCGCCCGCTGCCCAATGCCTCGGTGACGGTGGACGCCTACCGGATCGACATTTCCAATCGCATCACCCTCTCCGACCAGCTGCCCGCCTCGGTTGTCTCGCCGATCTTTGCTGGTACGCCCTACGCCAATATCCAGAGTGCGGCGTTCTACACCAACATCGCCGACACCCGCACCGACGGCGTCGAGCTGACCGGCAACTACCAACTGGACCTGCAGCAATGGGGGCGGCTGAACCTGAGCAGCGGTTTCAGCAAGAACAACACCACCATCACCGCGCTACGCGACGTCGGCGGGATCAGCGGCTCGCAAATCATCGGGCGCGCCACCCAGGGCCTGATCGAGGACGGGACGCCGGATTCCAAGCTGACCCTGAGCGCCAACTGGCTGTATGACAACTGGGGCGTGACCATCGCCCAGCGCCGCTATGGCGAATGGAAGAGCCTGAACGCCACCAACCCGACCCTGGACCAGACCTACAGTGCACAGTGGGTCACCGACCTGGACGTGTCTTACACCTTCAACAAGTCCCTCAAGGTGTCGGTCGGCGCGATCAACCTGTTCGACAGTTATCCGGACAAGGCCAGCGGCACGCAACTCTATGGCGTCCCCAAGTACTCGATCACCAGTCCCGAAGGGGCCCAGGGGGCGTTCTACTACACCAGCCTGAGCTACAACTTCTAGGGGATTGCTGATCGACTGCTGCTGGAGCAGCAGTCGGGTGTTGCCAGGGCATCAATCCAGGGTGCCCGTGGTAATGCTGTCGCCAGCCAGCCAGCTCCTGCTGGGATCTGTGTCATATGATGAATCCGTGAACGACGCGGTCATTGTGGGAGCCGGCTGGCTGGCGATAGCACCCGCCCGGACATCCCACCACCAACTGGCACACCTCTTGCGATACCCCCGGGGAATTTCACCCGGTCCCGATCCCTCATGCCCCACAAGCGCCTGCTCGAATCCCTGACCTGGCTCATTTCGCCCCTGGCCCTGCTACTCCTCTGGGCCCTGGTCGCCGACGCCGGTTTCTTCCCACGCAACCTGCTGGTTCCCCCGGCGCGAGTCCTGCAAAGTTTTGAGGAACTGCTGGCCAGCGGCGAGCTGCTCGAACACCTGCACGACAGCCTGTCGCGCCTGACTCTGGGTTTTGGCATTGGGGCCCTGGCCGGCCTGGCATTCGGTATCGTCATGGCCTTGTCGAAACGGGTCCAGGCCTATTGCGGCCCACTGTTCCATACGCTGCGCCAGATACCCAGTATCGCGCTGATCCCGATGTTCGTGCTGCTGTTCGGTATTGATGAGACCTTCAAGATCGTCATCGTCGCCAAGACTGCCTTCTTTCCAGTGGCCCTGGCCGCCAGCGAGGGCATCAAGGCCATTCCACGCAGCTACTTCGAAGTCGCCGACGTCTACCGGCTGCGCTGGCCGACTTTCGTCCGTGAAATTGCCCTGCCCGCCGCCGCCCCCTCGATCATCACCGGCTTTCGTATTGCACTGACCCGTGCCTGGGTGGTGTTGGTGGCGACCGAGCTGCTGGCCGCCGACAGTGGTTTGGGGCAGATGATCGAAATGAGCCGGCAAATGCTGCGCATCGATGTGGTGATGGTCGGCGTGCTCATTACCGGGGTGATCGGTTTTGCCCTCGACTATTCCTTTCGCCAGCTTGAACAACGCCTGTTTCGCTGGCAGGCCAACCGGGGGCGTCCATGAGTCGTCTACTTGGCAAAGGCCGCGGCCTGCTGTTGCCCCTGCTGCTGCTCGGGCTGTGGGAATACCTGTCACGTCAGGGTGCCTCTGGTGCCTATGCCTTCGTGCCGCTGTCGAGCATCGGTGCAGCCCTGCTGGAACTGCTCGGCAATGGCGAGCTGTTGGTGAACCTCGCAGCCAGCCTGGCCCGAACCTGCGGCGGGCTGGCACTGGGGATCCTGTTCGGTATTGCTCTGGGCGTTCTGATGGCTCTGTCGTCCTTGAGCAATCGATTGATCGGCCCACTCTTTCACTCGATCCGGCAAGTGCCAATGCTGGGCTGGATCCCGCTGATCGCCATGTGGTTTGGCAACGGCGAATTCTCCAAGATGCTAATCGTCAGTCTCGCGGCGTTCTACCCGATGGTGCTCAACACCTACCAGGGCTTGCGCCATGTCGAGCAACGCTACCGCGAGGTCGGCCAGGTGCTGGTACTCAGCCGGACCCAGCAGTTCGTCCACGTGCTGTTACCCGCAGCGCTGCCGGCCATCGCCACTGGTGTGCTGCACGCGTTGGCCTTCGCCTGGGTCACAGCGATCGGCAGCGAGCTGTTCCTGTCTTCAGGGGCCGGCCTGGGCAACCTGATGATGAACGCCGAGGCTGGCTCACGCATGGAAGTGATCGTCCTCGCCGTCCTGTGCATCGGCCTGTGCGGTTACCTGATGAACCTCCTGTTCAATCGCCTCAGCCGGCACCTGCTGCGCTGGCGCGTCACCCGTTGAAAGGTCTGACCATGAATGCCATAGCCCAACACCTGCCCCCCACCGAGACCCCGCTGCACAGTGGCGCCCTGGAGATTCGTGGCCTGAGCAAGACCTATCGGATCGAAGGCAAGCCGCTGCCGGTGCTGGCGGACATCGATCTGAGCATCCGCCCCGGCGAGTTCATCAGCATCGTCGGGGCCAGCGGCTGCGGCAAGTCCAGTCTGCTGCGGCTGATCGTTGGCCTGGAGGCCGACTACGAAGGTGAAATACGGCTGGACGGCAAACCCGTGACCGGTACCAGCCTGGAACGTGGCATCGTGTTCCAGGATCACCGCCTGTTCCCCTGGATGACCGTGGGCAGGAACATCGCCCTGGCCCTGAAGAACCATCCATTGTCGCAGAAGGAAAAGGACCAGCTGGTGGCCGAGCACATTGCCCTGGTCAATCTGGAGGGTTTCGAGAATGCCTACCCGCACCAGCTTTCCGGCGGCATGGCGCAGCGTGCGGCCATCGCCCGGGCCTTGGTCAACAAACCAAAGGTATTGCTACTGGACGAGCCCCTGGGTGCCCTTGACGCGCTGACCCGGGTGCGCCTGCAACATGAATTGCAGAGTATCTGCGTCAAACAGCGCTGCACGGTGATCATGGTGACCCACGACATCGAGGAGGCGCTGTACCTGGGCGACCGGGTCATCGTCATGGATGCCCGCCCAGGTCGGATCAAGCATGAAATCAGCATCGAACTGCCTCATCCACGCGATCGTGCCTCCGGACTGCTGCAGGCCTACAAGGAGCAGTTGCTGGCGGAGTTGGTCCACTAAACCGGCGACCATTCACCCCGACATCGGCACGGCAATCAGCAGGATCGCCGTGCCATGGGTCACCGTCGAAGCCACTACCCCGTAGCGCATCCGCACCAACGCACACGCCAGTCCCTCCAGCAGGGTAAAGAGCAGTACCGGCCAGCCCAATTGGGTAACGGTCAGTGCCAGGAACACATGGCAGGCGGAGAACGCCACGGCGCTGATCAACGCCGCACGCAGTGCCGTCACCTGCTGCTCCAGGTAGCCCTGCAGGAACCCGCGAAACAACACCTCTTCCAGTGCATTGGCGCCATAGGCCAGCACCAGCATCCCGGGGAGCCAGCGCCAGTAACCGGCAATCGCGCCCGCCTCGATCCCCTGATACAGCCGCAAAGGCAGGCCTATCAGGCAACCTGTAGCCAGGCCCACCGCCAATCCGGCCAGCGGGCTGCCCTTGGAAAGCACCACCCATCGCCACAATTCCGGCGCCAGCCTGGCCAACAACGCTATCAGCCCCAGGGACATGCCTCCGAGCGCTGCCAGGACGAAAGGGTTGGCGATAAAACCGATCTGCAAGTCGCGACTGAGTGACCACAAGCCCTGCGGTGTCATCGCGTCGCGCAGCAATACGAAAGTCAGCAGCAGGATCGCGATGCGCAGGGCCGGTTGGGTCCTGGGCACCAGGCCAAACCAGAGACCGCACAGCAGCAGCCCCGGGATCAGGTAGAGCCCGTAGTGAATGAGAGCAACAAGTCCGTCGTGGATCATTCGGCCATCCCTGGTATTGGCGCGTAGCGGAAGGCCTCTGTTTTATCAAGTTTCCTGCTGTGCGGACAATGCAGAGCCTTTGCCTGGCGCGACATGCAGGACGAACAATAAAAAACGAAGATTCGAGGCGGAAAATGCCTTGGGATGAAAATCTGGAGATTGGAGAAAATGGCAGGGGCGGCTGGATTCGAACCAACGCATGGCAGGATCAAAACCTGCTGCCTTACCGCTTGGCGACGCCCCTGTAGCTTTACAGCCTGATATTGCCGCTTTCTTTTGCAACCCTGGCGGACCACTGCGACAACGGAGATAAATGTATCAAGCTTTATTCCCAATGGGAAGCCCCTTGGGATAAAAAATTTCTTTTAATACAGCTACTTATTTATTCATGGCCAGCAGAGCGCCATTCCTTGCTGACACCGGCCGGGCCCAAACATCCCGCGCCAGCGGGTTTGCGATCAACGCAATCACGACCTAAGGTCCAAACAACACCCCCTTCACTGCCCCGCTCCCTGAGCCGCTGTCCATCCAATACGAAGCCATCGAGCACGAAGCTATCCGTAACGAGGTGACGACATGCAGAACAACTCCCGCCCCGCCGTACTCGAACTGATCGGCAATACCCCACTGGTCCGGGTCAGCCGCTTCGACACCGGCCCCTGCACGCTGTTTCTCAAACTCGAATCGCAGAACCCCGGCGGTTCGATCAAGGACCGCGTCGGCCTGGCGATGATCGATGCCGCCGAGCGCGACGGGCGACTGCGCCCCGGCGCGACCATCATCGAAGCCACCGCCGGCAACACCGGCCTGGGTCTGGCCCTGGTGGGCCGGGCCAAGGGCTATCGGGTGGTATTGGTGGTTCCGGACAAGATGTCCACCGAGAAGGTCCTGCACCTCAAGGCCATGGGCGCCGAAGTGCATATCACCCGCTCCGACGTCGGCAAGGGCCATCCCGAGTACTACCAGGATGTAGCCGCCCGGCTGGCCAGGGAAATTCCCGACGCTTTCTTCACCGATCAATTCAACAACCCGGCCAATCCACTGGCCCACGAAACGAGCACGGCACCGGAGATCTGGGCGCAAACCCAGCATGATGTGGATGCCATCGTCGTCGGCGTCGGCTCGGCCGGCACACTGACCGGGCTGACCCGGTTCTTCCAGCGTGTGCAGCCGAACCTGGCCATGGTGCTGGCCGATCCGCTTGGCTCGGTGGTAGCGGAATACAGTCGTAGCGGAGCGCTCGGCACGGCGGGCTCCTGGGCGGTGGAAGGCATCGGCGAGGACTTCATCCCGTCGATCGCCGACCTGTCCAGCGTACGCCAGGCCTACTCGATCACCGACGAGGAAAGCTTCGATCATGCCCGCCAGCTCCTGCGGGCCGAAGGCATCCTGGGCGGTTCCTCGACCGGCACCCTGCTGGCCGCGGCGCTGCGCTACTGCCGTGAACAGACCCGGCCCAAGCGGGTCGTCACCTTCGTCTGTGATACCGGTACCCGCTACCTGTCCAAGGTCTACAACGACCAGTGGATGAACGATCAGGGCCTGCTGCAGTACAAGCGCTATGGCGACCTGCGCGACCTGATCGCCCGCCGCTTCGAGGACGGCCGGGTGATCAGCGTCGGCCCGGACGACACCCTGCTCACCGCGTTCCAGCGCATGCGCCTGGCCGATGTCTCGCAACTGCCGGTGCTGGTGGATGGCCAGCGACTGGTCGGCGTCATCGACGAATCCGACATCCTGCTCGGCATGCATGACGATGCCGCGCACTTTCGCCTGAGCGTCGCCAGCGTCATGACCGACCAACTGCATACCCTCTCGCCCGCGGCCAGTCTCGCCGAGCTGCAGGCGGAACTCGATCGCGGGCTGGTGGCGATCATTGCCGACGCCTCGGGCTTCCATGGCCTGATCACCCGCTTCGACCTGCTCAATCACCTACGGAGATCCCTCGCATGAGCCAGCACGACAAGTCCGCGACCGAGCGCGCCTTCGCCACCCGGGTGATCCATGCCGGCCAGGCGCCGGACCCGACCACCGGCGCCCTGATGCCACCGATCTACGCCAACTCCACCTATCTGCAGGACAGCCCCGGCGTGCACAAGGGCTTCGACTATGGCCGCTCGCACAACCCGACACGCTTTGCCCTGGAGCGTTGCGTGGCGGACCTGGAGGGCGGCAGCCGGGCCTTCGCCTTTGCCTCCGGACTGGCAGCGATCTCGACCGTGCTCGAGCTGCTCGACGCCGGCGCCCATGTGGTCTGCGGCAATGACTTGTACGGTGGTACCTTCCGCCTGTTCGACAAGGTCCGCCAGCGCAGCGCCGGGCATCGCTTCAGCTTCGCCGATCTGACCGCCCCCGGGGCACTGGAAGCGGTGCTGCAGCAAGATACGCGGATGGTCTGGATCGAGACACCGAGCAATCCCCTGCTGAGCCTCACCGACCTGGCAGCCGTCGCCCGCCTCTGTCGCAGCCGGGGCATCCTGTGCGTGGCCGACAATACCTTCGCCAGCCCCTGGGTCCAGCGTCCACTGGAGCTGGGGTTCGATATCGTCGTGCACTCGACCACCAAGTACCTCAATGGCCACTCCGACGTGATCGGTGGCATCGCTGTGGTTGGGCAGAATGCCGAACTGGCCGATCGCCTGGGTTTCCTGCAGAACGCGGTCGGGGCCATCGCCGGGCCATTCGATGCGTTCCTCACCCTGCGCGGCGTGAAGACCCTGGCCTTGCGCATGGAGCGCCACTGCAGCAACGCGCTGGAGTTGGCGACCTGGCTCGAACGCCAGCCCCAGGTGGCACGGGTGCACTACCCCGGCCTGCCCTCGCACCCCCAACATGAGCTGGCACGGCAGCAGATGCGCGGCTTTGGCGGAATGATTTCGGTTGACCTGAAAACCGACCTGGCCGGCTCGCGCCGCTTCCTGGAAAACGTGCAGGTTTTCGCCCTGGCCGAAAGCCTGGGTGGCGTCGAGAGCCTGATCGAACACCCGGCGATCATGACCCACGCCACCATCCCCGCCGCGACCCGTGCCCAACTGGGCATCGGCGATGCATTGGTGCGCCTGTCCGTGGGCGTGGAAGACGTCGAGGACTTGCGGGCCGACCTGGCACAGGCACTGGCAAGAATCTGACCCCCCCTCTCCCGACCACCACCCAAGGAGCCCCGGCATGCCCAGCAAGAACACCATCTGCCTCTGGTTCAATGGCACGGCCCTGGAGGCCGCGACCTTTTATGCCCAGACCTTTCCCGACAGTTCGGTTACGGCGGTACACCGCGCACCCGGCGACTACCCATCGGGAAAGCAGGGCGATGTGCTGACCGTCGAGTTCACGGTCATGGGCATCCCCTGCCTCGGCCTCAACGGTGGCCCGATCTTCCCTCATACCGAAGCCTTCTCGTTCCAGGTGGCGACCGACGACCAGGCCGAAACCGACCGCCTATGGAATGCCATCGTCAGCCATGGCGGCCAGGAAAGCGCCTGCGGTTGGTGCAAGGATAAATGGGGACTGTCATGGCAGATCACCCCGCGGATGCTCAGCGCAGCGATCAGCCACCCGGACCCGGCGGCGGCCAAGCGGGCGTTCGACGCAATGATGGGCATGGGCAAGATCGACATCGCCGTGATCGAGGCCGCGCTCAAGGGGTGACACCTGTGGTCCGGCCAGGCGATGGCAATCCGACGAACAGCACGGTTGCACAATGCCAGCCGTCGGACACCGCATGCACCATTTTGGGTTCTCTACTAGCCTTGGCTACTCATGGAATTACCCGTTTGCTCAGCAGACTATTGTTCAAGGAGAAATCAATGACGACCCCCGTACTGATGGCCGAACGCACCTACCGCAACTGGTCCACCCCGATCCTGCTGGAACTCAATCTGCGTGCCCATCAACTGGACGCGCCTTCACGTCAGGCCCTGCGCAATGTGCTGATCGAACGTCGAATGGTCGACCTCGGCAGCCCGACCGGGGTTGAGCGCCGCAAGACCGCATGATTCGACTGCGGGGGCCGGTTTGCCGGCTCCCGCAGCTTCTTCTACCGGATACGCAATGCGGGTTACCTGGCCCCCTCGTAGTTCACCATCCAGGCCACGCCGAAACGATCCTCGAACATGGCAAACCGTTCAGCCCAGAAGGTTTTCGCCAACGGCATGACGACCTTGCCGCCCTCACTCAAGCCCTTGAACAAACGCTCGGCCTCGGCAGTGCTGTCGACGTTGAGCGAGACCGATACGCCCTGAGGCTTCTGGTAAGGCTGGCCAGATGGGCAGTCCGAAGCCATCAGGCTGAACCCACCTACCGTCAGGCAGGCATGCAGGATCTTGTCACTGTCCTTGGGCACTTCGGCCTCCGGTGGCGCATCGGCAAAGGACAACGAAAACAGCTCGCCACCCAGCACGCGCTGGTACAGGGCGAAGGCTTCCTTGCAGTGACCGTTGAAGGTCAGGTACGGAATGATTCTCATGGTGGTTCTCCTGTCGTCAGGTTTCACGGTTGGCCGGACAACTGCGCGCGCATACGGTCTTCCTGCTCACGCAACTCGGGGGTTAGGCACTCACCGAAATCCTCGGCTTCGAAGATCTGGCGAATTTCGATATCGCTGTCGCTGACCATCGGGTTCGGACAACGCTTGACCCAGTCGATGGCCTCCTGCAGCGACTGGACCTGGAAAATCCAGAAGCCGGCGATCAGTTCCTTGGTCTCGATGAAGGGGCCGTCCACGACCGTACGCTGCTTGCCGGAAAACCGTACGCGGGCACCCTTGGCGCTGGGATGCAGGCCTTCGGCCGCGAGCATCACCCCGGCCTTGACCAGTTCCTCGTTGTAGGCCCCCATGGCCGCCAGCAGCTCGGCACTGGGCATGGCCCCGGCTTCCGATTCCGGGCTGGCCTTGACGATCACCATAAATCGCATGTCTGTTCTCCTGATGGTGGATGAGCCGTCCCTGTGGCGGCTCTACGGATTAATCGAATGGCCGGGGACGGAATCGACAGGCCGCCGAAAATATTTTCCCGGGTACCGCTGGTCCGGTTCAGAAGCTGCCCACAACTGACTGTCGAGAATGCGAGGCGTCAATCGACTAAGCATAGAACTGTACCGCCCTCGCTTCCCGGCGCAGTGGCCGGGCGGCACCGACCAGAAGGAAACCTCGTGATGAAGCAGCCCAACGTTGAACAACATGCCGTGGTATCGCGCCAGGAGTGGCTGGCGGCGCGCCGGGAACACCTGATCCAGGAGAAGGCCCTGAGCCGTCAGCGCGAACAGCTCAATGCCGCTCGACGCGCCCTGCCCTGGGTCCGGGTCGACAAGGACTATCGGTTTGACGGCGGCAATGGACCGCGCCGACTGGCCGACCTGTTCGGCCACAACAGCCAGCTGGTCGTCTATCACTTCATGTTCGGTGATGGCTGGACGCAGGGCTGTCCGAACTGTTCGTTTCTGGCCGATCACTTCGACGGTGCCAACCTGCACCTGGCTCATCACGACGTGTCTTTCGTGGTGATCTCCCATGCGCCCTGGGCGCAGTTCCAGCCGTTCAGGCAGCGCATGGGCTGGCGCTTCGAATGGCTGTCTTCGGCCGGCAGCGACTTCAACCATGACTTTGGCGTCAGCTTCACCCCCGAGGAGCAGGCCAGCGGCCAGATCGACTACAACTACCAGCCCCTCGCCGGCGGTGCCGAGGAAATGCCCGGGCTCAGCGTGTTCTATCGCAATGGCGGGGGTGAGATCTTTCATACCTATTCAACCTATGCGCGGGGCCTGGACATCCTCATCGGTGCCCACAACGTCCTCGACCTGACGCCCAAGGGGCGTAATGAAGGCCCGATCATGAACTGGGTCAGGTTCCATGACCGCTACACCGACAGCACCCGGCATTCCTGCTGCGGGTCCCAGGGTGAGCAATAATCAATCAGCCTGCGCCAACGTTCGTCATAAGATCCCCATACGCTGACAAGTTCATGCGGCGGGTAACCACCGCCAGCAATTCAGACAACTCCTACAAAACACGCTGACTCTGTGCCCATCCCCGGTCAAAAATCCGGAGGGTGGGCAGCGCAAGTACAACCATTCGCCAGCGGAACAGTTAATATCGAAAGGCTACTACTCCAGCCTTTTTCCAGTATCAGCCCCTATCAGAGAGGAACAATGGATTCTCCTGCAGTCTCGCTAGGTCAACGTCCGGATTTCGCCCTGGCCCTGTCCGGTGGTGGTGTCCGGGCCATGGTGTTTCATCTGGGGGTGCTCAAGTACCTGGCCGAACAAGGCGCCCTGGAGCGGGTCGGCCAACTCTCGACCGTCTCCGGTGGCAGCCTGCTGGTAGGCCTGCTGCTGCATGAGAACGGCGGACAATGGCCCGGCTCGGCCGACTTCCTGCAACGGCTGTATCCGGCGCTGCGTGACAAACTGTGCTCGCGCAGCCTGCTGCTCAGCGGGTTGCGCCAGTTGCTCAACCCATTGAACTGGCGTTACATCCTGTCACGCGCCAACCTGCTGGCCCTGGGGCTGCGTAACGAATGGGGAGTGGATGGGCTGCTGTCACAGGTCGGAACTCGGCCTGACTGGTCGATCAATGGCACCACGGCCGAAAACGGCAAGCGTTTCCGCTTCAAGCGCAGCAACATGGGTGACTACTCCATCGGCTACGCCGCCACCGGCGACATGAGCCTGGCCGAGGCCTTGGCGGTTTCAGCGGCCTTTCCTGGCGGGATCGGGCCGCTGGTACTCGACAGCCGACGCTTCAAATGGATGCAACGGGCCTGGGATGCGCCGCTCAACACGGCGGTGGAAACGAAATTGCCCTTCGCCAGGCTGCACCTGTATGACGGCGGGGTCTACGACAACCTGGGCCTGGAGCCGTTCTTCGACGCCAGCACCGGACGCAGCAAGCGCTACGAATACCCGATCGTGGCCTGCGATGCCGGTGCGCCGCTCAAGCCGGGCTTCGAAGCCGGCATACTGAGCCCCTGGCGACTCAAGCGCATGGCCGACATCATGTCCGACCAGTCCCGGGCCCTGCGGGTACGCACCTTTGTCGAGTACCTGAACCAGGCGCCAGGGCGCGGCAGCTACCTGGGCATTGCCAGCACGCTGATCGCGGCACCGCCCGGCAGCGATGCCGCCTTTGCCGCAAACTTCCCCACCAGCCTGAATCGCCTGGGTCACGAGGTCTTCGACCGTATCGCCAGGCATGGTCATGCCGTGGCCCAGGTCACCGACCAGCAATACGGCCTGCTACCCACCGTGCCGGCGACGAACCGCCCCCACCAGCCGGCATGAGGCTCAAGGGGCTACCAGCACGCCCAGGCTGGCACTGACCACCAGCGCGGTACCGACGAACTGCAACGGCACCATGGGCTGGCTCAGCACCACGTAGCCGGCCAATGCCCCCACCGCGGGTTCGACGCTCATCAGGATGCCGAAGGCGGACGTCGGCATCCGCCGCAGCGCGATCATCTCCAGGCCGTAGGGCAACAACGGCACGAACAACGCCAGCCCGGCGCAACTGATGACCTGTAGCCATGGCAAATGACCACCGCTCTGCCACAGCCCCAGGGGAGCCGTGATGACAGCAGCCGCCAGCAGTGACACCGACAGTCCTTCGAACCCCGGGAACAAGCTGCCGACGCGCTTCATCAGCAGGATATAGGCAGCCCAGCCGGCTGCCGAACCGAAGGCCAGGAGCAAGCCCAGCGGCTCCCCGATCCACCCCTGGTCATTGCGTGCCAGCAGCACCACGCCCAGCAGCGCCAGCAGCGGCCAGAGCAAGGCTCGCCAACGCCGTATGGCCACACTCGCCACCAGCAACGGGCCGAGAAACTCGATGGCGATCGCCAAGCCCAGCGGGATACGCTGAATGGCAGCGAAGAAACAACTGGTCATCACGGCCATGGCCAACCCCAGACCGGCCGCAGCACACCAGCGCGACAACGAATAGGTCAGCAGTCGCGGACGCACCCATAGCGCCAGGAGGGTCGCGGCCCAGCACAGCCGCAGCCAGGTGGTGCTGAAAGTCCCGTAGCGGTCCATGGTCGGTGTCGACAGCGCCGCGCCGAATTGCACGAAGAGCATCGACAGCACACACAACGCCGCCGCCAGCAACAGGTTGCGACGCGATGTTCGAACAGCGGTAGGGCTCAGTACGGCAGCGTTGTCCTGCATGACGCAAACTCCTTTGAGTGAGTCGCCATCCTAGCCAGTCGATCAGCCTTCAAATAAGCTGATATTTCTAAAACCCACTTCACGATATTTTATAATGCGCGATCTTGACAGCAACCTGTTGCGAACCTTCGTCACCGTCGCTGAAACCGGTGCGGTCAGCGCCACGGCCCAACGCCTCGGGCGGACTCAGGCGGCCGTCAGCATGCAACTGCGCCGTCTGGAGGAAGACCTGGAGCGCCGCCTGTTCGAACGCTCTCCCCGAGGCCTGCGCCTGACCGAAGCCGGCCATCTGTTGTTGCCCTATGCCCACAGCATCCTGGGTGCTGGAGCCGATGCCCGAAGAGTATTGTCGGCCAGCCAGGTGGCCGGCACGGTCCGGCTGGGGATGCTGGAGGACATTGCAGTCGGTAGCCTACCGCGCGCCTTGCAGCGGTTTTGCGCCGCCTATCCGCATATCAACCTGGAGATCACCGTCGACAGCAGTGCGGCGATGTCGTCCCGGTTACTGGACGGCGCGCTGGATATCGTCATTGGCGACGCCCATGGCATCCATGCCAAACCCCTGGTGAGCTGGGACCAGCCATTGTTCTGGGTCGGTGCCCGCGGGCTGGTGCTGGAACCGGACCTGGGCGGGCGGCCGCTGCCGCTGGTCACTTTCAGCGGCACGTGCCTATGGCAGCCTCAAGTGGAGCAGAAACTCCGGCAGGCCGGGCTCGGCTGGCGGGTGGTCTGCAGCAGCACCAGCCTGCCCGCCGTACAGTCGGCGATCGAGGCGGGACTGGGCATTGCCGTACTGCTGGAGGGCAATATCCGCCCACAGAGCATGCGCGTGCTGGGCCCGGCCGAAGGCCTGCCATCGGCGCCGGTGGTGACCTTCGGGCTCTACGTCCGTCCGGTCCCCGCCGCCCAGGCGACGGCGGTCAAGGCCCTGCAGCGGTTTCTGGAAGAAGAGCTGAACATCGCCAGTGGCTGAATCACTCCCCGGCCGCCGCCAGTTCGAAACAGAACACCGCGCCCTTGCCGGGGATGGACAGCAGGCGGATCTGGCTGTCGTGCAGTTGCAGGATGCGCCTTACGATCAACAGGCCCAGCCCGCCGCTACGACGATCACCGTCCTGGTTGAACGGTCGCCGGAACAGGTTCTCCAGCAGCTTGGGCGGGATACCCGGCCCGGTGTCGCTGACCGTGATCCGAACCTTGCCCGGCTCATGCACCAGCGCGACTTCAATGTTGCCACCTTCGGGGGTATGGCGCAGCGCGTTGTCGATCAGGTTGGTCAGCACCCGCTCGATCATGCCCAGATCGGCACTGACCATCGACGCGCCGCGTGGCAACACCGCCAATAGCTTCGAATGGCGGGTCTCGGCCATCAGTTCGAACTTTTGGAACACGTCCTGGATCAGGTCGCTGAGCGAGAAGTCCTCCCGCTCCAGGCGGACCTGTCCATGCTCCAGGCGCGCCAGCTCGAACAGTGCCTGGGCCAGTTGCCGGACCTTGTTGCTCTGGGCCAGCGCCGTCGCCAGATAGCGCTGGCGTTCCTCCACGGCCAATCCCTCGCCCTTGATCGACAGGGTTTCCAGGTAGCCATGCAGCGAAGCCAGCGGTGTGCGCAGGTCGTGGGAGATGTTCGCCACCAGTTCGCGGCGATCCTGGTCGAGCTGGGTCAAGGCCCGCCACTGCTCGCCGATCCGCGTCGCCATCTGCGCGAAACTGGCTTCCAGCACCTCGATTTCGTTGCCACCGCCGGAGCCGGCCAGGGGCAATGTCGGCGGGTTGACGGGCGCGGCATCGGTATCGAAGTCGCGCATGGTCTCGGTCAGGCGCCGCAATGGCCGGGTGATCAGGCGAAAGGCAATCAGGCCGGCGATCAACCCCAGCAAGGCCACCAGGCCCATCGCCCACAACGTGGTGCGCAGCACCGAGCTGGCGGTGACCCGCGCCGCCAGGCGATCATGTTCCTCGCCCTGCAACACCACATAGAGATAGCCCAGTGCCTTGCCACCGCCCTGCAACGCAGCGGCACTGAAGACTTTGCGCCCGTCGGTGCTGCGAGGGTCATCACCGAGGATCGGCAGCGGCTGGTCGTCCAGCAGGCGCCGGATCGGGCCCAGGTCGACCTGGTCACGCTTGAGATGCCCCTGCGGCGCCGCATCGCCGGTGATCCGCCCATTCGGATCGAGCAGGTAGACCTCGACGCTGGGGTTGACGTTCATCAACTGCCCGAACAACGCGCGCACGCCCTCCATGGTCAGGCCCTCGGTACCCACCAGGCGGTTTTCCAGGGCGATGCTGCGGGCCAGGTCACGGGAAAGCCCCTGCACCACTTCCTTTTCATGCATGTCGCTGGCACGTACCTGCAGCCATACCGACGCGCCACAACAGGCCAGCAGCAGGATCGAGAACACCACCGACAAGCGCTGGGACAGGGTCAGTTTCATTCGGCACGCCCCGCAGGAGCGAACCGATAGCCACGGCCCCAGACCGTGAGGATGCGTTCAGGCTGTGCCGGATCGGCCTCGATCTTGGCTCGCAGGCGATTGATGTGGGTATTGACCGTGTGCTCGTAGCCATCGTGCTGATAGCCCCAGACCTGGTTCAGCAGGTCCAGGCGCGAATAGACCGTGCCGGGGTTTTTCATGAAGAAGTGCAACAGGTCGAACTCGCGTGGCGTCAGGTCCAGTTCCTGCCCATTGACCCGGGCCTCGCGGGTCAGCGGGTCCAGGCTCAGACCATTGGCTTCCAGGCTGCCGGCATCGACCTTGAGGCTCTTGGCCAGGGCATCGACCCGCCGCAGCAGGGCCTTGACCCGCGCAGCCAGCTCAAGCATGGAAAACGGCTTGGCCAGGTAATCGTCGGCCCCCAGTTCCAGGCCCAATACCCGGTGCATCTCGCTGGAACGGGCGCTGGTGATGATGATCGGCGTGTAGCGCGCCATGGCCCGGGCCTGGCGACAGATCTCCAGGCCATCGACACCGGGCAGCATCAGGTCGAGGATCAAGGCATCCCAACCGCCCTTTTCCAGCTGCGCCAGGCCCAGGTTGCCGTCGGCACAATGGGTGACCTCGTAGCCCTCGTCACGCAGGTGCAGGCTCAGCAGCCCGGCCAGGTGCAGGTCATCTTCGACGATCAGAATGCGTTTGGGTGAATCCATGGAAGGGCGTTCCTGCAAGTGAAGTATCCGTGACGCTCACAGCATAAGGCGTCGAGCCCATTGTGCCGAATCGTCGAGAGGAAAATGTTCACGATTAATTTAACTTTACGGGAGGATTTGGCGACCGTTGCCGCCCGACACTGAAAGCCTGATCAATTGCCATGGAATCTACGCCATGTCCTCCAGAAGACGCTTTCTGTTTTCCAGTGCCGCTGCCCTGCTCGCCGCCGGCTTCGTCGATTGGCGCGCAGTGGCGGCCACCCTCGGCAGCAGCGCAGCCCCCGAGGCTTCGGACGAGACCTTCGAAGTCAACCACAGCGACGCCGAATGGCGGGCGATGCTGAGCGACAGCCAGTATCAGGTACTGCGCCACGAAGGCACCGAACGCCCCTATACCAGCCCCCTCAACGACGAACATCGTGACGGTGTGTTCGCCTGCGTCGGCTGCCAGCAGGCGCTGTTCTCCTCATCGACCAAGTTCGACAGCCACACCGGCTGGCCGAGCTTCACCGCCCCACTGGCGAACGCCGTCGGCACCCGCCGTGACAGCACGCTGGGCATGGTCCGTACCGAAGTGCATTGCCATCGCTGTGGCGGTCACCTGGGCCACGTGTTCCCCGATGGGCCGGCACCGACCGGATTGCGCTACTGCATGAATGGCGTGGCGATGAGCTTTGCGCCAAGCGCGAGTGCGGCCTGAACAGAGGGTATCCCTGTGGGAGCGGGCTTGCCCGCGAATAGGCCCTCCAGGACGCCAAAAGCTTCGCGGGCAGGCCCGCTCCCACAAACAGCCGTGTTCCCAAAGGGCCCTGCTCGGCAGGAGCCCGCGCCGGCGACGATCCAACTTTACCGACAAGGACTCTCACCATGCTTCTACTCACCCTGGCCTATCTGGGCGGTCTGCTGACCATCCTGAGCCCCTGCATCCTGCCCGTGCTGCCGTTCGTGTTCGCCCGCTCCGGCGAATCGTTCCGCCGCAGCGGCCTGCCTCTGCTGTGCGGCATGGCCCTGACCTTCGCCCTGGTCGCCACCCTGGCCGCCGTCGGCGGTGGTTGGGTGGTGCGGGCCAACCAGTACGGACGCTGGCTGGCAATGGCCCTGATGGCGTTTTTCGCAATTACCCTGCTCTTCCCGCACCTGGCCGATCGCCTGGCCCGGCCGCTGGTATCGGCCGGTGATCGGCTGTCGCGTTCGGCCCAGGGCGACGACGGCCAACCCAGCGTGCGTTCGTCCTTTGTGCTGGGTATCGCCACCGGCCTGCTGTGGGCGCCCTGCGCCGGACCGATCCTCGGCCTGATCCTTACCGGCGCGGCCCTGCAGGGTGCCAACATCGGCACGACCTTCCTGCTGCTGGCCTATGCCGCAGGTGCCGCCACCTCGTTGGCGGGCGCCCTGCTGGTCGGTGGGCGGTTGTTCACGGCGATGAAACGCAACCTCGGTACCGGCGAATGGCTGCGTCGTGGCCTCGGCGCGGCGATGCTGGCCGGCGTGGCGGCAATCGCGCTGGGCCTGGACACCGGCCTGCTGACCCGGGTGTCGACAGTCGCCACTTCCGGCATCGAACAGAAACTGCTCGACACCTTCAATCCGGCACCGCAACAGAACGCCATGATGCAGGGCAGCGCGATGATGGCTGCCGGGGTTCACGATGAACAGCCGGCCGGCAGCATGATGGCAATGGCCGCCAAAACGGCGGCGACCGAACGCAGCCTGCCGGTCGAGGGCACCCTGCCCGACCTCTCCGGCGCCGTGCAGTGGCTCAACTCCTCCCCGTTGAACGCCGCCGAACTCAAGGGCAAGGTGGTGCTGATCGACTTCTGGACCTACTCCTGCATCAACTGCCTGCGCAGCCTGCCGTACGTCAACGCCTGGGCGCAGAAGTACCGCGACCAGGGCCTGGTGGTGATCGGCGTGCACGCGCCGGAGTTCGCCTTCGAGCGTGATATCGACAACGTGCGCCAGGCTGTGGCTAAGCTGGGCATCCAGTACCCGGTGGCGATCGACAACAACTACGCGATCTGGCGCGGCTTCAACAACCAGTACTGGCCGGCGCACTACTTCGTCGACGCCCAGGGCCGGATTCGCTACCACCATTTCGGCGAAGGCGACTATGCCGGTTCCGAGCAGGTGATCCAGCAGCTGCTGGCCGAAGCCGGCAACCGCAACGTCTCCGGCGGCATGGTCAGCACCCAGGCCAGCGGCGTCATGCAGGCGGCCGATGAGGCCGAGGTGAAGTCTCCGGAAACCTACATCGGTTACGAACGTGCGGAAAACTTCGCCTCCCCGGGCCAGCAGGCAGCCGATCAACCGAAGCTGTACAGCGCACCGCAACAGCCACAACTGAACCAGTGGGGCCTCGCTGGCGACTGGACGGTGCGTTCGGAACAGGCGGCGCTGAACCAGAACGGCGGCCGGATCATCTTCCGCTTCCACGCGCGTGACCTGCACTTGGTGCTCGGCCCTGGCGCCGATGGCAAGCCGGTGCGCTTCAAGGTGCTGATCGACGGCCAGACACCAGGCGCGAGCCACGGTACCGACACCGACGCCAGCGGCCAGGGCACGGTGACCGAGCAGCGCCTCTATCAGCTGGTGCGCCAGGCCGGCGAGGTCGGCGACCACACCTTTTCCATCGAATTTCTCGACCCCGGTGTCCAGGCCTACGCCTTCACCTTCGGTTGATTGCCAAGAGGATGCATGAAATGAGCAAGTCCGTGATGCAGAAAAAGACCGCCTCGCCCCTGCTGACGATCGCCGGTGTAGCCGGTTTGGCCCTGTCGATCCTGCTGGTCCAGCGCTTTGCCTTTGCCGCCGAACCGGCCGTGCAGATCGCCCCGCCGGCGCTGGATGAACCTGCCACGGCCGGCCAGGCCACGGCGGTGTTCGCCGGTGGCTGCTTCTGGGGTGTCCAGGGTGTGTTCCAGCACGTGCGCGGGGTGCAGAACGTGGTGTCCGGCTATGCCGGTGGCGCGGCCGGCACCGCCCACTACGAACAGGTTGGCGAGGGTGATACCGGTCACGCCGAATCGGTGCAGATCACCTACGACCCGAGCCAGGTCAGCTACGGCAAGCTGTTGCAGGTGTTCTTCTCGGTCGCCCATGACCCGACCCAACTCAATCGCCAGGGCCCGGACAGCGGCACCCAATACCGCTCGGCAATCTTTCCGGTGAATGCCGAACAGGAAAAAGTCGCGCAGGCGTACATCGAGCAATTGGACGGGACCAAGGTGTTCCCCTCGAAGATTGTCACCCGGATCGAGGACAACAAGGTCTTCTATCCGGCCGAGGGTTACCACCAGAATTACCTGACGTTGCATCCTTACGCCCCGTACATCGCCATCAACGACTTGCCGAAGGTGGAGAACCTCAAGCGCATGGAGCCGCAGTTGTATCGAGAGGATCCGGTATTGGTGCCCAACGTGCAGTGAGTTTGAGGGCCCATTCGCGGCGAACCGCCGCCCCGGCAAACCACGCGCTTACAGGAATATGCCGAGCACTCTAGTTGTGTACGACACCATACTGTTGGAGCGTGGCTTGCCCGCGAACAGCCTGGAGCAGGCACCGCCTGTTCCAAGGCGGTGCCCCAGGGCTCAGGGATAACGCCGCCTGTCCGGTGCTGGCGGGAAATACTGGTACAGCCAGGTTTCGCTCAACGTCCGCTCGCCACTGCGAATGAACAGCCGCAGCTCAACCGGATCAACGCTGTCGTTGGTCGGATACCAGTCGAACGTCACCCGATAACCACCGATCTCATCCAGCTTGAGGACATTGAAATCCTTCACCTGACCATTGGAGGTGGTCACCACTGGCTCGATTCCGGTCCCTTCCGGCAACCGCTCCAGCCCACCACCGTTGAAGTCCACGGCAAACCGCCGGGCCCATACCTCGGGGTAATGCTCGCCCGGCGCCCAGCCCTCGGTGAAGCCGCCCATGCCCGAGCGCGTCGCATGCACCCGCGCCAGCGGCGTGCCCACCGGCGGCAATGCGCTCCAGTACAGCTTGTAGCCATAGGTCAGCGAGTCGCCGGCCTTCACCGGCTGTTTCGGCGTCCAGAAGGCAACGATGTTGTCCAGGGTTTCGCCCGTGGTCGGGATTTCCAGCAGGTCCACCGAGCCCTCGCCCCATGGCGTAGTCGGCTCGACCCACAGGCTTGGCCGGCGGCTGTACCAATCCACGGTGTCCTGGTAGCTGGCGAACTCGTGATCGGTCTGCACCAGGCCAAAGCCCTTGGGGTCCTTGTCGGCGAAGGCATTGAACTGCAGCTTGGCCGGGTTGTTGAGCGGCCGACAGATCCACTCGCCATTGCCCCGCCACATCGCCAGGCGATCGGAGTCGTGGATCTGCGGGTGAATGGTGTCGCACATGCGCCGCTCGTGGGTACCGCAGCTGAACATGCTGGTCATCGGCGCGATACCCAACTGCTCGATGTCCACCCGCGCATTGACATGCGCCTCGACCATCATCACCACCTGTTCGGCCTGGCAGTCGATATCGAAGCGATAGGCGCCGGTAGCGCTTGGCGAGTCAAGCAAGGCATAGACCACGAAACGCGTGCTCTCCTTGGCCGGGGTCTCGAACCAGAACTTGGTGAAGTCCGGGAACTCCTCGCGCTTGTGCGCGTAGGTGTCGATCGCCAGGCCACGTGCCGACAGGCCGTACTGCCCGGTCTTGTCGACTGCCCGGAAGTAGCTCGCACCAAGGAAGGAGACGATGTCGTGACGGTCGATCTCCGGCGCCTTGAACAACTTGAAGCCGGAGAAGCCCAGGTCCCCCTTGAGCTGGGACTGGTCGATACCGCTGCTGGCGTAGTTGAACAGCGGCGGCCGGAAATGCACTTCCCGCGCCTGGCGCGTCTGCGCATCGACGCTGTACATGCGCACCGGCTGCTTGAACCCCATGCCGACGTGGAAGAACTGCACATCCAGCTGGCCCTTGAGCTCGTTCCACAGCGAATGCCGGGCGTCATACTGGATCGCGTTGAACTGCTGCGGCGTCATGTTCGCCAGGGTCGGCGGCAGGATCTGCCGGGTGCTGACATAAGGTTTGCCCGCGAGTCCCTTCGCCTGGGCCTGCAACGCCTCGAAATCAAAATGTTCGATGTCACCGTCCGCGGTGGCGGCAAGCGCCCGCGCCGCGAACAGACCGCTGGCCGACAGGCCGGTGTAGGCCGCCAGGGCCATGGAAGCTTTCAGGAGATTACGGCGATGCATAAAAAGACCTGTACTGAGGACGATCCGGACACTGGAAAACGTGAAGTGTCGGACAGGAGAGTCAGCCGCTACGCACGACCAGCGGCTGCATGCAAACAGATACCAAATCCTGATGAACGTTCGCAATCTCTTTGAAAAACATGATGACAGCCTTTATTCAGCAAAGGTGTGGCTAGATGTTTCAGGCCTTGATCCGATTTCGAGGCGCCCCCCTTAACGACCGCCAGGCAAACATGAATATTTCTTCAGGAAGCTTTCACTGGTTTGTTGGCAAAATCCCACACCTGTTGTGAAGGTCCGTACGAGGCAACTGCAATGACCCGCATCCTGACCATTGAAGATGATGCTGTAACCGCCAAGGAAATCGTGGCTGAACTGAGCAGCCATGGGCTTGAAGTGGACTGGGTGGACAATGGCCGTGAAGGCCTGGTACGCGCCGTGAGCGGTGACTATGACCTGATCACCCTCGATCGCATGCTGCCGGAGCTCGATGGCCTGGCTATCGTCACCACCTTGCGGACCATTGGCGTCGCCACGCCGATCCTGATGATCAGTGCCCTGTCCGATGTCGACGAGCGTGTCCGCGGCCTGCGTGCCGGCGGCGACGACTACCTGACCAAGCCATTCGCCTCCGACGAGATGGCCGCGCGGGTCGAGGTGCTGTTGCGGCGCAAGAGCCCCGCCCGTGAATTCGAGACCTCGCTGCGCGTCGCCGACCTGGAACTGAACCTGATCAGCCGCGAAGCCTCCCGCGCCGACCAGTTGCTCAGCCTGCTGCCGACCGAGTACAAGCTGCTGGAATTCCTGATGCGCAACACCGGGCAGATCCTGTCGCGGATGATGATCTTCGAGGAAGTCTGGGGCTATCACTTCGACCCGGGTACCAACCTGATCGACGTGCACATCGGCCGCCTGCGCAAGAAAATCGACAGCCCGGGCCTGCCGCCACTGATCCGCACGGTACGAGGCTCGGGTTATGTCATTGCCGAACCCCTCTAAGGGCTGGCGCTCCTCCACCAGCCGCATGCTGGCGCTGTACAGTTTCCTGTTCGTGGCCTGGAGCTGCAGCCTGATGGGCGTGCTCTACTACGAGGTCTCGGGCTACCTCAATACCCTGGCGCGCCACTCGCTGATGCAGCGCCAGCACCTGTTCTCGCGCTTCCAGGGCCAGCAACTGGTGGACGCACTGACCACCAGCATGACCTTCGACATGCGCGGCGTAGACGCCTACGGTCTGTTCAACGACCAGAAAATGCACCTCAGTGGCCCGATCATGGAGATGCCACCGGACCTGATCATGGACGGTCGCATCCATGAACTGGCCAACTGCATCGACTCCGACGATCCCAACCTGCCGCAGGACAGCTGCGACGCCGTCGCCACCCAGACCCATGACGGCCGCTGGCTGCTGCTGGTGCGTGACAACGGCTCGCTGTTCGGCGTGACGCGGATCATCCTCCACGCCTTGTTCTGGGCGGTTTCGCTGACCATCCTGCCGGGCATTGCCGGCTGGCACCTGCTCAGGCGCCGGCCGATCCGGCGCATCCGCGCGATCCAGGCCAGCGCCGAGGCGATCGTCGCCGGGGACCTCGGCCATCGCCTGCCGCTGTCCAACCGTCGTGACGAGCTGGACATGCTGGCCGCGATCGTCAACGCCATGCTCGACCGTATCGAACGGCTGATGAACGAGGTCAAGGGTGTCTGCGACAACATCGCCCACGACCTGCGCACACCATTGACGCGCCTGCGGGCACAGCTCTACCGCATCCAGCAGCAGGCCCCGGAAGACTCTCCCGAGGCCCTGCAACTGGATGGCGTGATCGCCGAGACCGACACCCTGATGGCGCGTTTCAAGGGGCTGCTGCGGATCTCCGAACTCGAAGACCATCAGCGTCGCTCCGGCTTCGTGGTGCTCGACCCGCTGCCGCTGCTGCGCGAGCTGCATGATTTCTATCTGCCACTGGCGGAGGAAGCCGAGATCAGCCTGCGCCTGGAACTGCCAGCGACACTGCCGTTGATCACCGGCGACCGTGCCCTGCTCTTCGAGGCCCTGGCCAACCTGCTCAGCAACTCGATCAAGTTCACCCCGCCGGGTGGCGAGGTGGTGCTACTGGCCGCGGAAGAGCATGGCAGCACGCGAATCGAAGTGATCGACACCGGCCCGGGCATTCCACCGTCCGAGCGCGATGCCGTGTTCCAGCGGTTCTACCGGTGTGACGATGGCAACCAGCAGAGCGGCTTCGGCCTGGGCCTGTCGATCGTCGCGGCGATCATCAACCTGCATGGTTTCAACCTGAAGATCGGCACGGGCGAACGTACCGGTGCCCGGTTGATCCTGGAGTGCCGGGACAGCCTGATGGCGGTCGACTAGCCGCGCCGGTGATCGGGCCGTTACCGCCGTGACGTGCCCTGATCACCCGAGCGGCTCCGGATAGGTCATTCCTTGCTCAGATCCACCAGTGGCGTACCGCGAACCTCCGTCTTGCGCCCGTCCTGGATCTGCGTCACCCGCTGCACCGCCTTGTCCACGGCCGCCTTGTCCGCCAGCAGGCTGTAGCTGATCTGGAACTGTCGTTGCTGGCCGGCACCAATGGTCGGCACCAACCCCAGTGGACGCTGGTAACGGCGGTTATAGGAGAAGCTGGTACCCGGCTCCAGCCCGGTCACGTAACCCTGGCCCTGGGTGTCGGTGTTTTTCCAGAGGGAGAACACCGGCAACTGCTGTGTGTTGAACCCGACCGAAACCCCGAGGTTTGCGGCCTTGTTGTGCAACACCGCCAGGGTATCGCCCTTGGCATCGGCGTAAGGCACCACGTTATAGACCGTCTCGTCGTAATCCCGGGTCGGCGCGCGATAGGTCTGCCAGTCCGGCAGGTCGCCCTTGGCCTTGTCGTTGAACGGTGACACCTGCTTCACCGGCGCCACGAAGCGCGCGCCCTGCTCCAGGAACGGCGTGCTGAAGTTGTTGTGATACAGCGCCTGGTATTCCTTCGGGTAGTCGCCGTTGTTGGTCAGCGTGTCATTGAGCGCAAAGCTCACGCTACCGGGCAACGTCGACAGCTCGGTGACCACGGAGAAGTCGACTTTCTTGAACGCCTGTTCCTTCAGTTCACCTTGCAGGCGGATGGCATGAGGCGGTTGTTCATCGATATGCAGAGTGACCTTGTTGGCCGGCGTATTCGCCGCCCGTCCATGCAGGGTGAGCAGTTCTCCATTGTCCATTCCCGGATGCCCCACCCACTCGTAGCCGCAGCGCACCACCAATTCGTTGAAGCCCTCCAGCCAACCCAGGCCGCCACGGCCGTTGAGTTCGATAAAGGCCGGATTGACCACTTCCTTGACCGGTGAGTCCCAACCCATGCGCACATTGCCCACGGCGGCGTGCAGAACGTTCATGCCCCGCGTCGGTACCACCGAGAGCTTCATCGTGCCGTTGTCGATATCGACGATGCTGACCCCTTCCTGGCGGCCACCGTGCAAGGTGCGCATCGTTACGGAGAAGGGCTTGTCCGTCTTGATCCCCAACTGCTGGCTGGTGATCTGGCGGTTCTGTGCGGGAGTGTCGCTGTCAAGCAACACGAAGTCCCAGGCCATGGCATGGGAAACGGTGGTCAGGGCGGTGACGCCGAGCAGGAGTCGGAGGGTGTTCATGGGCTGTCCTTGTTGGAATTGTCCGACTTTTATAACGCGAGTGAAACGATTCAGCAAGTAAAGCAGACACAGTCACAATCCAATCCGGGCCTTCGGCTTCCGGGCTGCCCCAGCGGGTTCAGCCCAGTCGCGGATCGCCTGGTTTCGACAGGCTGCTAAAGCGTCAGCACGAATCGATGCCGGTCCCTCGCGCCTTCCTGCGGCGCCGGCTCAATCCAGAATCCGCAACGCTCCAATACCTTTCTGGAACCGATATTGTCCTTGTAGACGTACGCAACCAGCTGCCTGAGTTTCCAATGTTGCCGTGCCTGCCGAACCAGCTGTGCCAGCGCCTGTGTCGCCAGCCCTTGCCCGCCCACATCCAGGCCGACCCGATAGCCAACCTCGGCACAGCCCTTTGCCGAATCGATATCCTTGAGATTGGCCCGCCCCACGATAGTGCCGCTGGCGTCCTCGATGACAAACGGGTGCCAGGTACCGGCGGCAAAACCGGACAGGTAGTCCGCGATATGTGCGGTCACACCCTGCGGCGTGTAAAAGGACGGATCGCGCGCATCGATCTGCGACTCGAACCATGCGCGGTTACGGATTTCAAAGGCCAGTAATGCCTGGGCATCGCCGGCTTCCAGCTTGCGAACGCTGAACGCACTCATTGACCGCTATCTCCCTGATCCGGAACATGCCGTTTGCTTGTCGTGGTGGCAAGGTACCCTACCCTGTCGTACGGTTCCTCATTTTCCACGGCATAGGGTCACGCTATAGTGCCTGGAGCCTCCCCATGAGCGGAACGACATGAGCGCACTGCAGAACCTCGTTGAACAGGCCTACGAACAGGCCAAGCGTGGCAACTGGGACCAGCTCCTCGTCGAATGGAACGAGATCCCCCAGCTTGCCCGACGCTGCTGTCACTACCAGAAGGCTTCTTCCGGCTGGACCTTCTTGCACCAGGCCGCCTACTTTGGTCATGAGACCGCCTGCCGGGCCCTGATCCGCCTGGGTGCCTCGCTCGACAGCGTGACGTACAAGGAACAGACGGCGGCGGACATTGCCCGGGAACAGGGCCATCCCGCCCTATCGGAAACGCTGCGGCACGCGCTTCAGGGCAGCGAATCCCTCTGGGTCAGCCCCAATGACCCGGACCTGCTGCCCAGCAGCCAGCTGTGGCAAGAAGCGATCGAACGTCGTGCGCAGGCGCCGATGCTGGTGGCCTATGCCGGTGGAGCGGTGAGAATCGCCAAGGGCGCCCGATATTATGCGGACTCGTTCGAACGGACCCTGGTAGGCTGGCATGGCACCTATGACCCGCCTTGCGGGATGGATGGCGAATCGGTTTTGCGCCCGGCCTAGCCATGGGAGAGCCGCGCATGAAGGCCGTCGATACGAACCGCCTGAAGATCTGGCAGGCGCTTTCATCGCTGTTTCTCGATACCGAGATCGACGGGCTGACCTACGACGACATCGCACGAACCATCCAGGACACCGGCTACTTACCGGCTGAGGTCCACACGATCCTGTGGTGTGAAGTCTTTCCCATACTGGAGGCGAACCTCAGAAGCGTTGCCGGTGAATGGGCCGGATGGTCGGATGAATGGCTTCTGGAAAACCTCAAGGTGCTCGACAACCCACCGATCAGGAACCGGCGTGGCGCCATCGCCCGGGAGATCGGAAGATGCTGGGAGCAGATAATGCTTCGTTTCCCATACGGTACCTGATCGCTGTGGCAGCAACCCGGGCATCCGCCCGAACACCTGTGCAACGGGCTGAGCGGCTCGGCCCGATATCTCTTTCACCCCATAACCGCGTATCATGAAATAGCTATTCGCCATTACCTATCGATTGAGTGCTCCCCAGACCTCGACCCGACAGATTCGAGATCAGTTCGAAGCTCTTTCGTTTCCATGACAACAGGACGTTCCATGCAGCCGTTGAAAACCCTTCTCGCCATCAGTGCCGTTCTCATCGCCGGCTGTGCCAGCCAGCCGCCAGTACCACCACCGCAATACCCTGGACTGGAAAAGTCCGACAAGATCGCCATCCAGGACCTGCGCCCCCACAGTGAGAGCGAAAAGGAAATCTTCAGCCTGCTGATTACCAGTGATGCCTATGCCATCTATCGTGTGGCGGACACCGCGACCAAACCTACAGGCCCACGCCTGTTGGCTCATCGCGCCTATGAAACACTTCCGGAACTGAACAACCAGCCATCGATCAAGGTGCTGCACTTCGTTGCCTATTCCAACCTGCAATCGCAACTGCGCAAGAACTCGCTGCTGGCCGGCTTTACCGGTCCGATCGGCGTCGCCCTCCTGGCGGACAAGACATTCCCGTCCGCAGATGTCCTGACCACCCAGATCGACAGCCAATCGCTCGATAAGACCGAAGGCAAGGAGGAATACACCCGGGCCTACTTCACTGCCGAGGAAAACCCGAAAAAATCTCCAGTCAATCTCATCTATATCGATACGGAGATGCTCGGCAAACGCGTCACCACCCGCTGCCTGGTTCCGCCCATCGCCTCCAAGCCCTACCTGTATCTGGTAGAGGCCTACGACATGTGCATCTCCAACCACCTGGCGCTGTATCAAGCCAAGACACCGTCAAAGAACACCGCCGCCAACTAACCAGTCAGCGACGGACTTGCGGCCAAGTTCAAGCAAGTCCGTCTCTAGTTCGTCGCAAGTTCGCCAGGCCCGCAACTTCCCGTCCGGGATTTGCGGGCCAACAGGTCCTCTCCCTCCAGTGAAAGTTTTTCCTTGCAATCATGGCGCTTTGCTTTGATTGAACTACCTTTTCAAAAAAGAACAAGCCATACCGGTTTGTATGACTTCCCGTTGTTTTAGTTGTTTTCAGCGACCAGGCGCTGGAGCGGTCAGCCCTGCTCCCCTTGCTCGTGCGCGGTATCGAGGATTTTGCTGGAACCTTTGGTGGTTGGTGTGGGGGGGCATTCTGGGGTATCCCAGTCAGCCCACGGACGGCCTGTTCGGCGAGGATGTACCTATCATGAGTTATCGTACCGTGCCTGCTTTGAAGACAATTTTTCAGGGCCTGTTGTGGATGGGCCTGGGGATGGAAGCGGCCCAGGCCGCCACAGGGAATTGCGCGCAGCTGGGTAACCTGCCCACCGTGTTCGAGGTCGGTCAGGGGCTGCAGGATGAACTGCGCATGCCCGTGCCGATTACGCAACTGGCCGTGGGCGATCCCAAAATCGCCGACGTGCAAACCAGCGGCGGCAGCGCCTTCATCCTCACCGGCATGGCCCCGGGAGCCACCAGCCTGATGGTCTGGACGGCCTGCTCGCCGACGCCCCGCCAGAGCATGGTGTTCGTCAAGGGCAAGGCCACCTCGGCGTTGACCAGCGTGTCGACGGTCCCCTCCGAGGACCCGCTGCTGCCCAGCCAGGTGCAAACCGATATTCGCTTCGTCGAAGTCAGCCGAACCAAATTGAAAGAGGCCAGTACGTCGATTTTCGGCAAGAGCGGCAACTTCCTGTTCGGCTCTCAGGGCACCGTGCCCGGCGTGACAGTGACCCCTGGCCAGATTGGCAACCTGGCCCCCAACATCCCTCTCAACAACAGCTCGTTCAATATCGGTATTGGCGGCGGCAATGTGCTGGGGTTGATCAACTCTCTGGAAGGCAGCGGCTTCGCCTACACCCTGGCCCGGCCCAGTCTGGTCGCCCTCAGCGGGCAGAGTGCAAGCTTCCTGGCCGGCGGCGAAGTACCGATTCCGGTGCCCAGCTCGGGCAGCAACACCATTTCCATCGAGTACAAGGAATTCGGTGTCCGCCTGACCCTGACGCCGACCATCATCGGCAGCAGCCGCATCGCGCTGAAGGTGGCTCCCGAAGTCAGCGAGCTGGACTACACCAACGGCGTGCAGATCTCCGGCATCGTGGTGCCGGCGCTGACCGTTCGCCGTACCGATACCAGCATCTCCCTGGCCGATGGCGAAAGCTTCGTCATCAGCGGCCTGATCAGCAGCCGCAACACCGCCCAGGTGAACAAGTTCCCCGGGCTGGGTGATATCCCGGTGCTCGGCGCCTTCTTCCGCAACAATACGCTCAACCGAGATGAGCGCGAGTTGTTGATGATCGTCACCCCGCATCTGGTGCAACCGCTGGCAGCCAACGCCAAGCTCCCTTCATTGCCCGGCGAACAGCTGCGCAACTACGACCCGAACTTCTACCGCATGTACTTTCTGGAAAGCGGTGATTTCGACAATCGCATGGGACTCTCGCAATGAAAACGGTCATTGCCCTGGCGGCCACGGTGGTGCTCAGCGGTTGTGCCAGCAATCTCGTGTCGTCACGCCCGGCCAACTGCACCCCGCCCCCTTCGGACCAGCAACTGACCTTGAACCTGGCCGACGAGATGATCAACGATGGCCGCTTGTATGCCAGCCTGGCGAACCTGGAGGGCCTGCCCGACGACCTGGTCCAGGTTCGGCTGCGCAAGGCGCGCATCCTGCGCCTGCTTGGGCGTAATGATGCCGAGCCCTTGTACAAGGGACTGCTGGGTACCTGTCTGGCCGCCGAAGGAGAGCATGGCCTTGGCCAGTTGGCGGCGGCCAGGAACGACAACGCGGCGGCGCTGGAGCACCTCGAGCGGGCTGCGAGGATGTCCCCTACCGACGAGAAGATCCGCAACGACCTGGGAGTCGTCTACCTCAACCAGCGCCGGGTCAACGATGCCCGCTTCGAGTTCATGACCGCCATGGAACTCAAGCAGGCCGACTCGCTGGCCGCCTTCAACATGGTGACGCTGCTGATCTACCAGGATAACTGGAAGCAGGCCGCAGAGCTGGCGAGTCGCGCCAACCTGAGTCCGAAACAGGTCAGCGAAGCCCAGTCACGCGCGGCCAGGATCAAGGCCCAGGCACCGAAAGTGGTGGCCTCCGAAGGCACACGCCCGGTACAGGGCGTCGATACCTCGGCCGGCAGTGCAATCAAGTAGAAACGAGGAATCGAGATGAATAGCAGAAGGTGGTTGATCGTGTCCCTGGCCTGCCTGTCCTCGACCGCCTGGGCGATCGAACCGGGCCCGGCCTCGGACCAGCAGCAGGTCACCGAACAGTGGCTGCAACTGCAGATTCGCGGTGTCGTGGCCTCCCCCAAGCTGCAGACCGCTTCGGCCACCGAGCGTGACCTGGCCATGCAGCGTTGGCTCAACAGCTACAACTACCCCATTCCCGAACGTTACGATCAAAAGGCATCGGGAAGCATCACCAGCAAATGAGCCAGCCGGAGGGCTGGCTCGTCGACACGCCAGGGTCCAGCGATCATGGCGTGCCGAACGCCTGGAACACCCCGATCATGGCCGGACCGATCGCGATCAGGAAGAAGCTCGGCCACAGGCAGAAGATCAGTGGGAAGATCAGTTTGGTGCCAATCTTCGCGCCCTTCTCTTCGGCCGCCTGCGTGCGCCGGTCACGGAATTCATCCGCATAGATACGCAGGGTCTCGGCCACGCTGGTGCCAAAGCGGATGCTCTGCGCCAACAGGCTGACCAGCCCCTGCACATCCTCCAGGCCAGTGCGCACCGCCAGTTGCTTGAGTGCCTCGGTATTGCTGACCCCGGCACGAATCTGCGCATTGACCAGCGCCAGTTCCTCGGCCAGCTCGACCTGGCTGACGGCCATCTCTTCGGCCACCCGCTCGATGGTCGTTGGCAACGCCAGGCCCGACTCGACACAGACCACCATCAAGTCCAGCGCATCCGGAAACGCCGCGCGCAGCCGGCTCTGCCGTGCCTGCTTGCGCTTGCTGACGTACAACGCCGGCAGCAGCCAGGCGACACCGGCCACCATGACCAGCAACAGCAGGCCCGTCACCAGCGAGAGCCTGGGTACCAGCGGCAGCACCAGCACCCCGACACCCAGCAGCGTCAGGGGCAGCAACAGGCGCACCGCCCAATACATCTGTACTGCCGAGGACGAGCGATACCCGGCATGGATCAGCAACAACCGGGTTTCAGAGGTCTGCGCAGTCTCGGTCGAACCGAAATGCTGCCCCACCCGCTCCAGCAACAGCTGCAGGCTACCCGGCGCCTCCGGCCCCGCCGTGCCACCGAACTGCCCCCGCTTGATCAATGCCAGGCGACGCTGCATGGGGTCCTGCAGCCCCATCACCAACAGGATGACGGTGACCACCGCCAGTACCGTACTCAAACCGATCGCACTGACGAACAACAGCCGAGCCAGCGCTTCATTCCCCGTCACCCGACTGAACAACCCGAGCAGATAGTCCATGACTCGCACCTCCAGATGGTGAGAACCGCTTAAACCTGGATCCGAATGATTTTGCGGATCCAGAAAATCCCGACCAGCATGGCGCAGAAGGCGCCAACGATCAGTTTGTGGCCCACCGGGTCATTGATCAGCACCGGCAGGTAGCTGGGCGTGGTGACCAGGATCACCGCCGCCAGCACGAAGGGAATCGATACCAGCACCCAGGCCGACATGCGCCCCTCGGCCGACAGGGTCTTGATCTTGCGCTGAAAGCGAAAGCGTCCGCGGATCAACCGGCTCAGGCGCTCCAGGACTTCGGTCAGGTTGCCGCCGGTTTCGCGGTGGATCAGGATCGAGGTCACCAGCATCATCACCGTCATGCTCGGCATGCGTTCGAGCAGGCCGAGCATCGCCCGACGGACATCATTGCCGTAGTTGATGTCGGCGAACGTCAGGCCGAACTCATGCGCCACCGGCCCCTTCTGGTCCTCGGAGACCAGCCGCAGGGTTTCGTTGAACGGGTGGCCGGCGCGCAAGGCACGGCACATCGCATCCAGTGCATCGGGCAAGCCCGCCTCGAAGTCGGCGAAGCGCCGGTTACGGTCCCTGAAGATCTTCAGCAGCGGCAACCAGGCCACCGCCAAGGCCATGAGCAGTGCCCCCCACCAGATCGACGTGAACATCAGGCCGAGCAAGCCTGCGCCCAGCCCCAGGGCGATCATCAGCAACAGCACCCGATAGGCCCGGTAGTCATGTCCGGACTGCTCGATCAGTTGCGTCAGGTCGGCCATGAACGGCAGTTGCTCGAATGCCGCCTCCAGGGGCGACAGGCGCGTCAGGTACTTCTGGCGCAGCACGGTCTGCATGTTCGGCAGGTTGTTGGCCTTTTCCAGTACATGCAGGCGGCTGCGAATGCGCTTGCGCATCCTGCTCGCCTCGCCGAAAACCGGTACCACCACGCTCTGGGCGAGCAGGAAGGCGGCGATGAACACCATGCCGAGAAATATCAGGATGAATTCACCGGAAATGTGGTTCATGACTGCCGACCCTCCATCCACTCGGGCCGGAACAGCGAGAGCGGCAGTTCGATACCGCGCTTGGCCAGCACTTCGCGAAATGACGGGATCATCCCGCTGGGCCGATAGTCGCCCTGCACTTCACCCTGCTCGCCCACGCCACTGCGGGCAAAGGAGAAGATTTCGCTCATGGTGATGATCTCGCCCTCCATGCCATTGATTTCCTGGACGCTGACCAGGCGCCGCTTGCCGTCCTCCTGGCGCTCGAGCTGAACCACCACATCGATGGCCGAGGCGATCTGCTGGCGCATGGCCTTGATCGGGAATGTGGCCCCGGTCATCGACACCATGTTCTCGATACGCCCCAGTGCATCCCGCGGGGTATTGGCGTGGATGGTGGTCAGGGAGCCGTCGTGCCCGGTATTCATGGCGGTGAGCATGTCCAGCGCTTCAACACCGCGGACTTCGCCGATAACGATGCGGTCGGGGCGCATCCTGAGGCTGTTGCGCACCAGCTCACGCTGACTGACCTCACCGCGCCCCTCGATGTTGCAGGGACGGGTTTCCAGGCGTACCACGTGAGGCTGCTGCAATTGCAGCTCGGCGGAGTCCTCGATGGTGACGATCCGCTCGTTCACCGGGATGTAGCTGGACAATACGTTGAGCAGGGTCGTCTTGCCGCTGCCGGTACCGCCGGAGATCAGGACGTTCAGGCGACCGCGCACGATCGCCTTGAGCAGCAGCGCAATGGCGGGGGTCAGGGTGCCGACCTGGATCAGGCTGTCGGTATTGAGCAGGTCCACGGCAAAGCGGCGGATCGACATGCTCGGTCCGTCGATCGCCAGCGGTGGAATGATCGCATTGACCCGCGAGCCATCCTTGAGCCGGGCATCCACCAGCGGCGAGGACTCGTCGATACGCCGCCCCAGGCTGGAAACGATGCGGTCGATGATGTTCAGCAGATGCTGGTCGTCACGAAAACGTACGTCGGTGCGCTGCAACTTGCCAAAGCGCTCGACATACACCGAGGCATGGCCGTTGACCAGGATATCGGACACGCTGTGGTCGGCCAGCAGCGGTTCCAACGGCCCCAGGCCGAGGACCTCGTCGGTGATCTGCTTGATGATCAACTGGCGACTGACCGAACTCACCGGTGCCGAATACTCGTCCAGCAGGCGCTGGCAGATCTCGCGGATCTGCCGCGCGGCCTCGGTCTGCTCCAGGGCATCGAGCAGCGACAGGTCCATCACCTTGAGCAATTGCTGGTAGATCTTTTCCCGCCACTCGGCCTCCACGGCAGTGACCTGGCTCTTGGTCTCGTAGGGAACATCGGGAGCCGACTGTTCCCACGCCATCAGTTGCGCGGCCGGAGCCTGCGGCTCATCCCCCTGCTGGACCGCCAGTGCGGCAAGAGGCTTGCCGGGCTGTTTACGCAAGCGGTTACGAAATTCGCTGATCATGGGTCACCCCCTGAAAATACGGTTGAAGGCGCGCTTGAACAGGCCGTTGTTTCCGGCCAGTGGATTGCCGTACAACTGTCCGGTCATCTCGCGCATCGCCACGGTAATCGGCGCCCGCGGAGCCTGCAGCCCCAGCGGCACGCCCGAGTTCTGGCTCTGGTTGACCAGGCCGAAGTCATTGGGCAGTTTCAACAGGTTGACGCAGCGCAGGGCCTCACCGATGTCCTTGAGGCTCACCGGCGCCGACTTGTCATAACGATTGACCACCACCTGCAACTGATCCCCACGCACCCCCAGGTCCTCGCGAAGAATCCGCATCAGGGGGCTGGCATCACGCAGGTGGCAGACACTCTGCTGGACCACCACGTAAACCCGGTCCGCCTGTTCCAACACCGAACCGGTGAGATGGTCGATCTGCCGCGGCAGGTCGACCACGACCCAGTCGTAGCTGGCACGGGCCAGTTGCAGCAAGGTGTCGACCTGCTCCGGCTGGGCGTCCTGGGCCAGACACAGCTCACCGGCGCGTCCTCCCAGCACATGCAGGGTCGGGCTGAAATGGCTGCAGAATCCGCGCAGCGCCACGCTGTCCATTCCATCGACCTGCTGCAGCACCTCCAGGTGACTGTGCGACTGCGCCACCTCCAGGTAATGCGCCACGCTGCCGAACTGCAGGTCCATGTCCAGCAACAGGGTGTTGCTGTTCTTGAGGCTGAGTTGATGGGCCAGGTTGCACGCCAGCAGCGTCCCGCCGGAGCCACCCTTGGCGCTCATCACCGCAATCAGCTTGCCTTGCGCCCCCGTACTGGCATGGGCCTCGGCGACCAGCCGGTTCAGGGCCGCGACCAACTCCATCTCGGCGATCGGCTCGGGCAGGACGTCCCGGGCACCGGCCTGCATCGCCAGGCGCATGGCCTCCTGCTCGTTCAGCAACCCGCACACCAGCAACGGCGGACGTTCATGGGCCGGGCGCTGGAGCAGTGCCGCCAATTCTTCGCGCCACAGGTGGCTGACGCGCAACAGCAGCAGGTCGGGCATCCGTTCCAGACCGTAGAGCGGGTCGACATGCCCGTTGCTCACCAGGCGGGTGCTGACTTCCAGGCTGGGAATGCGTTGGCACACGCCCTGCAGATCACGCAGTGCGGTGGTATCGCGGCTGCTGATGAGCAGGCGCAGCCCGGATTTGCCGCTCGCGAGGGTTAACGGATTTTCCTTCATGTTCAGCATGGCGTGACCTCCCCCGATTCGGAGTGATGCCCCAGGGCTTCGCGTGGCTGCACCGCCCTGAAGGTGGGCAAGGTGATGGCCACGCCAAGGCCGGGAATGAACAGGTTGAATACGTAGCCCGACAGGCTCAGCTGGACATAGCGGATGGCCCGAAACCCTGTGGTGCTGGTGGTGTCGGAGGGGTTGGTGACCACCGCACCGTTGGCATCCAGGTAGGTCAGGGAAAGATTCGTGGTGTTGAGGTTGGTCACCAGCGGGCTGGGCCCGGTGTTGCCCGGCGCGTTGTAGATGGCCCGCTGCAGGACGGCCGGGTCGCTGATGTTGCACACCGCCGCCAGCCGTGCGCCACGCCGTACCGACTCGTCCAGGGTATTGACCGTGAAATACAGGCGTCCCATCTCCAGCACGCCGAACAGCACGATGAATACCAGCAGGCCAACCAGGGCGAACTCGACCGTGTAGAGCCCGCTCATATGTTTGCGATTCATCACAGCACCCTCATGACAGTGGTGGCAACCAGCGGAATGCTCAATGCAATCGGCGTAGGAAAAAGGCCGCGGATCGATCCGGTGCAGGCGCCACCCCCGATGACCGGGCAGAAGGTGTAGTTGATCGTGACTTGCACATGGTCGGTGCCCAATGCACTGACCGTCACATTGGCAGTCGTCAGCCCCGATACCACGGCGGTGCCGGTGTTGCTCGGCACGCCGTAGACCGCCACGTTCTGCGTCTGGGTCTGCAGCGAGCTGCTCAGCGCAACGGTACCCAGCGTCGGGTTCCACGCCTGGCCGGCGACAAAACGCCCGGCATCACGACTGGCCTGCAGCAGGGTGTTGTACTGAAACAGCATCCGGCCGAACTCGCCCAGGGCCAGCAACAGGAGCAGCATCAACGGCAGCACCAGGGTGAACTCGAGCAATGCCAGACCTTGCTGTTGCCTGGCGGCCTTGAACGCATGAAGTCCCATGACGCCTCCTACGAGTCATTGCTCGGAGTGCCGCTGCCATTGATATAGGTCTTGTAGAGCTGAATGATCAGCGGCCCGGTATCGCCCGAGGGGTTTGGACCCGGTACGTTGTCACCGGAGCATTCGCTGACGAATTGCCCGAAGATCTCCGAGGTGGTCCCGGTACCACCGGCCGGCTGCACGACGAAGTAGCAGCCGAAGCCGAGCACCGGGATCGAGGTGGCGCCGTTGTTTTTTCCACTACAGTCACCAATCACGATTTTCAGCATCCGCCGCTCAAAGACCCCGTTGCTCTGGCAACCGCTGCCCGTACCGGCGACACAGGCCGCCGTACTTGCCCGCCATTCGTTGTAGCCCAGCACCGTCTGGCTACCGGCCGTGAGGGTGCCGTTGTTCGAGGTGATGGTCTGGCCGTTGTACTGCAGGTCCCCCGAGTTGTTGGCGATCACCGGGGTGCTGTAGCTGACGACCAGGTCAGGCGGATAGTCGGAGGCCTTGACGCCCCCCGCGTACTGGCCAAAACGGGTGTTGAGGCCCTGGGAGGTTGGGCCGACCTTGTTGCCCGGTGAAGTCGTGACGTTTTGTCCGACCGTGCGGCACTCCGAGCCACCACCGGCCAGGTCTTCCCGAACGGTGCTGCCCCCCGAACCGAAATCGAGCAGTTGGAAGTTGCCCGGGCCAATGGCCGACGAGGTACCCGACGCGGTTTTCAGGTCCTGCAGGTCGCCAAATCGATAGCCCCAGAAGTTGCCTGCGCCCGGGTTGTACTGGCTGGGATCGCCACACACCATCAGAGGGGCCAGATCACAGGGGCTGGTGGGGCTGGGGCCGGCGGTGGCCATTGCCGCCACGGCCTTGTTGCCCAGGCCCGGGGTCCCCAGTGACTGGACGAAACTCCAGAAAAAGCCGGTCAGGCGATAGCTCGACACCGTTACCCTGACATAGGTGGCATCGGCGGGCCCTGGATAGGAGAACGGCCCGTAGACACTGTTCGCCAGTTCCACCACGGCGAAACTACCGGCGTTACCGCCGATCGCCGCCGCCAGCTCGGTGTTGCCGCTGGCGTTGGCGTTGAGTGTCAGGGTATTCAACGCCGCGGCGCGCGTGGTACTGGCGATACCGGTACCACCGCTGACCTGGCTCAAGGTCTTGGCACCGCTGAGGGCCGCGGCATCCACGGCATTCTGCAGGCGGGTCTTGTTCAGCAACATATGCCCGCCGTCCAGCGCCAGCGCTGCCAGCATGGTGATCGCCGCCAGGGCGATGACCATCAGGACGGTCACCGACCCGCGCTGACTCTCGGGCATCGGTGAAAACCGGAGTTGAATTCGAGGACACATCATCAGTCCCTCACTGGCCGTTACCGAATCTCATCGCCCGCCCCGCGCCTGGCGGGGCGTTCACTCACTGCACATTGACCACGTGGGATTCGATACCGCGGATCACGGTGATGGTCCCGCCGGTGCTGTTGCGGCGACGCACCGCGGGCTTGGGCTGCACTGCGCTGGCTACGGTGACCGGTGGTTCAACACGGGCGACGGATTCGACAGGCGCAGCCGCCACCGGTTTCTTGTCCACGGTCAGCGGATTGCGCAGGGCCAACTGCAACTTGCCTTCGGTCTGCGCCGTCACCAGGCTTTCCGCCTCGGCAGCACTCATTTCCAGCGTCACCGCACGCACCACCACCGGCTGGGTCTTGTCGGTACCGGCGGTCTGGTCCACCGCCAGCACCCGCAGGTTCTCGAGGATGGTCCTGGACACGGCGTTGTTGCTGTTGCCATCGGTGTGCTTGGTCGCCAGCACATCGACCCGGTTGCCCGGCAGCAGGAACCCACCCACGCCGACCACATCGTCCACCCTGACGGAAATCGCACGCTTGTCCGGCGCGATGAGCGAAGCCAGGGTGCTGCCCCCCAGGTGCTCGCTCAAGCGAGCCCCGCGCACGATGTCACCGCGCAGGATGTCGAACGTGGCGATCTTGCCCACCGCTTTTTCAGTGGTGTCCAGGGCATCGTCCGGGATGGCATCGATGGGCATGCGCACGGTGGTGACCTGCTGGGCCTCGACCATCTGGCCGAACGGAATCTCCACGGTGGAGACCACCACGCTGCGCAGGTGGTCGTCGGGACTGGCATTGAGCCGTGCGCTCAACCAGGAGTTGGCCATCCAGGCGGCGCCCAGGCCCATGACCAGGGAAACACCAATCAGGGTTGCAGTACGAGAACTCATGTCTGTATCTCCCACTCAGAGAAAGTCGAGCTGGACGAAATAGTTGCGCCAGGCCCAATCCAGTTCCTGGGGCGACAGTGGCCCGCTGCCGCCCTGGTAACGCTGGCGATCGAGTGCCATGTTCAACAGGTCGCGCGGATGGCAAGGCACCAGCGGCATGCCCTCGACGGCGTAGAGTTTCTGCAGGGCGTAACGCACCAGCATCGGGTCATGCCGTATCCCCAGGCGTTCGCATTCCTGCTGCCAGATCTGCTCATACTGTTCGGGCCTCAGGTAACCGAACTGCAGCTTGTAGCCAATGCGCCGAAGAAAGGCCTCGTCGGCCAGTTCCAGAGGGTTGAGGTTGGTGGAGAACACCAGGATCAGGTCGAACGGCAGCTCACAGTGGCGCCCGCCGCCCAGGTTGAGAAAGTCGCGCTTCTCCTCCATCGGCACGATCCAGCGGTTGAACAACTCGGCCGGCGTCATGCGCTGGCGGCCCATGTCGTCGATGATGAACAAGCCATTGCTGGCCTTGAGTTGCAGCGCCGCCTGGTACTGGCGGGTGAAGGGGTCATAGCGGATGTCAAGCTGCTCCATGCTCAGCTCACCGCCGGTGATGACCAGTGGACGCTTGCAACGCAGCAGTCGGCGGTCGATGCCCTTGTTGAGCATCAGGTTGTTCAGCTGAGCATCGTCATCCAGGCGCTGGTGCACCTGCGGGTCATAGATCTCGACCACCGATTCATTGATCGCGATGGCCTGGGGCACCCAGATGGGATCGGCGAACAGGCGAATCAGGCGGCTGCTGACGTAGGTCTTGCCGGTACCGGCCGGGCCATAGATCATCAGCGCCCGCCCGGAATTGAGCGCCACGCCCAACTGATCGAGCATCTGCTCGGTGAGCACCACGCCATCAAGCGCCATGCGCATGTCGTGCGCACCGATCTTGCCATGATGGATGGTCTGCAATTTGAGCAGCGAACGGTAGGTGCTCACCGGAAACGGTGCGGCGCCAATGTAGCCGCTGCGCGACAGCGCATCGCGGGCGGAACTGCGCCCGCGTTCAGTCAGGCCATAACGCAACGTTTGCCCGCCCGTCTGCGCTCCGGCCTGGCCCAATACCTCGACACGGCCATCCTTGCGCAGGAACGCCAGGACTTCCTCCAGCACGGCCCCGGTCAGTGCCAGGCGCTCCACCAGCCGTGGCATGTCCAGCACGCCGGCATCATGCAGGTGTTTGCAGACCAGGTCACCGAGAAAGCTGTCGGTCAGCCCTGTCTCGCTGATCGTGCAAGGTTGGGGAGCGAGGCGCTGCACCGCTTCTCGTTCACTGTGATAAAGATCACTCTCGACGATGCGCATGACTAACCTCCCAACCCATTGGAAAAGAGTTGCCAGCTGAGGGTATTCAAAGTGCCGAACAAGATGGCGATTGAATAAGGGAAAGGCTTGCCGGCGACTTCATCCGAAGTCGGCGCCAGATAAGCCTGCGCTCTCATGATCAGCCAGTAACGCCCCAAGGTTTTCAATAGTTGACCGCGAAACAGTACGATTAGAAAACCGCATATACCTCCGGCCATCAAACTGAATAACGCCGCCCACATGGCATAATGCAAAGGTAGAAAACTACCGACCATGGCCATCAACTTTACGTCACCAGCGGCCATGCCCCCGACCGCATACATCGGTATGAAAAGAGCAAAGCAGACCAGTACGCTCAACAAGCCATTACCTAATCCGCTCATACCTCCCGAGTAAAACTGACCGACCAATCCCAGGGCAAGTCCCAACAGGACCAACATGTTGGGGATACGGTGGCGAAGCAGATCGCTCACCACCGCCACGCCAAGCAGTCCTATCAGCAAAACAGTAGAAGCCAGCAGTTCCGTGGACATGGCGCGTCTCCCAGGTGGGATGAGTCGTTAGCACGCAACGTTGTTGTTTACGGCCTGGCAAAGCGCCTGGATCTTGGTGTTCACCGCACCACCGAGCAGCGTGAACGCAACGGCCACCGCGACCGTAATCAGCCCGCCCGCCACCGCGTACTCGACAATGGTCAGGCCATTGTCATCTGCAGCGAACTTGCGCATGGCGCTTCTTATTGTTTGCAGTGTCATTTTGCACACCTCACTTGAGCAGTCATTCAACCCATTTTGGCGGGAACAGATTCAAGTGCTTAAAATCATCCGGTGGCACCCTCTTTAAACAGTTGCCACCGGTTACTCAGGTAACTGAGCCGCGTCCCACCGCAACAAGCCAGGGTGATCAGCAGGCAACGTTATTATTCACGGCCTGGCACAGCGCCCTGATCTTGGTATTCACGGCACCGCCCAAAAGAACGAATGCAGCGGCTACCGCTACCGTAATCAGGCCACCTGCCACTGCATACTCGACAATGGTCAGCCCATCTTCATCTTTGGCGAACTTCATTACCGAAGCCTTGATAGTTTGAAGAGTCATTTCGCACACCTCATTCGCTTGTTGTTATTACGGGGCAGCAGCTCTTTTCGAACTGCTTGTGGCTACCTTAGTCAGGGCACTTGCGAGGGGGTTAGGAGGATTTTGCGTATCGCTAGGACTTTTTTGCGGGCCTGCCGGGCAGCCGGCGAGACATAGAACACAAGGAACTGAGTGTCGTTCTTTTAATCAGGATTCAATCTGAACAGCTGATGGCACATTGGCGATACTGTTCACTGGATGGCCGTACGAACCTCAGAGCAGAGCGCATGACGTCGAAGGTGACCCGAAAACCATCACTGCTGTGGCTCGATCGGACCCATGATCGAAGCACCACCGAGCTCATCAGGCAGTTTGAGCAGGCCTGCGACTGCACACTGGCCCAGGAGCCCGTTTTTTCGGGCAAGATCCACGCCGACATGATCTGCATTCACTTCGACCGCCCCGACACACCGGGCCTGAGAATGCTTTTGGAGATCAAGCAGACGGCGCCCACCATTCCCATCACCATGTTCACCGTACAGCACTCCGAAGAGCTGGCCGTATGGGCCATGCGTTCATGCGTTTGGGAATACATGGTATTGCCTTTGACTGTCGCCGAAAGGAATCGCTATCTGGCCGCAGTGCTGCAGCTCCACGAGCTGCGCCGGCCGGCCAACGAGCAGCGTAAGACCCCGCGAATCGATCATTCGCCGACCTTGCCGGGCAGCATCCGGATGACGGCGGACCACCAGAAGCACCAGGCGCTGAGCCATGTGCTGTTGTACATCGACCAGCACTTTCGCGACAGCATCGACCAGAAGGAACTGGCCACGCGCTGCGGCATGACCACCTTCCGCTTCAGCCGCCTGTTCAAGGAAACCTACGGGCTCGGTTTCACCGACTACATCCTGAACAAGCGCATGGACTTCGCCAAGCAGTTGCTGGACAACAGCCAGATGCCCATCACCAGCATCGGCTATGAGGCAGGCTTCAAGGACCCCTCCTACTTCGCCCGCGCCTTCAAGCAGTTTGTCAGTTGCACCCCCAGCGAATACCGCCTGACTCGCCAGTTCGGCGCCCGTGCGATGATCGAGCCGGCGCAGGACAATGTGACCACCGAGATGCTCGAGAGCCTGGTGCAGACGCTCGGCGCCGAACCGGTGGAGGGCTGAGGCCACAAGTCAGTATTGCCGGACGCGACCTTTGACTGCATTCGCCCGTGCACTGTAGGTGATACGCCCCTCGGCATCTGCCGGCAGACGCTCGCGTACCCGCGCCTTGAGCGATTCCAGATCCTCACCCGTCAGCCTGGCCAGCGTCGCCCCGACACTCGGCGCGCCACGCGCCGTCTCCCAGAAATCGTCGAAGTCGGCGAAGGTGCGGCTGACCTCGATCGCGCGAGTCTCGATATCATCCAGACCGGCCTCCGCCCACAGGTTGCGCATGTCGTCGATCCGCGAGGCCTCCGGGCTGGGTGGCTTGGGCACCGCAATTCCCAGCCCGCGAATTTCCGATAGCAGCGCGTCATAGGGGAAACCACCGCCGTACATGTCCCAGGCATAGGCGGCAACCACACCGCCTGGGCGCACGACCCGCGCCATCTCGGCAACGCCCTTCGCCGGCTCGGGGACGAAGAAAATCACCAGCGGCATTACCGCGATATCGAATGAGTCCTCGCCATAGGGCAGCGCCATCGCATCACCCTCAATGAACTTCACGTTGCCCAGCGCAGGCCGGGTACGTGCATAAATCAACTGTTGCGCGGAGGGATCGACACCCTCCACCGCCACCGGTGCAGAGTGCCCGATCAGCATCTCGGTGAAGGCACCATTGCCACAGCCGACGTCCAGCCAGCGCTGACCGCGAGCCGGAGCGATCCAGTCAAGGAAGGCCTCCCCGGCCAGTTGGCTCCACTTGCCCATGTAGCGCTCATACGAAGCGCCATCATCGAAGCGAATCTGTTCGGTTTTCATGTGAGTCATCCTGGGTAGCAGTTGTTAGAGCGAATGAAACGGCTGTTGTTGTCCAAGGGCGTTGCGCCCACCCGGCGTTCGACATGGACTTCAGTATCCCGTCATCTCCAGGTAGCCCACCCCCTGCTGGCTCCCGTGCAAGCTGATCGGCCCTTCCCAATAGGAAAACGTGGTGCCCATCCAGGCATCGTCCCGCAACGGTTTCGTCTCGATACGCAGCTGCCGGCTCGGAATCTCCAATTGCCATTGCACCGGCAACTGGCGTCCGGCGACACGGGCCCGCCGTCCCGGTGTCAGCACGATATCGTCGCCCCTGAGCACTTGCGCCTGGCCGTCAGCACCGATCCAGGTCCCGGCCCGGTAGGCCTCGCCTCCCTGCTGGCGGACCTGAAACAGCATCACCTTCGAACCATCGGCCAAGTGCAGGGAAAACCAGTCCCAGCCGGACTGTTCTGCGGCCAGCGGCTGGCTGCTCCACTCGCGGTCGAGCCACGCCTGGCCGCTGACCTGAACCTCGCGACCATCGACCTGCAGGCTGCCGTTCACCTGGAAATATGGCTGGCTGTAATACCACGAAGCCTGCCCCTTGCCGGACTTCAGGCTATAGCCATGATCGCCCTGCAACACCAACGGGCGCTCGCTGCTCAGGTTCAAGCGATAGGCGAAATCGCTGCCATGGGCCGTCAGCAGCATCTGCCCCAGTCCCTGGTTGGCCGGTGACAGGCTGCGCAGTTGCCAGTCGTCGATCCAGGCATGCAGTGGCTCGGCCTCGACGCCCGCCGTACCGACACCGGCCCGGGACAGCGCCTGGGCATAGTGATGGCCCTGCTCGCTGGTCAGCGCCGCATGCCCCATCCACAAGGTTGGCTCGCTCCAGCCCTTGAGGTCTCCGGGCACCCTGAGGGCGCTGCGAAAGAGCGTCCACTGCACGCCATAGGCGTGGCCTTCGGCATCCTTGAGGTTGGCGGTGATGTACCACCACTCGATGCGATAATCACGATGGGCGCCGTGGTCACGAGGAAATTCCAGGGTCTGCCCCGGCACGACCTGGGCGAAATCGGCGGCGCTTGCCCCCAGTCCGGCGAAACCTTCCGACTCTGCCGGCGGCGCCTGATCGCAACCCGCCAGCAGCAAGCCGAACAGCACGGCAAACAGGCCCCTAGCGTTCATTGGCAAACGTCCTCAACAAGGCCACCGGGCTGACCCGCAACAGCTTCCATAACGGCCAGGCCGCCGCAACCAGGGTCACCAGCAGCGCCATCAGCGACAGGTGCAGCAACTGCCAGGGGAAGACCAGCATTGGCAGGCGCCAGCCGAAAGCCTGCACGTTCACCACCGCCACCAGGCACCAGGCCAGCGCCAGTCCCAGGGGAATCGCCAGCAACAGCGTGAGCGAACCCAGCAGCAAGGTCTGCCCGAGGCTCAACAGCAGCAAATGGCGGCGACCGACACCCAGTGCCCACAAAGGTGCCAGTTGTGCCAGGCGGCTTTCGCTCAGGCTCAGCAGGCTGATGAACAGTGCCACGCCGGCCACGCCGAGGGTCAGGCTGTTGAGGGCCGTGGTGGCGGCGAACGTGCGTTCGAAGACCTTGGCGGCGGTGTCCTTGAGCTCGCTCTGGTCGATCAGGTGCGCCTCGTCGAAATGAAAGGTCTGCTGCAGCGCCTGCTTGAGCGGTGCAACCGCCTCGGGAGCGACCAGCAGGTTGTAGCGGGTTGGCCGCAACTCCGGCCAATGGGCCTGCAGTGCACGTCCCTCCAGCAGCAGGTGCCCCTTGGGATTGCCGTAGTCGGCATACACACCCAGCACCGGCACGGACCAGTCGCCTACCGGAGTGGGCAAGACCAGTTGCTGGCCGAGCTCGAGCTTCAGGTGGCGCGCCAGTTGTTCACTGACCATCACCCCCTCGCCCGCCCCCCATTGCTCCCAGGCGTCCTTCGCAGACTCCAGCAAGGGCCAATGCTGGCGATAGGTCAATACATCCGGTATGCCACGCACCTGGGTCGGCCAGCCCTGCAGGCTGATCTCGGCATCCCAGCCCGGCATCACCAGCTGGACATCGCCGCGGGCGGCCAGCCATTGCTCCAGCGGCGAGTCCTGCCCGGCGTCCTGGGTGGTGATGTACAGTTGGGCAAACAGGCGTTGGTCCAGCCAGTTGGTGAAGGTCTGGCGAAAGCCCGAAGTCATGCTGCCCACGCCAATGTTCGCGGCCAGGGCCAGGAGCAAGGCCATCAGCGCCAGGCTCAGGGCCGGCAACTGCTGGCGGCTGTCGGCGATGAACCATTGGCTCAAGGGTCGCCGGCAAGCCGGCAGCAGGCCGCTCAACAGCACGTTCAGGCAGACCGGCAGCAGCAGTGCCGCGGCAATCAGCAACGCAGCCATCAAGGCAAAACCACTGGCCAGGCTGTTACCCCAGGCGATGCAGGCCGGCACCACCAACGCCAGCGCGACCGCCAGCCAGAACTGTTGGCGCAGGCGCCGTGCCTGCGCCGTCCGCCAGGCCTCGGCCTGGGCCAACGCCAGCAACGGCAGGCGTGCCGCCCGCCAGACACTGCCGGCACCAGCCAGCAAGGCGCCACCCACGGACAGCCCCAACCCCGCCAGCCAATCGCCAGCCGGCAGATTCAGGCTACCCGCCACTTCAGCACCATAAAGCCCACGCAGGCTGGCCGCCACGTCCGGCAACAGCAGGCTCGCCAGTCCGTAACCGCTGACGACGCCCAGCACTCCGCCTACCAGGGCAAAGCCCAGCAGTTCGACCGTCAGCGCGCTCAGCAGGCAACGGGCGCTGACACCACAGGAGCGCAGCGTCCGCAGCAGGCCTCTACGCTGCTCCAGGGCCAGGCCGATCGCCCCGTGGACGATGAACAAACCGACGATAAAAGCCAGGAAGCCCAAGGCGCTGAGATTGAGATGAAAGCTCTCGGTCAGATGCGCCAGGTCGCTTTCGTCACCGGGAGCCTGCAGGCGCAGGCGATTGACCAGATCGGCGGGCAACGGCGGATCGGTGCGGGCGAAATCCGTCGCCAACAGCAGTTGTGACAGCTGTCCCGGTGCATTGAGCACCTCTTGGGCAGCCCCCACGTCCATCAGCAACAGGCCGGGCGGCAGTTGTGGGCGCAAGGCCAGCGGCGGCAGCAACTGCCCATCCGGGCCATGGGGTCGGTCGCCGACCTTCAGGCCGAGCCGCTGCAAGGTATCGGCCGCCACCCAGGTCTGCCCCGGCACACCAATGAACGCCAGCAACTGTTGGCTGTCCACGGATTGCCCGGCCAACGTACTGCCCCGCGGCAGGCTGACCGGATCGACCCCCAGCACCTGCAGGCGCTGGGGATGCCCAGGCTGGCGTGGATCATCCAGTTCCAGGCGCCCCTGCAGCAACGGTGAAACCGGCCACCCCGCCAGGCGCAGCTGGACAAACAGTTGCTGCTCGAAATGCCCGCCGTCACGACTGACCAGCCGGTAAGGCGCCGCACCGCCGATCAGTTGGCTGGCCCGCGCGTAACTGTCCCGGGCCTGGCTGTTGAGCGCCTGCACGCCGATCAGCAAGGCGGTGGCCAACCACAGTCCGGCCAGGACGCTGGCCAGTTGGACGCGATGACGCCACCAATGACTGAGCAGGGCCAGCAAGGCCCAGTAGAAGGTCCTCATGACTCGCTCAGCCGGCCATTGTGCAAACGCACTCGACGTTGCAGGCGGCTGGCCATGCGCTCACTGTGGGTGACCATCAACAGGCTGGTGGCATTGTCGGCAAGCAGCTCCAGCAGCACATCCAGCACGTCGTCACTGGTGCTTTCATCCAGGCTGCCGGTGGGCTCGTCGGCCAGGATCAGCGGCGGCCGGGCCGCCAGTGCGCGACCGAGGGCAACCCGCTGCTGCTGGCCACCGGAGAGTTGTTCGGGATAACGGGACAGGGTCTGCCCGAGCCCCAGGCGCTCGACCAACTGGCGCTCCCAATGCCGGTCATGACGCCCGGCCAGGCGAGCCTGGAATGCGAGGTTGTCGGCCACGGTCAGGCTCGGAATCAGGTTGAACTGCTGGAAGATCAGGCCGATTTCCTGGCGCCGCCAATTGGCCAGTTGCCCTTCATTCAGTTGGCAGAGGTCACGCCCGGCGACCTCGATCGAGCCACTGTCGGCGCTGTCCAGGCCGGCCACCAGGTGCAGCAGGGTACTCTTGCCACTGCCCGACTCGCCCATCAGGGCCAGGCTCGCGCCCTGCTCCAACTGCAGATCCACGCCCTGCAACACCGCCAGCCGTCCCTGGGCGGTGGCATAGCCCTTGCTCAACCCGCGAATACGCAACATCGATAACCTCTTCCCGAGACAAAACCCGACCTGCGCATGGCCGGCCAGGCTTTACGATGTCAGCCGTTATAGGGCATCACGCGTTCTTTTGCACGCGCGTTCAACCCGGGAAGTGGGTTTTCAACGCCTCCAGGCCCGCGCTGTAGATGCCGTGGAACAGCGCAACAGCCTCCTCATCGCCCACCCCGACCGGGCTGAAGATCCCGGCCCATTCGACGATGGCACTCTGAGGGGTGCTCCCTTCACGCACCTGCAACGTGGCCAGGTAGTCAGTGACGGGAAAGGCCGCCTGCAGGATCGAGTAGCTGTAACGCCGTGCCCGATTATCGAAGGCCTCCAGGCGCTCGACCACCACACTGCCATCGGCGGTCTGCAAGGTGCGGACCCGCCCGCCCTCACTCAGGCGGGTGCTGGGAATGAACGCCAGCCAGTCGGACAGCGAGCCAAAGCCCCCCATGAGTTGCCAGACCTGGTCGGGGCTGGCAGGAATTTCAATCGTGACGGATGTAGCGGCCATGCCGGGATGCTCCTCAAAAGGCTCAGATAGCCAGGCTGTCGACGACACCGCCGTCGACCCGCAAGGCCGCGCCAGTGGTGGCAGAAGACAGCGGCGAAGCGAGGTAGACGGCCAGGTTGGCCACCTCCCGGACATCCGCTGCGCGCTGGATGATCGAGGTCGGCCGGGCGACCTTGACGAAGGCGTCGGCCTCTTCCCGGGCACTGCGGCCCGATGCCGCGATCGCATCCTTGAGCATGCCCTCGAGACCATCGGTGAAGGTCGGCCCGGGAAGGATCGAGTTGACCGTCACCCCGGTCCCCGCCAGGCGCTTGGCCAAGCCGTGGGACACGGCGAGGTTGGCGCTCTTGGTGACCCCGTAGTTGATCATGTCGGCCGGCGTGGCAATCCCCGACTCGGACGAGACGAACAGCACGCGCCCCCAACCACGCTCGACCATCTGTGGTGTGTAGTGCCGCGCCAGGCGCACACCGGAAATCACATTGACCTCATAGAAGCGCGCCCACTCTTCGTCCGGCGTGTCGAAGAAATCGACGTCGTTGTAGATGCCCAGGTTGTTGACCAGGATGTCTGCGTGCGGCTCGGCCTTGAACAGCGTCTCTGCGCCAGCTGCCGTACCCAGGTCGGCCACAAGGCCACGAACGTTAGCCGCGGGATGCGTTGCGAGCACACTGGCGATGGCTTCGTCGACCTTGCCCTGCTGGCGACCGATGATCACGACGCGGGCACCGGCGCCGGCCAGGCCCTGGGCAATGCCCAGGCCAATACCGGCGGTGGAACCACTGACGATGGCAACCTTGCCGGAGAGATTGATGTGCATGGAGACCTCGATGAAGTGAATGTGCGTGAGTGGCTGCTCGGGATATGGCGTAACCCCGCCCAACAAGCGGCGGAACTACAGCCCCCGTTCAACTCTAGACAACACTTGCAAGGACGTCGGCGTATTCACGCCCTGTCGATCAAGGCGAACAACTGGGTCACGGTCTGGCGGATCGGCCCGGAGTTGTCCAGCAACACCAGCGACGGGTCTTCTCCGGCATCGAGGGTGAATGCCGCGTTGCGCGCCAGTCGTGCCTCGATCTCCGGCAGCGACTCACGGCGACGCTCCAGCAGTCGCTCGCGCAACACCGCCTGGTCCACCGTCAACAACACCGCCAGCAGGTCGGGATAACGCTTGCGGGCCTCGGGCAGGTAGCCCCGCGAGCCGTTGACCAGCACGTCCTGGCCATCAGCCAGCCACTGATCGATTTCACTGGGGATGCCATAGCTCAGGCCATTGGCCTCCCAGCTCATGGCAAAAGCCCCCTGCTCGCGCATCGCCGCGAACTGCCCGACACTGACACCATGGGCCGCCTCGCCGGTCGCCTCGGCGGAACGGGTGATGACCCGCCGCACGATACGGCCACCACGCTGTAACAGGGAGTCACGGGCGGCCTCGAGCAGACTGTCCTTGCCGGAACCCGAAGGCCCGATGAGATAGATCAACCTGCCCGCCATCAGCCCACCCTCTGTACTTGTCGACACGCCTGAAATCGGCGGATCGGATCCATAATCGGCGCACAGAATATCCAATCGCCGGTGTTTTTCCAGTGATGTCAGGTTGCCTGCAAGCGCTCATGCCATCGCCAACAGGCGGCCACGCCGATCAGCAGGCTGGCCACGCTCAACACCAGTACCACGCCGCGAGCGCCCAAAGGGGCCGCCAGGCCTCCAACCAGCAAGCCGGCCAGAGGCTGCGACAGGTTGTTCAGCAAGGTGATCACGCCCACGGTCTTGCCGAAATCCTGCGCGGGAATGACCCGCTGGCGGATGCTGCGCATGTACACGTTGAACATCTTGTCGAAGCCGATCACCAGCAGGAAACCCAGCACATAGCCCGCGATGGAGCCACTCAGGCCACTGATGAAGCCGCCCAGCACGATCAACGAATAGGAGAGTCCGCCCAGCAGCCGCAGCGACAGGTGGACCCGCGCCAGCAGGAACAGGATGGCGATGGTCACCCCCGCGCCCACCGCCTGCAGTCCGGCATAGTAGTCCTTGCCCTGCTCGTGGACACCGACCACCAGCGCGGCCGAAGTCGCCAGGGTCACGCCAACGATCAGGTTGACACCGACTGCCAGGCAGATGATTTTTTGCAACTCGGCCAGGCTCCGGATGTGCCCGAGCGCCACGCGCAGGGGTTTCAGCCAGAGCCCTGGCTGCTGCTCGAAAGTGGGCAGTGTGACGGTGCTGCTGCGCTGCCAGCCCCACATCGCCAGGTCGGCCAGCAGGAACAGGCCGGCGACGGCCAATACCACCCAGGACCAGCTCATGGTCCCAAGCATCAGGGCCGCCAGCAATGGGCCGAGCACCAGGCCACTCTGGTCGGCGATCTGCGAGTAGGACAGCGTCCTGGTGTAGCTGTAACGCGCGAAGACATGTGGCAGCAGCACCTCGCGGGCCATGATGCCCTGGGTCGTCAGCACCCCGCACAACGCCGACAGCACCACCAGCCAATAGATGCCGCCGAACAGGCCATGGCCGACAACCGCCAGGATACAGGTGATGGCCCGGCAGGCCTGGCTCAGGTGCAGGATACGCACCGGCGAAAAGCGGTCGCACAACGCGCCGCAGACCGGGAAGGCGAGAAAGCGCGGCAAGGCTTCGGCAAAGAACGCCAGCCCGGCCCAGGAGGCGCTGTTGGTGCTCTGGAACACCAACAGCGGAACGATGAACAACAGGATCTGGTCGGCCAGCCTGGAAAGAAACAGCGACGCAAAAAATGCCAGGTAATCCCTGCCCATCCCATTCCTCATCCAGGTCCCTGTGGGCGCTGGCTTGCCAGCGAACCGCCGTCGGCGGCCATCCCCGCTACCTCTTACACGCCGCTACGCGCCACCAACCGCGAAAAACTCGCCAGGCAAGCCGCCGCCGCGAACCCCGCACCGATATACAGTGCCAGAATCGGCCCCTCATGGCTCGATATACCGAAACTCAGCGCCACCAGCGCAGCCCCCGTCGACTGGCCGATCAGCCGCGCCGTGGCGATCGTACCGCTGGCCCCGCTGCTGCGCTCACGTGGTGCACTGGTCATCAGCGCCTTCTGGTTCGGTGACTGGAAGAAGCCGAAACCCAGGCCGCAGATCACCATGCGGACGCCGATCTCCAGTGCACTCGGGTCACTGGGCAGCATCGCCAGGGACAACATGCCCAAAGACAGCACACCCAGCCCGATGCCCCCGAGCAAACCCGGCGGATAGCGGTCCGACAGGCGTCCGGCAAACGGCGCGATCAATGCCACCACCACCGACCAGGGTGTCATCAGGTAGCCGGTCTGCACGGGGTCGCGCCCCAGTACCGTTTCGAAAAAAAACGGTAGCGAGACGAACGCCAGGCCCTGGGTGGCAAACGAGCAGATCGCGGTCACGGCCGACAAGGCGAACATCGGCCGCTTGAGCAGGTCGAGCGGGAACAACGGCGCCGGATGCCCGGCTTCGCGGCGAATCATCAGGAAACCGGCACCGACACAGACCAGCAAAGCCAGGCCGATCACCGGTGCGCCAGCCAGTTGCGCGCCTTCGCCCAGCGCATAGATCAGCGAACCGAAGGTGACCATGCTCAGCACAGCGGTCCCCCAGGCGAAACGCTGGCCGTTGGGCGGGGTATGCGGCAGCGAAGGGATCGCCATCGCCAGCGCAATCAGGCCGATGGGGAGGTTGACGCCAAACAGCCAGGGCCAGTTGGCCACCGACAGGATCAGCGACGCCACCGTCGGCCCGGCGGCGAACGACATGCCCACCACCAGCGCATTGAGGCCCATGCCCTTGCCGAGTTTTTCCGGCGGGAACAGGCTGAAGATCAGCGCCGCGTTGACACTCATGATCGCGCTGCCGCCTACGCCCTGCAGCACCCGGGCGAGGGTCAACTGGGTCAGGGTGGTCGACATCGCGCAGAGTGCCGAAGCTATCGTGAACAGCACCAGTCCGAACAGGTAGACCTTGCGGTGCCCGATCACACCACCGAACGAGGCGAACGCCAGAATGGTCGCCGCTGCCGCCAGTTGGTAGGCATTGATGATCCACACCGAGGCCGCCGGCGTGGTGTGCAGGCTGTTGGCGATCGCCGGCAGCGCCGTATTGGCAATGGCGGTATCCAGCGATGCCAGGGCGATAGAGATCAGAATCGCCAACATGCCACTGGCCTGACGCGACAGGCGCAGCCCGAAAACTCCCGATGAACCGCTGATCACACACCCCCGAAACCCGCTGTACCCAACGGATCATAGCCTTGCGGGCAAGCCCGATGACGACGTCTTGCTGAACCCTTGCTGTACGACTTCACGCAAGTGCCCAACCGCTGTTGCCGCCCATGGTGATCCCATAACCCTGCTTGATAAACTAGCGCTTTCTTGGATCACTCCCAATCAAAGGTTGGCAATGGACGTCCTGGCTAGCATGAAGGTCTTCGTCAAGGTGGTGGAGCACGGCAGCTTCAGTGCGGCTGCGCAGTCCATCGGTATTTCCTCGACCATGGTCGGCAACCACGTCCAGGGCCTGGAACGGCACCTGGGCACCCGTCTGCTGCACCGCACCACCCGCCGCCAGAGCCTGACCGAGATCGGCCAGGGCTACTACAGCCAGTGCGTGTCCATTCTCAACCAGATCGAGCAGGCTGAGCTGATCGCCCGCGAACAGCGTGCCCACCCCCGCGGCAAACTGCGGGTCAGCGCCTCGGCGACCCTGGCCTCGGATCGATTGATGCCGGCCATTGCCGCCTATCTCAAGCAATACCCGGAGGTCGAGATCGAGCTGCAGTTCAACGACCGCGTGGTGGACCTGGTGGAAGAAGGTTTCGACGTGGTGTTCCGCTACGGCGAATTGCCCAACAGCGGTCTGGTCGCACGCCTGCTGAACAAGAACCGGCGCATTGCCTGTGCCTCACCGGCCTACCTGGAAACTCACGGGGTGCCGCAGACCCCGGCGGACCTGCAACATCACAACTGCCTGGTGTTCCTGCGGGCCACGGCACAGCGTGACTGGCTGTTTCGTGGTGTCAGCCACGAGAGCGTGCGGGTGAACGGACAACTGTCGGCCAATAACGGCACTGCCCTGATGAATGCCGCGCTGGAAGGCCTCGGCATCGTCCTGCTGCCGCAGACCCTGATGCAGGAAGCGCTGAAGGACGGGCGCCTGGTGCATGTGCTGCCCGATCACGAGACGCTGGACCGGCCGTTGCACCTGGTCTACCTGCCGGACAAGCACATGACGCCGAAGTTGAGCAGTTTTATCGAGTTCATGCTGGGGAGGTTTGCCTGATGGCGGCTCGCTCATCGGGAGGACTACTCACCAGGGGGGCACGAAGGTGCCATGTCCTGGCGGCTCCATAGGTAGGAAGTGAGGGGCATGTAACCCATTTGATCCACAAGACGCATCAATCCATTCTAAAAATGCACTTATCAAATCTATAAGGCTGCTCCAGTATCGCCTCCAATAAAAATCTGCACCGCGATGCAGGCCATAAAAATGCTGGAGACCTAACGATGCACGCCACACCCCCCACCGCCAGTTCTGCCCGTGCCAAGGCGGGCGCGGTCTTTCGTGTCACTTCGGGCAACTTCCTCGAGCAGTTCGACTTCTTCCTGTTCGGCTTCTACGCCACCTATATCGCTGCCGCCTTCTTCCCCGCCAGCAGTGAGTTCGCCTCGCTGATGATGACCTTTGCGGTCTTCGGCGCCGGCTTCCTCATGCGTCCGCTGGGCGCGGTGATCCTCGGGGCCTATATCGACGAGGTCGGCCGGCGCAAGGGCCTGATCGTCACGCTGTCGATCATGGCCAGCGGCACGATCCTGATCGTGCTGGTACCCGGCTATGAAAGCATCGGCCTGCTCGCGCCGGCCCTGGTCCTGCTCGGGCGCCTGTTGCAGGGCTTCTCGGCCGGTGCGGAGCTGGGCGGGGTCTCGGTCTATCTGGCGGAAATCGCCACCCCGGGCCGCAAGGGCTTCTTCGTCGCCTGGCAATCCTGCAGCCAGCAGGTCGCCGTGGTGGTCGCCGCCGCCCTGGGTTACGGCCTGAACCAGTGGATGGCCACCAGCACCGTGGCCGACTGGGGCTGGCGCATTCCGTTCATGATCGGCTGCCTGATCGTGCCGTTCATCTTCTTCCTGCGCCGCAATCTGGCGGAAACCGAAGAGTTCGCCCAGCGCAAGCGCCGCCCCGGCCTGCGTGAAGTGCTCAACACCCTGGCACAGAACTGGGTCACCGTGGTCGCCGGGATGCTGATGGTCGCCCTGACCACCACCGCGTTCTACCTGATCACCGTCTACGCCCCGACTTTCGGCAAGACCGTGCTGCACCTGAGCACCGCCGACAGCCTGCTGGTGACCCTGCTGATCGGTGTCTCGAACTTCTGCTGGCTGCCCCTGGGTGGCGCCCTCTCCGACCGTATCGGCCGGCGTCCGGTGCTGCTGGCCATGGCCGGCCTGACCCTGGCCACGGCCTATCCGGCGCTGTCGCTGCTGGTCAAGGCACCGAGTTTCAACAGCATGCTGCTGGTGCTGCTGTGGCTGTCGTTCCTCTACGGGATGTACAACGGCGCAATGGTCGCCGCGCTGACCGAAATCATGCCGGCAGAGGTCCGCGTGGCCGGTTTCTCGTTGGCCTACAGCCTGGCGACCGCAGTGTTCGGCGGCTTCACCCCGGCGATTTCCACCGCACTGATCGAATACACCGGTGACAAGGCCGCGCCCGGTTACTGGATGAGCTTCGCCGCCATCTGTGCGCTGTGTGCGACGCTGTTCCTTTACCGCAAGGCGAACCTGCAGCTCAAGCCCGCCATGTAATGGCGTGTCCCCCGACCCCGTGGGAGCCGGCTTGCTGGCGATAGCCATCTCAAGAGCCATAGAGATTTTGCTGGATGGCCGCCGTTGGCGGATCGCCAGCAAGCCGGCTCCCACAAAATCAAGGCGGCAGTCCGCCCCCCATTCGAACACCACCCATTCGAACAAGAGAAACCCGATGAAAGCACTGTTCCTGAAACTCGCCCTGATTGGCAGCCTGGCCCTGGGCAGCGTCGCCCAGGCCGAGGAAATCCGCGTGATGACCTCGGGCGGCTTCACCGCCGCCTACAAGATCCTCGGTCCGAAATTCGCCGCCGAAACCGGCAACACCCTCGACACCGCTCTCGGCCCGTCCATGGGCAAGGCCCCGGAGGCCATTCCCAATCGACTGGCGCGTGGCGAGAAGGCGGATGTGGTGATCATGGTCGGCTACGCTCTCGATGAGTTGATCAAGCAAGGCAAGGTACTGCCCGCCTCCCGGGTCGAACTGGCCGACTCGCGGATCGGCCTAGTGGTGCGCGAAGGTAGTGCCAAGCCGGCGATCGGTACCGAGCAGGAACTCAAGGACACCCTGCTCAAGGCCAAGTCCGTGGCCTACTCCGACAGCGCCAGCGGCGTGTACATCCAGGAGCAACTGTTCAAGCGCCTGGGTATCGAGGCCCAGCTCAAGCCCAAGGCGACCATGGTGCCGAAGATTCCCGTGGCCTCGGTGGTGGCAACCGGCGAATACCAGTTGGGCTTCCAGCAGGTCAGTGAGCTGCTGCCGGTACCCGGGGTGACCTATGTCGGCAAGATTCCGGAGTCGGTGCAGTCGGTGACGCGTTTCGCCGCCGGTATCCCGGTAGGTGCGCAGCACCCGGAACAGGCCAAGGCACTGCTCCAGTACCTGGCCGCACCCGCCGCCCAGGAAACGGTCAAGTCCACCGGATTGGACACCGTTACACGCTGACCGGCTGTTTCATCTCCACGATCAGCCGCTCCAGCTCCAGAGCCGCCGGGGTCAACACCCTGCCCCGGCGCTTGAGCAACCCGACCTTGCGCAACACCTCGGGCTCGACCAGCGGCACGCTGGTCAGCAGCGGATGCTCCGGCCCCGGCATCGCCATGGTCGGTACCGCCGCCACGCCCAGCCCCGCCTCCACCAGACCGATCATGGTCGTGACATGCCGGGTCTCGCACACCCCCGGTTTTTCCGGTGTGATGCGGATCAGCGCCTGATCGAGCAGAAAGCGGTTACCGGACGTCTTGTCGAGGCTGATGTAGTCCTGCTGGTACAGCTCCTTCCAGCTCACGCTGGCCCTTTGCGCCAACGGATGATCACGACGGCAGGCCACCACGTAGCGCTCCTCGACCAGCAGTTCGAACTCGATTTCCGGCTGCAGGTTGCCGGTGAAACTCAAGCCGAAATCCGCCTCGCCGCTGAGTACCGCGGCATGCACATCGTTGGCACTGGAATCGAGCACCTTGACCTTGATCTTCGGATACTGCCGGTGATAATGGGCGATCACCTTGGGCATGAAGTAATAGGCCGCTGAAGGCACGCAGGCCACGGTGACATGCCCCAGCCGGGTCGAGGCGACATCGGTGATGCCCAGCAACGCGACATCCAGGTCATCCAGCAGGCGCTCCACCGTGGGTGCAAAGGCGCGGCCGACCTGGGTCAGACTTACGCGCCGGGTGGTGCGCTCGAACAACCGCACACCCAGGGCTTCCTCGAGCTTTTCCACTCGCCGACTCAGGGCAGGCTGGGAAATATTGATGGCCTGGGCGGCCTTACGAAAACTGCCCTGCTCGACCACGGCACGAAAGGCCTGCAGGTCGTTCAAATCGAAATTGATGGCCACGGGAGACTCTCACGGATCACTGATTGATCAGTTTAACGCATGAGTTATCCCGATAGATGCAAAAGGCCCTGCTTCGTCGGGCGAACGCAGGGCCTCGGGAGAGCGGCATCAGTCGCGCAACATGAGCCAGTCACGCTGCCGCTCATCGCCACACTGGAAGTAGGTTTCGCCGACGATGCGAAACCCCTGGCGCTGGTAGAAGCGGATCGCCCTGGAGTTCTCCTCACTGACACTCAGGCGAACCGGTCCCGTCAGGTGCTTGAGCGATTCGTTCATCAGGAAACCGGCAGCCCCCGTACCATGAAATTCGGGCGCCACGTAGCAGCGGGAAAACTCCTGGACGCCATCGGCGAGCTCAATCCCCACCGGCTCCGGATCGAGGGTCAACAGGCTGTAGCCGATCAGTTGGTTGTCCACTTCCAGCGCCAGGACGATCTTGCCCGGCTGCAGCAGCAACTCGCCGAAATGATCAGGCTGCAGGTTGCCTTCGATGTGCCGGGCAATCTCCAGCGCGGGCGTACTCGCCGGACAGGCCATGGCAAAGGTACGGCAGGCGACGTGGCTGAGTTGCACGCAATCGGCAGCACTGGCGTGGCGCACGATGAAAGGCGTCATGAGTGGATCTCCGTGAGTAACGGCGGCATCGGGCAATCCAGGATATCGGCCACCGCCCGCATAAGTTCAGCCTCGGCAGCGGTAACCTGGCCATCATGGCCAATGCAGCGGGCCATGGCCTTGAGCAGTTGCGGCTTCTGCAACGGCAGCAGGCCGGTCAGGCGCTGCAGGGCCGCCTCCAGCGCCTTCAGGTCACCGTCACTCTTGAAGGCCGGCACCACGAACGCCAGTTCGGCACAGCCATAGGCGAAAGCCTGGCCGGCAAGCTTCGGATCGCCCTGCCCGGCCCGGGCCAGGAACGACAGCAGCAGCGACACCTCCTCGGCCAATGCCTCCAGACGGTACTTGCCGGCCACCGAGCGCAAGCCCTCGACATTGCGCTCGACAATGCGCAACAAGGTCCATTCCAGCAGTTCGACACGGTCATCGGCCCGGATCAGCACGGCCATGCCACGCTTCATGGCGGCGAACTCTTCCTTGCCCAGCTGCTTGAGCGCCGGGATCGCCAGATCGATCAGCGCCAGGCGCTGGCCCTGGGGGACCTCACGCAGCGGCGCCCGCAATGCGTCCAGGCGTTCGGCCAGTGCCGGCTGCAGATGCGGGCGCAGCAGGTCTAACTGCTGTTGTTGCAGCACGTCCACGGCATCGAGCAGCAGGCCGTAGACCAGCGCCTGGGCAGCCTCCTTGTCGTGGGCAGCCTGGACCAGGGCGTCGGGCAAGGCCTGCAGCGTTAGCTGGGCCTCCTGCAGGTGCGCCAGGCCAGGATCACCGATCGCCGCGATGGACTGGGCAACCGCCGCGCCGGCAAAGGCTTCCTGCGGCTTGCCCGGACGGGCAGGCTGGCTCGGGGCGGCAACCAGATCCTCGGGATTGCGGCTGGAACGCTTGACCTGGGGAAACTGGCCATCCCAGCCGGGCTCGATCCGGCGAATGCGTTCGGCCAGTGGCGGATGGGTGGCGAACATGCCGTCGAGGGCCGACTTGATCCCGGCGCCGAAATACAGGTGGCTGAACTCGGCAGCATTCGCCGCCCGCAGTTGCGAGCCGGCTGCATGACCACCGATCTTCTTCAGCGCACCACCAATGCTGTCGGGGTTGCGGGTGAACTGCACCGCCGAGGCATCGGCAAGAAACTCGCGCTGGCGGCTGACCGCGGCCTTGATCAGGTTGCCGAAAAACGTGCCGGCATAACCGAGTATCAGCAGGGTCAGGCCAACGGCCAGCTTGAACAGCTCGCCCTTGTTGTCGTTGGACGATGAAGAGCGGCGCGACGAGCCAGTATCGCTGCGCAACACCCAGGAGCCGATCAGGCCAATCAGCAGGATGCCGTGGAGCAAGGCGATCAGGCGCATGTTCAGGCGCATGTCGCCGTTATAGATATGGCTGAACTCATGGGCGATCACACCCTGCAGTTCATCGCGATCAAGCAGGCTCATCGCCCCCTGGGTCACACCGATCACCGCGTCCTTGGGGCTCAGGCCGGCGGCGAAGGCATTGATGCTGTCATCCTCGAGCACATACACCGAGGGCACCGGCGTACCGGAGGCCAGGGCCATTTCCTCGACCACATTGAGCAGGCGTTTTTCATAGAAGTCCTGCGGCGAAAGGTTGATCAGCCGGCCGCCAAGGCTTTCGGCGACCACCTTGCCGCCGGCGTTCAACTGCACGCGCTTGTACAGCGAACCGACCAGCACCACACCGATCACCACCACGGCCACGGTGCCTATCAGTGATGGATTGAGTATCGGCGTGAGGCTGCGGCGGCTTTCAGACTCGCCATAGAAGTGCCAGATCAAAGCCAGGGACAGGCTGGTGAGAGCGATCAGGCTGATGACCGCCAAGGCCATCAGCAGGACCAGGCGCCCGGTATGACGACGGGCGCGGTCCTGGTGTTCAAAGAAATTCATGGGCCGTCCGTGGTGGGCAGATCAGAACGATACCTTGGGTGCGGCCTGGATCTCGGCGCTGTCGGCAAACTCCAGCAGGCTGGCATCGGCAGAGTGGCCAAAGGCTGCGGCGAAGAACACCGGCGGGAAGGTCTGCTTGTAGGTGTTGTACGCCATCACCGAATCATTGAAGGCCTGGCGGGCGAAGGCCACCTTGTTCTCGGTGCTGCTCAGCTCTTCGCTGAGCTGCTGCATGTTCTCGGAAGCCTTGAGTTCCGGATACGCTTCGAGGGTCACGTTCAGACGGCCCAGAGCGCTGTTCAACAGGCCCTCGGCGCTGCCCAGCTGGGCCATGCTGCCGGCATCGCCCGGATTGGAAGCCGCGCTCTTGAGGCCGCTGACAGCCTGGTTGCGGGCGTTGATCACCGCTTCCAGGGTACCGCGCTCGTGCGCCATGTAGCCCTTGGCGGTTTCCACCAGGTTGGGGATCAGATCGTGACGGCGCTTGAGCTGGACCTCGATCTGGGCAAAGGCGTTCTTGAAACGGTTACGCAGGGTCACCAGCTTGTTGTAGATGCCGATGACGTAGAAGACCAGGAGGGCAACGATAGCCAGAAAGATCAGAATGGTGGTCATGCGACGTCCTTATCTTCGTCAGGAAAATGAGCGGCGATGTTAGCGCATAATCTCCAACAAGCGCTGCAACGGTTTGCCCGACACCCGGCGCAATACCCGTCCCTGGAGCCGATTCGCCAGCGCCCCTCCCCCAGTCGCCTCGACCAGTTGCTGTTCCCCAGTTTCGGTGAGCTGATCGGCTACCGCACCTGGCTCGACCAACTCATCATCGATTGGGCACACAGTGTGTCCGAAGCGGACCTCGACCACTCCCTGCACTACGCCAACAGCAAAGGCATACCGGGCGTTCGCGACTTCCACGGCCTGGTCGTCCACCTCTTCAACCACCAGACCCATCATCGCGGGCAAGTGACCACCCTGCTGTCGCAGGCCGGCGTCGACGTCGGCAGCACGGACCTGCTCGCGCTGATCCCCAACGAACCGCACAACTGATCATCCAGTCGACCTGCTGGAAGAACAGCCCGCAGGCACCTGCCGCCCTCACCCTGGCCGTGAACCTGACGAAAGAGTCGAACTGACGGTCGGGACCGAGGGCAGGAACCGAGCTGGCCGCTGATGCCTTGCCAGGTGACGCCCTTGTCCACCTGCGACAAATCATCACACATCCGACGTCCGAGCCGAAAACAGGGTAATTGCATCTTCATTTGCGCCATCGCGCCCGCTAAGATTCGCGCCTGCGTTGCCAGCCCAGAATTCCTATAAAACCCCGCCTGCAACACCGTTACTCCGTTCGTTCTCTGAGGTCATCATGTCCCCGCAATTATTGGCCACGGCGCTGGCACCGCTATTGGGCCTGTTCATCATCAGCATCAGCAGCGCACTGATGTCGTCCCTGACCACCCTGCGCCTGGATACGCTGGGGTTTTCCGCCAGCATGATCGGGATCGTGTCGTCGGCCTACTTCGTCGGCCTGACCCTGGGCTCGATCTTCAACGAACGGCTGATCGTGCGCATCGGCCACATCCGCGCCTACAGTTGCTTCGCCGCGGTGATCGCGGTGACCATCGCGTTGCAGGGCCTGAGCCACGACCCGTGGGTGTGGTCCGGCCTGCGCCTGATCGGCGGCTGGGCGCTCGTCGGCGTGTACCTGGTGGTGGAAAGCTGGTTGCTGCTGGTGGCCGAACCGAAGATCCGCGGGCGCCTGCTGGCGGTGTACATGATTGCCTTGTACGGCGCCGGCCTGATCGGCCAGATGAGCCTCGGCCCGGTGATGGGCGCAGGTGAAAGCGTACCGTTCACCATCGCCGCCATGCTCGCCTCACTGTCGCTGGTGCCGATCGCCATGATTCCGCGGGTTACCCCGCTGGTCGAGCGCGCCGAGCCGCTGCCGGCCGGCCAACTGATCCGCATCACCCCGACTGGCGTGATGGGCTGCTTTGGCTCCGGCGTGATCATTGCCGCCGTCTACACCCTGTTGCCACTGTACCTGCAGAAAGTCGGGCTGAGCGTCACCGAAGTCGGCCATACCATGGCCGCGGTGATTTTCGGCGCGATGGTGCTGCAATACCCGGTGGGCCGCTGGTCCGACCGCAAGGACCGCCAGACCGTGCTGATCGTGCTGGCCGCCGCCTGCCTCGTGCTGTCGGCCATCACCCTGCTGCTGCCGCCTTCCGGCTGGCCCATGCTGGTGGTGATGTTCCTGCTCGGCGGCGGCGTGTTCGCGGTGTACCCGGTGGCAGTCAGCCACGCCGCCGACAGTGCGCCGTCCGGTGCCCTGGTGCGAATGATCCAGGGCCTGCTGCTGATCAACTCCCTGGGTTCGGCGGTCAGCCCCCTGGCCATTTCGCCACTGATGGAATGGTCCGGCCCGTCCGGGCTGTTCTGGGCATTCGCGGTGCTCAACCTGGCGCTGGTGATGTTCTTCGTCTGGCGTCGCCGTGCGCACCCGGTAACTGTTGCCGCCGCGCCGTTCGCCGCTGCCACGCAGTACTCGGCAACCGGCGTCGAACTGCGCATGACCCAGGACCTGACCGAAGCGGTAGAGGCTCACGAAGCCGCCGAACAGGCTGCCCCGGCACAATAGGACACGCGACAGGGCCCGCTACCCGTCCACGGGTATGCGGGTCACCGCCTTGACCTCGCGCAACGCGAGGCTGGACTGGATCGAGGAAATGCCTGGCTGGCGCCGCAGCACATCCTCGACAAAACGCCCGTAGCTCTCAAGATCGGTGGCCAATACGGTCAGCACGTAGTCCGCCTCCCCCGTCACCTTGTGACACGACAGCACCTGCGGGAGCCCCCGAACGACCGCCTCGAAATCATCCGGCGCGTTCGCCGAATGATTGCCGAAGCGCACCTGGGCGAACGCCATGACGTCATAGCCCAGCTTGCGCCGGTCCAGGTTCGCCTGGTAGTCCTTGATGATCCCCAGATCCTCCAGCCGCTTGCGCCGGCGCCAGCACGGCGTCACGGTCATCGACAGCTTCTCGCCGAGCGCGGCGCTGGACAGCGTGCCGTCCTCCTGAAGCAGGCGCAGCAACGAACGATCGACGCTGTCCAGCTCATCCACTGCAAAACCTTTGCTCATATCAAGGCAATCCTGAGTCTGACTTTGCTAAAAAGTGCCCACATTGCGCGAATAAAGCAAAGAATTTTCACGCCCTCCAGCTCAAAATCTTCCCATCAGCCATTACAGGAACAGCAAGAGGAAATTCGCGTGCTGACAGTCTTCAGTCCCAAGCATCGCCTGCATCACGGCTCCGAACTCAAGGATGGTGCCGTCAAGCCGTCCTTCGAAAACCCGCAGCGCGCCGATACCGTGCTCGCCCGTGTGCAGAACACCGCATTGGGCGAGGTGATCGCCGAACAGGAGTACGACCGCGCCTGCTACGTCGCGGCCCACAGCGAGCGCTACGTGAGCTTCCTGGAAAATGCCTGGAGCGAGTGGACGGCCACCGGCAAGACCCATGACGCCCTGCCGCTGGTCTGGCCCGTGCGTGACCTGGCGATCGACCGCGAGCCGGGCTTCATCGACGGCAAGCTGGGTTTCTATGCCATGGACGCCGGCTCGCCGATCACCGGCGGTACCTGGGAGGCGGTGCGCAGCAGCGCCAACGTGGCGCTGACCGGCATGGACCGGGTCATTGCCGGCGCCGACAGCGCCTTTGCCCTGTGCCGTCCACCGGGACACCACGCCGCCCGCGAGTACATGGGCGGCTACTGCTACCTGAACAACGCGGCCATCGCCGCCGAACGCTGCCTGAGTCGCGGGGCGAAACGGGTGGCCGTGCTGGATGTCGATTTCCATCATGGCAACGGCACCCAGAACATCTTCTACGACCGCCCGGATGTGTTCTTCGCCTCCATCCATGGCGACCCGCATGTGTCCTACCCCTACTTCTCGGGCTATGCCCATGAGACAGGCAGCGGTGCCGGGGTCGGTTTCACCGCCAACTATCCGCTGCAAAAGGGCACCACCTGGGACCATTACAGCGCTGCGCTGCAGAACGCCCTGGAGCGGATCGTCACGCACCAGGCCGAGTTCCTGGTGGTATCGCTGGGCGTCGACACCTTCGAGGACGACCCGATCAGCCACTTCCGCCTGACCAGCGAAGACTTCCTGCGCCTGGGCGCGCAGATCGCCAGTGCCGGCATCCCTGCGCTGTTCGTCATGGAAGGCGGCTACATGGTCGACGAGATCGGCATCAATGCCGTCAACACCCTGCAGGGATTCGAGAACAACCGCTGAAGTCGCTCAGTTCCACACGCCACGGCACACACGGACAGGTGCCGCGGCGTAAAGCCCCAAGCCCAACCACTGTGATAGGCCGGCACGGGCAGCACATGGCCTCGTCCGGACACTCAACATAACCATTACAAGAACAAGAGGTCAGTCATGGAGAAAATCTCCAGTCACCCTGATGACAGCTCGGCTGTCGGGCACGACTCCAGCGGGCACCTGCAACGGACCCTGGATAACCGTCACATTCAACTGATTTCGATTGGCGGTGCCATTGGTACCGGACTGTTCATGGGTTCCGGAAAGGTCGTGGCCTTGTCCGGCACCTCGATCGTGCTGGTCTACGCCATTCTCGGGTTCTTCCTGTTTTTCGTCATGCGCGCCATGGGTGAGCTGCTGCTCTGCGACCTGCGTTTCAAATCGTTCGCCGATATCGTCGCCGCCTACCTCGGACCCCGGGCCGGGTTCGTCCTCAGTTGGTCCTATTGGCTCAGTTGGAGCGTCGCGGTGGTCGGCGACGTGGTGGTCGTGGCCGGGTTCTTCCAGTACTGGTATCCGGACGTGCCGGCGTGGATGCCGGCCTTCTTCACGATGTTCCTGCTGCTGGGATTGAACATGCTCGCCGTGCGGGTGTTCGGCGAAGTGGAGTTCTGGTTCGCCATCATCAAGATCGCCGCCATCGTCCTGCTGATCCTCACCGCCCTGTTCATGATCGGCACCTCGTACACCTCGCCCAATGGCGTGGTCGCCTCCTTCGGCCACATGGTCGAGCCACAGTCGATCCTGCCCCACGGCCTCAGCGGTTTCTTCGCCGGGTTCCAGATCGCCGTGTTCTCCTTCGCCGGTACCGAGCTGATCGGCACCACCGCTGCCGAGGCGAAGAACCCGGAACGCACGCTGCCCAAGGCGATCAACACCATTCCCTGGCGCATCCTGCTGTTCTACATCCTCGCCCTGGTGTGCATCATCAGCGTGGTGTCCTGGGCCGAAGTGCCGGCCAACCGCAGCCCGTTCGTGGAACTGTTCCTGCTCGCCGGTTTCCCTGCCGCTGCCGGCATGATCAACTTCGTCGTGCTCACCTCGGCTGCGTCCTCGGCCAACAGCGGCGTGTACTCCGGTTGCCGCATGCTCTTCGGCCTGGCCCTGCGCAAGAGCGCCCCGGCACTGTTCGGCAAGCTGTCGGCGCTGAGCGTACCGGTATGGAGCCTGCTGTTCTCCGGCGTGTTCATGCTGATCGGCCTGGCCCTGCTGTTCATCATTCCCGAGGTGATGACCGTGTTCACGCTGATCTCGACCATCTCGGCGATCCTGGTGATCTTCACCTGGTCGATGATCCTCGCCGCCTACATCGCCTATCGCCGGAAGAACCCGGCGGCCCACCAGCGTTCGAGCTTCAAGCTGCCCGGCGGCGTACCGATGGCCGTCGCCACCTTCCTGTTCCTGATCTTCGTGCTCGGCCTGCTGGCCCTGCGACCGGATACCCGTACGGCGCTGTACTTCATGCCGCTGTGGTTCCTGTTCCTGGTGCTGGCCTACAACCGCAGCAAGGCTTCGCCGCCCGTCACCGCCACCACCCCCACCCTGAACTGACGGAGAGACTTCATGACCCGTTTCGTCGATGTACCCACCATGACCCGGCTCGTCGAGGAGATCGGCATCGCCCGCTTCATCGGCGACCTGGCCGATGCGATCCATGACGATTTCCGCCGCTGGCCCGAGTTCGACAAGTCGGCCCGCGTCGCCAGCCACTCCGACATCGGCGTGATCGAGCTGATGCCGGTGGCCAACGAGCAGCGCTACGCCTTCAAGTACGTCAACGGCCACCCGAAAAATACCCAGCTCGGCCTCTACACCGTGATGGCGTTCGGCGTGCTCGCCGACGTCGAGACCGGCTACCCGGTGCTGCTCTCGGAGCTGACCGTGGCCACGGCGCTGCGCACCTGTGCCACCTCGCTGATGGCCGCGCGTGCGCTGGCCCGTCCCGACTCGCGGCGCATGGCACTGATCGGCAACGGCGCGCAGAGCGAGTTCCAGGCCCTGGCCTTCCACTATCACCTCGGCATCGAGGAAATCGCGGTCTACGACGTCGACCCCGAGGCCACCGCCAAGCTGGTCCGCAACCTGGCCGAGTACCCCTCGCTGAAGATCATCCGTGCTGCCTCTACCGCCGAGGCGGTACGGGGCGCCGATATCGTCACCACCGTCACCGCGGACAAGACCTACGCAACCATCCTCACGCCCGAGATGATCGAGCCGGGCATGCACATCAACGGCGTGGGTGGCGATTGCCCCGGCAAGACCGAACTGCACGCCGACGTCCTGCGGGCCGGCACGGTGTTCGTCGAGTACGAGCCGCAGACACGGATCGAGGGCGATATCCAGCAGATGCCCGCCGATTTCCCGGTGGTCGACCTCTGGCGGGTACTGGCCGGGCAGGTCCGTGGCCGGACCGGCAGCGAACAGGTGACCATCTTCGATTCGGTGGGCTTCGCCCTGGAAGACTATTCCGCCCTGCGCTACATCAATGAGCAGGCTGAAAAGCGCAACCTCGGCATCGGCATCGAGCTGGTGCCCTGGGGTGAGCAGGACGATGGCAACGATCCCAAGGACCTGTTCCGCTACACCCGGTCGGGCAAGGCACGTCGTTCAGTACGGCGGATTGCCTGACTGAGTGAGGAAAGGCGTTACGACGAGCAACGCCTTTTCAGGCCCGAAGATGGTATTAAGGAGGACATCTTGTAGGTAACATCCTACGCAGACCATCACAGCTGCGAGTCGCCAATGCCAGGGAATGCTCCGTTTGAACAACCACGGTGGGCGCGCGATCTACTGCGCTTCCTGCCGTTGAAAAGCCAATTCGTCCTGTCAGGGAACATCCGCGACCTGCAAGCCTGTGAAGTGGCGCCCGGTACCGTCACCGCGCAAAGCTTCAATCAGGCGTTGTGCGATGTGCTGCTCAACAGCGGTCATGCCCAGGTGCTCAGTTGGGATCCGGTCGCCGGTTTTCGCGCACTTGGGCGCCCCGGCAGCGATCCGGCCGCCGGGCATGCCCTGCTCACCGAACTGGGCCTCACCCCGGTGGACGGCGTCGCCCCCGCCGGCATCGACCTGCTGGGCAGCACCCTGCCGCGCCTGGTCAATCGCGCGGGTGAACCGATCGCCCTGATCATCGACTTCGCCTCCCGCCTGGTCGTGCGCAACGACTCGCTGAGCGCCGCCGAACACCAATTGTTCACCCAGGCCCTGGTGCTTTCGCACCAGACCCGCAGTCGTCCGGCAGGAGAACAGCGCAAGCCGTTCTTTAACAGCGTGCTGTGGGTGGTGGAAAAGGAAGGCGACCTGCCCGACTGGCTGCTGGTCGACAACCCGCGCCTGCGCCATATTCCCGTGTCCAAACCCGACCAGCTCGCCCGCCGCGCCCTGGCCCCCGCCCTGCTCAAGGGGCTGGCGGGCAAGCCCGAAGCCACCGAACAGGAACGCCAGGGGGCCATCGATGCCTTCGTCGAAAACACCGAGGGCCTGCTATTGCTCGACCTCAGCGCCATCGCCCAGTTGGCCCGGGTCGAGGACGTGCCGATGGAGCGCATCACCGATGCCGTGCGCCGCTACAAGGTCGGGGTCACCGAAGACCCCTGGCTGAAGATCGACCGGCAGCGCATCCGCCAGGCCGATGAGATCGTGCGGCGGCGCGTCAAGGGCCAGACCCACGCCGTGACCCACATGCTCGATATCGTCAAGCGCGCCATGACCGGTGTCGGCGCCAGCCGCAAGGGCAATAGCCCCCGGGGCGTGGCGTTTCTCGCCGGCCCCACCGGGGTCGGCAAGACAGAGCTGGCGAAAACCATCACCAGCCTGCTGTTTGGCGACGAAAGCGCGTACATCCGCTTCGACATGTCGGAGTTCAGTGCCGAACATGCCGACCAGCGCCTGATCGGCGCGCCACCGGGCTACGTCGGCTATGACGTCGGCGGCGAGCTGACCAACGCCATTCGGGAAAAGCCCTTCAGCGTGGTGTTGTTCGACGAGATCGAGAAGGCACACCCGCGCATCCTCGACAAGTTCCTGCAGATCCTCGACGACGGCGTCCTGACCTCCGGTCGCGGTGACCGCGTGTATTTCTCCGAGGCGCTGATCGTGTTCACCTCCAACCTGGGCATCTACCGCCAGGGTGAAAACGGCGAGCGGGCCGCCAATGTCCTGCCGGGCGAGCCCTACGAAACGGTACGCGACAAGGTTCACGGCGAGATCGACCGCTACTTCAAGCTGGTGCTCAACCGCCCGGAAATCCTCAACCGCATCGGTGAGAACATCATCGTCTTCGACTTCATCCGCGAGGATGTCGCCGAGCAGATCTTCACCCAGATGGTCGACAGCACTTTCGCCGACCTGCGCGACCTGCAACTGACCATCGAACTGGCCCCGGCTGCTCGCCAGGTCCTGCATGACCTGTGCCTGCGCGACCTGTCCAATGGCGGGCGCGGTATCCGCAACCAGCTCGAAGCGCGCCTGCTCAACCCCCTGTCCAGGGCGCTGTTCGACCAGGATGCGCAACCCGGCCAGTCGTTCCTGATTACCGAACTGGATGCCGCCGGCCTGAACCTGGAACGCCGCTGACCATGGAACTGAGCCTGTCACGGGTGCACTTCCCGGTCACCACCCTGGGGCCGGGGCGGCGCCTGGGTATCTGGTTCCAGGGCTGCCGCATCCGCTGTCCGGGCTGCATCTCCGCCGATACCTGGGGGCCTGGCCGCTGGCGGATCGAACTGCCCCGGCTGCTGGCAGACCTGCAGCCCTGGCTGGCCGAAGCAGAGGGCATCACCCTCTCCGGCGGCGAACCGTTCGATCAATTCGACGCACTGCTGGCCCTGCTCGGTGAACTGCGTCGCCTGAGTGACGTCGACATCCTGGTCTACAGCGGCTATTCGCTGGAGCAGCTCGAACCCAAGCTACGGCAGGCCAACGGCCTGATCGACGGATTGATCAGCGACCCCTACCTGCAGGAACAACCGCAATCGATGGCCTTGCGTGGCAGCGACAACCAGCGGCTGAGCCTGTTCACCGAATTGGGGCAGGCCCGCCTGGGAACCTATGAACGGCAATTGACACCTGCCGACAAGGCACTGGACCTGATGTTCGACGACGATGGCAGCATCTGGATGGCCGGCATCCCGAAACGCGATGACCTGCTCCGGCTGCGCGACCTGCTCCATGACCAAGGCCACCAACTACAGCTGAGTGCCCATACCGCGCGGCCTCGCCAAGGGAAGTGATACGGATGATTCGTTTTTGCCCCAACTGCCAGTCCGAGCGTTCGCTCGCGGAAATCTTCTGTGAAGGCACCATCGACGGCCACGCCTGTGGCTGGGACCTCTCCGGGGAGGCCATCCATCCGCTCGGCTGGCGCCCACAACCGGTCGTCACCGTGGATGATCTGCCCAAGGCCAGCGACGAAATCGCTGCGGCACCGGACACCCGCCTCTGCGAAAACGGCCACTCCATGGAGGCCGGTGACCTGATGTGCCTGGAATGTGGCAGCGGCCCGGCCAATCAGGACGCCGCCGCTTCCTCCAGCGACATCGAGGTGCCACTGCCACCACCCGGGCCCGACAGTGCGACAGTCGTCGATGGCTGGCACCTGCTGCGCCAGATCAGTCATACCGACGGTGTACGTGAGCGCTACATCGCCCGGCATCAGGAAAGTGAACGGCAGGCCGTACTGACCCTGTATCGGCCCGGTGCCGAACCGGACCCGGCCATCTACGATGTCATCCGCCGGCTGCCGCGTGAACACGTCCCCGAGATCCTCGCCACCGGCCGCTGGGATGAGCGGGCCTACGAGGTGATCGAGGAACTGACCGGCGGCACACTGGCCGATCTCGGTATCGTGGTCAGCGATGATGCGGCCGTTCGCCATGTGGTCCGCGAACTGGGCCAGGCCCTGCATGCCTTCAACGAAGCCGGCCTGCGCCACCGGGACCTGCGCCCCGCCAGCCTGCTGGTACGGACTCGCGAACCGCTGGACCTGGTGATCAGCGGCTTTGGTTCGGCACGGCTGTCCGAGTTCGACCTGGATATCGTTTCCCCGCTGGAGACCAGCCGCTACATGGCCCCCGAAGCGATCGCCGGCGGCGTGGCCCCGGCGTCGGACTGGTGGAGCCTGGGCATGATCCTGCTAGAACAGCTGACCCACGGGGCCTGTTTCGAAGGGATCAACCCCAACGCCTTTCTGATCCATGTGCTCGCCAACGGCGTGCCGATTCCCGAGAACCTCGACCCGCAACTGAACCTGCTGCTGCGCGGCCTGCTGGCCCGTGACCGGCACCAGCGCTGGCAGTGGCCACAGGTGCAGGACTGGCTCAATGGCATCCCGGTCGAGGCACCGGCGTCCTCGTACAGCGAACAGGATGATGACGAAGGTGCGTCCATCACCCTGGGCAGCCAACGCTTTCGCAAACCCACGGTATTCGCCCTGGCGGCGGCGCAGGCGGACAACTGGGCCCAGGCCCTCGACCACCTGCTGCGCGGGGTCATCGTCACCTGGGCCGAACACATCGGCCTGGCACCGCGGCTGCTGGCCGGCCTGCGCCAGGTGGCGCAGCACGAAGGCATCGAGGATGATTTCCGGCTGATGCTCGCCCTCAAGCTGCTCAACGCCGAGATCCCGCTGATCCATCGCGGCGACATCGTCACCCCGGGCTGGCTGCTCGATCACCCGCTCGAAGGCTACCGGCTGATCAGCGGCTCGCTGCCCGACCTGCTCGAGCAGTTGCAGACCGAAAGCTGGCTGTCGCGGCTGAGCGTGCGTGCGCAGAATGTTCGCCAACGGGCACTGCACCAGCACATCGAGGTCGATGAAGAACACCTGCGCATCTACCTGCTCTCCACCTCCCGTGCCCGCCTGGCCGCCCAGTGGCAGGAGCGCCAGCGCCTGCTGCCGGACACCGAACACCCCGGCCTGCAGGCCCTGTCGGAACGCCGGGTGATCGCCGAGGAAGACCTGATCGTCCTGCTCAGTGCGAACATCAGCCAGTTCCGCTCGGCCACCGCGATCGTCGAGGAAGCCGCGAGCCTGGCCAGGGATGCCGACGTTCGACTGTTTGATCCCGACAACGCCAGCGCGCTGCTGGAACACCCCCGGCAGGAACTCTACCGCGCCGTCGACGAGCGCATCAGCGGCTTCGCCTGCAGTGGCGTGCCAGTGGTGGACGAGTGGGCGGAACAGTTCCGCCTGGAACGGCGCATGCCCCTGGCCAGGGCCCTGGTGCTGCTGGCGATTCCCGCCGAGCAGTGGCTGGAACCGCAGAAACAGCAGTACGTCTCGCAGATCCTCGACTTCTTCGAGAAGAAGGTCGTCACCGCCGTGATGCGGGGCCCGCTGGTGCGCATGAGCATCGGCAAGACCACCGCGCGCGTCGACCTCCAGGAACTGGACACTGAGCGCCGCCCCGCTGCCGCCCTGCTCGATCACCTGCTGCTGCGTAACGCCCGCTCGGTAAACCTCGATCCGGAAAGTTTCCTGGCCAACGCGCAACTGGAGTCGCGACTGCATGCCTTGCAGCGGCAAAGCTCGCTGTACAAGCGCGACACCGGTATCGACGGGCTGTACCTGGGATTCCCGTTCCTGCTCAGCCGCGATACACGCGGCAATACCCGCCCGCGCATCGTGCCGCTGCTGTTGTGGCCGGTGAAGCTGATCGTCGAGGTGGGCAGCCGCGCGCAGGTGGCGCTGGCGTTCGATGGCGAGCGCGAGGAGGTCCGGCTCAATCCGGCACTCGAAAGCCTGCTCGGCCCCGAAGCCTGCAAGCAGTGGCGCAAGACTGCCGATGAGTTGCTCGGCCGCTCGGCAATCCGTACCGCCGATGTCATGGATGCCTTCGGCATGCTCGCCACGGCACAGTCGCGTACGCTGGCTACGCTGCCGCCGACCAGCATCGACGTGGCACCGTACAAGGACGAACTGGCCTGTGCCGCCGTGCTGTTCCATGTCACCTTCATGGGCCAGGCCATCGGCGAGGACCTGCGCCAGCTCAAGTCGCTCTCGCCGGGCGGCACCGGCCTGGAGACCGCCTTGCGCCTCAAGGAGTCAGTCGAAGCCGAGGCCGGTCAAGCGCCGCCCGAACTGCAACGGTTCTTCACCGTGGCCAGCGATCCCTCCCAGGAGGCGGCGGTAATGCGCGCCCGGCAAAGCCCGGGGCTGCTGGTCGAGGGGCCGCCCGGCACCGGCAAGAGCCAGACCATCGTCAACATGGTGGCCGACGCCATTGGCCGCCAGCGCAGCCTGCTGATCGTCTGCCAGAAGCATGCCGCGCTCGAAGTGGTACACAAGCGCCTGGTGGCCGAAGGTCTCGGTCAGCGCATCGTCATGCTCAATGACGTCAACCGTGACCGCGAGCCGGTCATTCGCAGTATCCGTGAACAACTGGAAGCACTGTTCGTCGAGGGCGCCTGGGCGAGCGACTGGCAACGCCAGCGTGAACGCATGGCCGCGCGCATCGAAGCCCTGGAAGGCGAACTGGATCGTTTCCACCAGAGCCTTCATCGAATCGACGAGTTGACCGGCATCAGCTACCGCAGCCTGCTGGGTGAGCTGATCGAACTGGAGCAAGGCAGCCCGCTGCTGGAATTCCCGGCGCTGCGCCAACGCCTGGCCGCACTGGATATCGCCAGCCTGACGCGCCTGGAGGAAAACTGCGCGCCGCTGATTCGCCTCTGGCTGCCGGCCCGGTTCGAAGGCAGCGCCCTGGCGCAACTGCAGCCCTTCGCCGCGGACCCGGCGACCTTGCAGGCGTTCAGCGATGCCCTGCTGGAGTTTGTCGCGGCGGAAACGGCTCGCCAGAAGGTCTTGCAGGAGCACCTGTCGAGTTTTGAGGTCGACGACCCGACGCCCTACCGCCACTGGATGGCCGGGCATGCCGAAGCCCTGCTGGGCCTGAAAGAGGAACAGCGCCTGCGCCTGGCGCACTGGCTGCCGCTGTTCCGGCGCAATGACACGACACAGGCACTGCGCGGTGAAACCCTGCTCGCCGAACTGGGCGATATCGAACAGCAACTGCGCCAGTTGGACCCCGGGCATTACCTGCCGGGCCACTCCCCTGCGCTCAGCGCGCTTGACGACAAGTCACTGCAGCGCTTGCGGCGTCATGCCGAACAAGTGCTGCAGGCCCAGTCCTGGCTGGCCCGGATCAACCCGCTGCACCTGCTGCGCCGACGCGGCCTGCGCCGCTTCCTGCGTAGCCACGACGCCCAGGCCGACGACACCCGCCTGCCGGCCCTGCTGGCCGCCGCCACGCTGGAGACCCGCACACGTCCGCTGCAGGCGGCGCTGAACGGCGTACATCAGGCATTGGGCCTGGAAGCGCTGGCACCGGATGTCCGGCTGGAACTGCCGAGCCTGGCCAGCCGTGATATCGGTCATCTGCGCGAAATCCAGGCACTGGCCCAGGGCCTGGCGCTGGCGCCGCGCGGCGAGCAGGTCGATGCGGCGATTCTCACCGGCCAGAAGCAGAGCTTCGAAGCGCTGCTCAAGGACCTGGATGCCGCCCTCATTCGCCAGGGCGCCAGGCAGCACAGCCAGGACCGTCTTACGCGGCTGGCCGACTGGGTGGGCGAAGACCTGCGCCAGGCGTTCGAACGGGCCATTGCCGCGAATGAAAGCAACCAGCTGGCCCTGACCCGCTTGCAGGACGCGCTGCCTGCACTGGCGGCCTACCAGCGCTTTCGCGGGCGGGCCGGCCAACTCGGACCGGCCGACCTGGAACTGCTCGCGCTGTTGCGCCAGGTCCAGGACAAGCTCGATCAGCTCCCCGTCGACCAACTCGAAAGCGCCGTGCGCCGACTGCTCAACCGTGAGGCCCGGCTGGGCTGGAAGCATCGGATCGAGCAGGCCAACCCGGAGCTGCTGTTCGGCCAGGATGAGGCCCGGGCGAAGGTTGCCGGGCTGGCCGAAGCCGACATCCAGATGCGCCTGCTCAACCGCGAGCTGCTCGGCAAGGGCATCGACCCTGCCCGCCTGGGCAGCCGCAAGCAGTGGGAAGACGTCACCCGCCTGACAGGCAAACGCTCGCGACGCCTGCGCGAGTTCATCGAAATGGGTTCGGAACTGGGCCTGATGAGCCTGCGTCCGGTCTGGCTGATGAACCCCGACGTCGCCAGCCGCGTGCTGCCACTCAAGGCCGGCCTGTTCGACATCGTGATCTATGACGAAGCCTCGCAGATGCCGGTGGAGTTCGCCTTGCCAACCCTCTACCGCGGCCAGGTGACCGTGGTCAGCGGCGACGAGAAACAGATGCCACCCACGGCGTTCTTCTCGAGCCGGGTCGAAAGCGACGAAGCCGAACTGTTCGATGGCGACCTGCCGAACGAAGACGCCGACGAGGAACAGCGCGAAGCCTTCGAGGACACCTGGAACCGCCGGGAAATCAAGGACTGCCCGGACCTGCTGCAACTGGCCCGCAGCGTCCTGCCCAGCACCACGCTGGAGATCCACTACCGTTCGGCCTACCGCGAACTGATCGGTTTCTCCAACGCGTCGTTCTACGGCAACCGCCTGAGCGTACCGGTGCGCCATCCCCAGGCCAATATCCTGCGGATCAAGCCGCTGGAGCTGATCCAGGTCGACGGGCTGTACCAGAACCAGAGCAATGCCCTGGAAGCCGAGCGGGTCGTCGAGCATCTTGCCCAGCTGTGGCGTCAGCCCTACGAACAACGCCCCTCCATCGGCGTCGTCACCTTCAACCGCAAGCAGGCCGACCTGATCGAGGAACATCTCGAACGACGTGCCGAGGAAGACGAGCTGTTCCGCCAGGCCTACGCCCAGGAGCGCGAGCGCCTGGAGGACGGCGAGGACATGTCGGTGTTCGTCAAGAACGTGGAAAACGTCCAGGGTGACGAACGCGACATCATCGTCTTCTCCACCACCTTCGGCCGTAACGGCCAGGGCGCCTTCCGCCGCAGCTTCGGCGTGCTCGGGCAAAAGGGCGGCGAGCGGCGCCTGAACGTGGCCGTCACCCGTGCGCGCCGGAAGGTGGTGCTGATCACCTCGATGCCGATCGCCGATATCTCCGACATGCTCACCACCCACCGCGCGCCCAACAGCCCGCGCGACTACCTGCAGGGCTACCTGGAATACGCCCGTGGCCTGTCGGCCGGAGAGTTCGCCACCAGCGCCAGCCTGCTCAACCGCCTGCAGACCGACCGCAGCGAGGCCCGGCGCCGGCAGCAACAACAGCGTGACGGTTTCATCAACACCGTTGGCCAGTACATTCAGTCACTGGGCTGGCAGGCCAGCAGCGCCAACGAGGGCGATGCCTTCGGCCTGGATTTCGCCATCGAGAACCCGGCCACGGGCCTGTATGCCATCGGCATCGAGTGCGACTCACCCTGCCACACGCTGCTGAGCCACGCCCGCGCCCGCGAAATCTGGCGGCCGTCGGTGCTGCACCGTGCCATCCCGAACCTGCACCGGGTCTCGTCCCATGGCTGGTATCACGATGGCGACAATGAACGTGCACGGTTGCGGGCGGCGATCGAAAGCGCCTTGCAGCCGGCCCTCGAACCCCTGCCGCAGAGCCCGGCAACCGTAACGGAGACCAGCGCATGAGTGGACCGAAAGTCGTCCGCATCGTCACCCGGGAAGAGATCCTGGCGATCTGCGAGGCCCACCTGCAGCGCCTGGCTACAGCCTTCGAGCGCTGGCAGACGCAGGCCGGCAGGATCGGCGAACTGAGCGAGGCCGACCGCGCCGCCGCCGTGGCCCGGCATGCACGCTTGTGCGCGTTGCTGCAGCAGGATCAGTTGCGTGAACTGCAAAAGGCCGTGCCCATCGAAATCGACTTCCTGGAACGCGACCTGGAAGAGCGCGAGGAACGGGCGATCATCCGCGCAACGCAAAAGCGCCAGCAGCAGCGGCGTGTCCACGAAAACGCGGCCACCCTGCTCAAGGCCCTGCAGGCCAAGCCCGGCCTGGCCACCCGCGAGTTGCAGCAAGAGATCAGCGAGCTGGCCCAGGGCGCTTCGCGCGAAGATGCCGATGCCCTGCTGGCCAAGGGGTTCGCACTTCTGGCCACGGCGCCCGGGCAGGAAACCCTCGGTGCCGGGCAGCACGCCCTCGCCCAGCAGCTCAAGAGCGACGCGCCGGCCCCCTCGCTGGCCGACTGGATCAATAGCCAACCGCTCGACAGCTCAAGGGATGTACGGCTGCTGCGCATCGACCGGCACATTGCCGAGCTGCAACTGCTGCAAGGTGTACAGGCGGCCGAGCCGTTTGTGCTCAGGCTGGAAAAGGCCGAAGCCGAGTCCCGCCCGCAAACCCACAACCTGCTGCTCGACAGCCTGGTACTCGACCTGGCCCACGCCACACGCCTTTACCAGCAACAACGCGCCCACTTCAACCAGTTGCAGGATCTTGCCAGCGAAGTGGCCGCCTTCCAGGATACGGCCCACCAATCGCTGCTGGAGCAGGTCGCGGGCTGCGAAGCGAACCAGGACCTGCAGCAGCTCAGCGGTCTGATCGAACAGTGCAAGGCCGCGATCAGCACCCATCTGCAGGCACAGGCGGCCATCGCTCGGCGCCAGGCGGTCCTGCAGGGACTGGCCAGCCTGGGTTATGAAACCCGCGAAGGCATGGAAACCGCCTGGGCACAGGCCGGGCGTGTGGTACTGCGCAAGACAGCCACCCCGGGGTTCGGGGTCGAAGTCGGCGGCAAGGCGGACACCGGTCGCCTGCAAGTGCGTGCCGTCGCCATGAGCCACGACCGCGACAAGACCCGGGATCGCGACATCGAGACCATCTGGTGTGGTGAATTCCAGCGCCTGCAGGCGCTGCTGAAAAGCCAGGGCGATGAGCTGATCATCGAACAGGCCCTGGAGGTCGGCCAGGTCGAACTCAAGGTGGTCGCCACTGGCGAGCAGGAGGCCATCGAGGCGGCCAGGACCACCCAAAGAACCCTCGGCTGAGCGATACCGGGCACCGGGGCCACGATGGCCCCGGCAACCGGAGGCCGCCCCTAGGCTATGCACGAAATCGCTTGAAACTTGTTTATGCGGCGTTAAAAACCGGCTCGGAATGCTCATTGACAACCAGTCAAGTCGGGCGCGACCCCGGGCGTTCCTCGCCGGTTTTTGCCTTGCCTAACCTGCGTTTCAAACAATTTCGTACACAGCCTAGTGCGCGGCGCTGTCAGGGGCCGTCGCAACCGGCGACGGCTCGGCCAGGGTCTCATACAGCGGCAGGCCGAACAGCAGCACGTCGGCCCGTTCCTCGCCAAACCGGGCGATGTTCGGCAGACGTGCCCACTGCACCGCACCGATGGACTGCACGATGTGCTGGCTGGGTACGTTGGCGGCCATGATCCAGGCCACCAGGGTTTCCAGGCCGAACTGGCGGCCGAGAATCACGGTCGCATGCCCCAGGCGCACACCAATGCCACTGCCATGGCGATCGGCCCGGACATAGATCGCCGTTTCGCCCGTGTTGCGGCAGGCCTGGGTCCCCCAGCTGAAGCGGTTGATCGACAGCCAGCCGACCACTTCGCCCCCGCGCTCCAGCACATATACCGGCAGGCCATCACGCTTGTAGAGGTTGATGTAGAAGGTCACCTCCTCCAGCGTCATCGGCCGGGTCACTGGGGAATTGGCACCGGTGCCGGCCGTTTCGTTGAAGATTTCCATCATCGCCGGCAGGTCGGCCTCACAGGACTCCCGGACGCCCCGTGGCAGGGTCGCGGGCAAGGCACGGCGGACAAAACCGTTCATGCGCTGACCCCCTCGGCATACACACTCATTTTCAACTGGCCGCGAGCCCGGGCCAGGCGCGAGCGCACGGTGCCGATCGGCACCCCCAGCTGCTGCGCGGCGTCCTGGTAGCTGATGTCCGAATCGACCAGCAGGTCGATCACCGCGCGCATGTCCACCGACAGGCCATCGATGGCTTCCAGGGTGCGACTGAGCAGGCGCTGGTGTTCGCTGACCTGGCTGGGATCATGCCCATGCTCCAGGCTCTCGACTCCCGACTCTTCCAGCACCGCGCATTGCGGCTTGCTGTAGAGGCTCTTGAAGTGATTGCTGACCAGGTTGGTGGCGATCCCGAACAACCAGGTTTCCGGCTTGGAGGCCCCGATGAACTTGTGCTGGTTGCGCCAGGCTTCCAGGTAGGTCATCTGCATCAGGTCATCGACATCGGCCTGGTTGAACACCCGCTTGTTGATGAAACAACGCAGTTTCTTCTCGCTGCTGCGTGCCAGGCCACCCAGGTCCAGCTTGATGGCGCCAATGACTTTCGCTTCCTTCTGAACGCTATTCGATTCCACGGTTGATCCCTCATCACTCACGCTATGCCGACAGTGGCGAGAGAGACAGAGAGCAGCGAATGTACCAACCTCAACACTTAAACAAGTCTTTGATTTAAAAGGATTTAATTTTCAAAAAACGGCTTTTTTTGCCATTTGTTGCACTTTCGACAAAATCGCCGTGCCAGTTCTTGCACAACCTCCCAGGCTGCCAGAAGGCAGGGAACCGCAGGCCGCCAGACGCCACTCAGCACACACCAGTACTGCGGTGGATTGCCTGCCTCCATGAAAATCAACAGCTACAACGACGTCGTACCCCTGGACCTGCTACCACGCCCGCCCATCGTCCCGGAGACGAGCGCGAGCGTGCCGGACAACCCGCTGATCGATTCCATGGAAGAAGTGGCGCTGAAGTTCAGCGAGAGCGTCGAGCGCCATAGCAAGAGCCTGGATGAGCGGCAGATCAGCGAGTCCTCGCGCGGGCAGCGCGTGGAGCGCATCGAAAAACTCGCCGAGCTCTACCGCCTGCTGGACTACAGCGACCAGCCGAGCCTGGAACAGCAGGCCCGGCGCATGCAGATGCAATTGTTGCAGCAGCCTTCGCTGCAGTCGGCGCTCAGCGTGGCCGAACAGGACCCGGCACGCGCCGACATCCTGCTGCAGCAGGCCCTGCGGCTGTCGACCAGCGAAGGTCGGGACACCGAGGCCCAGAGCACCCGTGGCCTGATCGACGAACTGCGCCAGTTGCACGGCGACCGGATCCGTGCCGGCTTCAACACGGCCGGCGCGATTGCCCTGTTCAGCCAGGACCCGCAACATCGCACCGCCATGCGTCAGCTGTACTACAGCGCCATCGTCGGCCAGCAACCCCTGGCCAGCCTGCTGGAAGGCCTGCTCGAACGCTTCAGCGAAGAGCAGTTCGGCCGCGGCCTGCGCACCTTGCAACGAGCCCTGGCCGACGACATCGCCGCCCTGTCCCCCTCCCTGCCTGGTGGCGTGTTGGGCTCGATGCTGCGCGGCCTCGGATCCTGCGGCCAGCTCAACAATCTGCTCAAGGCCTGCCAGGCCCTGCTCGACCGCCAGCGCCAGCACCAGCCACGCAGCAACATGACATCGCTGGCCATGAGCAAGCGGGTCCTGCGCTTTTGCGGCAACGGCTTTTTCGCCCGCGACCTGACCCTGCTCGGCGAAGACACCCTGGGCCAGGCGCCGCACCTGCAACCCTGGTTCTTCAACGGCCTGTACCCCTTGCTGCAGAACCTGCCGCTGGTGCTGTGGAAGGACCTCAAGACCCGGCAGAACGGCCTGCGCCTGCTGCAGAACCTGATGGACCAGCTGGCCCGCCAGGAACGCCAGGCCATGGGCCTGGGCGATAACCTGCGAGGCCTGCAATGAACCGCCTGATCCACAGCCTCAACCGCCTGGCCCTGGCGGTGATGCGGCGTACCGAGATCGTCGGCGCGGTGATGGTCATGGCGATCGTGTTCATGATGATCCTGCCGCTGCCCACCGCGTTGGTGGACGTACTGATCGCCCTGAACATCTGCATTTCCTCGCTGCTGATCGTCCTCGCCATGTACCTGCCGCGGCCCCTGGCGTTCTCGACCTTCCCGGCGGTATTGCTGCTGACCACCATGTTCCGCCTGTCGCTGTCGATCGCCACCACGCGACTGATCCTGCTGCAGCAGGACGCCGGGCATATCGTCGAGGCGTTCGGCAGCTTCGTCGTCGGTGGCAACCTGGCGGTGGGCCTGGTGATCTTCCTGATCCTGACCATCGTCAACTTCCTGGTGATCACCAAGGGCTCGGAACGGGTCGCGGAAGTCGCTGCACGCTTCACCCTGGATGCCATGCCCGGCAAGCAGATGTCCATCGACAGCGACCTGCGGGCCAACCTGATCACGGTGCGCGAGGCCCGCCAGCGGCGCGAACAGTTGTCCAAGGAAAGCCAGCTGTTCGGCGCCATGGACGGCGCCATGAAATTCGTCAAGGGCGATGCCATCGCCGGCCTGGTGATCGTGTTCATCAACCTGATCGGCGGCTTTTCCATCGGTATCCTGCAAAACGGCATGGAAGCGGCCGACGCCATGCACCTGTACTCGGTACTGACCATCGGTGACGGCCTGATCGCGCAGATCCCGGCACTGCTGATCTCCCTCACCGCGGGCATGATCATCACCCGCGTGGCCCCGGACAGCCAGGCCGGCGACGCCAACATCGGCCACGAAATCGCCGAGCAGTTGACCAGCCAGCCCAAGGCCTGGGTGTTTTCCTCGCTGGGCATGCTCGGTTTCGCGGCGATCCCCGGCATGCCCAGCCTGGTGTTCGTCAGCATCAGCCTGGTGTGCCTGTTCAGTGGCCTGATCCAGCTCTGGCGCATCCGCCAGAAACAGATCCAGCAGGACCACGCCGGCGCCGCGCGCAACGCCGCTCCGGAACTCAACGGCCACGAGGACATCCGCCGGTTCAATCCCTCGCGCCCCTATCTGCTGCAGTTTCACCCTGCTCACCAGGGCAGCAAGGCCCTGGAACGCCTGCTGCAGGGCATCCGCCAGCGGCGCAATAGCCTGGTGCACCAGTTCGGCCTGACCCTGCCATCCTTCGAGCTGGAGTTCAGCCCGCACTGCGCCGAAGACGAGTTCCGCTTCTGCGTCTACGAGGTACCGCTGATCCATGCCACCTTTGCCGAGCGCATGGCCGTGCACAGGCGCCAGAGCGGCGAATTGCATGACGGCGAGCCCGGGCGCGTCGAGCGTGCCGAACACGAATGGATCTGGTTTGACCCCGGGCATGCGCTGCTGCGCATGAGCAGTGTCGACCCGGTCAGCGCCGAGGAACTGATCCTGGAGCGCATGAGCCGGGCGTTCCAGGCGACCGGGCCTCAGTTCATCGGCCTGCAGGAAAGCAAGGCGATTCTCGGCTGGCTGGAAAGCGAGCAGCCGGAACTGGCCCAGGAGCTGCAGCGGACCCTGCCGCTGGCCCGCTTTGCCGCCGTGCTGCAGCGACTTTCCGCCGAGCTGGTGTCACTGCGCTCGGTACGCCCGATCGCCGAAACGCTGATCGAGCAGGGCCAGCACGAACGCGACCTGAATGCCCTGACCGACTACGTGCGCATCGCCCTCAAGGCGCAGATCTGCCACCAGCATGCCGAGCAGGGCGTGCTCAATGCCTGGCTGGTCACCCCCGAGACCGAAGTCCTGCTGCGCGACGCCCTGCGCCAGAGCCAGCACGAGGCCTATTTCGCCCTCGAACCGGAAGTCGGCGGCGCGCTGCTCGAACAACTGCGCGAAGCCTTCCCGCTGCGGGCCAGGCCGGCGCCGGTGCTGCTGGTCGCCCAGGACCTGCGCAGCCCGCTGCACGGCCTGCTCGACGAAGAATTCAACCACGTCCCGGTGCTGTCCTTTGCCGAGCTGCTGTCCAGCGTGCAAGTGCAGGTACTGGGGCGAATCGACCTGCAAGAGGCACAGGCCATGCTGGCCTGATGGAGTCCGACCATGAAACCCGAAATGCTCTATGAACTGCGCGTGCTCACCGGCCTGCATCGTGGCGCGGCCCTGCCGCTGACTGGCGGCGAATGGAGCATCGGCTCCGCCAACGGCGCCGACCTGGCCCTGTACGACCCGGGCATCAAGGGCCGTCACTGCCTGCTGCGACTGGTCGATGACAACTGGTCGCTGGCACGCAAGGACGGCCCGGTCACCGACAGCGAGGGGCACAAGGTCGACGCCATCGCCAGCCTGCAACCAGGCACGCCGTTTGCCCTCAATGGCGTCTGGCTGTCGGTGGTCAGTGCCAACACCGAATGGCCCGAGGAAGAGGAACAGGTCCAGTGCGCCGATAGCGAGCCCGTGTCGCTGAGCGCCGAGCGCGACGAGCCGTTGCCCCAGGTCGTCAGGGAGCCCCGTTCCCTGCTCGGTCCGCTGTTGCTGCTCGGCGCCCTGCTGCTGTTTCTCGGCGCCCTGGTCTGGGGCCTGAGCCGCCAGGAACCGGTGCCGGCCGTGCCGCTCACTCCGGCGCGCACCCCGCTCAAGGATGCCGCCGCCGTACGCCAGGTGCTCGAGGGCATGCTCAAGGAACGCGAACTGCAGAACCGCATCGAGATCGTCGAGGAACACGGCAAGATGTTCCTCAAGGGGCGTTTCGAGGAAGACGACCTGCTGCAGTTGACCGAGCGCATGCTGCTGCGCTTCGAGCAACAGTATCGCAGCCCGCTGCAAGTGCTCAGCGCCCTGCCCCAGGCCACCGAAATACTGCCCTTCAGCATCGTCCAGGTCAGCAACGCGCGTCTGCCCAATGTGCTGACCAGCGACGGCCGTCGGCTGTTCCTCGGCGATGAGGTGGCCGGGGTGCGCCTGGTCGATATCAACGAACACAAGATCGTCTTCGAAGGCGACCAGCGCATCGAGTTGAACTGGTGATGCAGGCAGCCCTCGAGAACCTCGCACGCTGGAGCGAGCAGCAGCAGGCACGCCTGGCCCAGTGCGCCCCGGTCAGCATTCGCGGACGCATCACCGGGGTCAGCGGCATTCTCCTGCACAGCCGCATGCCCCGTGCCCGCATCGGCGACCTGTGCCAGATCCGCCGTGCCGATGGCAGCGAGGTGATGGCCGAGATCGTCGGCTTCGACCGCCAGCACACCCTGCTCGCCGCCCTGGGCCCGCTGGATGGCATTGCCATCGGCGCAACGGTGACACCGTTGTTCCAGCCCCACGGGCTGCTGGTCAGCGAACGCCTGCTCGGCTGCGTGCTCGACGGTTTCGGCCGTGCGCTGGGTGGCGAGGGCCCGCAAGCCTTCGCCCCGGCTGGTGCCCTGGGCGCCCTGCCGGTGATTCGCGACGCACCGGCGGCCACCGATCGCCCGCGCATCGAGGCACCCCTGGCAACCGGACTGCGTGCCATCGACGGCCTGCTGACCCTCGGCGAAGGTCAGCGCGTGGGCGTGTTCGCCGGTGCCGGCTGCGGCAAGACCACCCTGCTCGCCGAACTGGCCCGCAACACCCCGTGCCAGGCGATCGTCTTCGGCCTGATCGGCGAGCGCGGGCGCGAGCTGCGCGAGTTCCTCGACCATGAACTGGACGCCGAACTGCGCAGCCGCACGGTGCTGGTCTGCGCCACCTCGGACCGCAGCAGCATGGAACGGGCGCGCGCCGCCTTCACCGCCACGGCCATCGCCGAGGGCTTTCGCCAGCAGGGCTGTTCGACGCTGCTGATCATCGACTCGCTGACCCGCTTCGCCCGGGCCCAGCGCGAGATCGGCCTGGCCAGCGGTGAGCCGGCCGACCGCGGTGGCCTGCCACCTTCGGTGTACAGCCTGCTGCCACGCCTGGTCGAGCGCGCCGGGCGGACCCACGACGGGGTGATTACCGCGCTCTACTCGGTGCTGATCGAGCAGGACTCGATGAACGACCCGGTGGCCGATGAAGTGCGTTCGCTGCTCGACGGGCACATCGTGCTGTCGCGGCGCCTGGCCGAGCGCGGGCACTACCCGGCGGTGGACATCCTCGCCAGCCTCAGCCGGACCATGAGCAACGTGGTGGGAACCGAACAGCAGCACGGTGCCACACAGTTACGCCGGCTCATGGCGGCTTACCAGCAGGTGGAAATGCTCCTCAAGCTCGGTGAGTACCAGCCGGGCCATGACCCGTTGACCGACTGCGCCGTGGAATCACGTGCGCGCATCGAGGCCTTCCTGCAGCAATCGCTGCGCGATCCGGTGTCGCTCGACGAAACCCTGGACCACCTTCTACAGGTAACTGCCCATGTCCCACTCTGATACCGATGCCCTGGCCCCGGCCAATGACCCGTTACTCAGCGACCTGGCGCCCACCCTGGATTTGCTGGCGCCGATCCGCCGCCACCGGCTGACCATGGCCGAACAGGCCTGGCAACGCCAGCGCTCGGTACTCGACGCCCTGCGCACGCGCCTGGCGCAGATGACCACCGAACTGCAGCAACTGCGCGACAACCAGCGCCAGGCGCGGGCACAACAGCACGAACAGCACGCCAACCGGCGCCTGCCATTGCACGAGATGAACCAGTGGCTGGCGGGCGAGCAGCAGGCGCTGCGCCAGATCGAACGTTTCGAACAGAACCTCAGGACGTTGCAGGAAGAATACCGCCAACAACAGCACTGGACCGATGACAGCCAGCGCCAACTGCGCCGGCACCAGCGCGACATGGAAAAGCTCGATTACCTGCGCGAGCTGTCCCGGGAGGCGTCATGACCCCGCGCCATCCCCTGCTCAAACCCGCCAGCCGGCCGGCCGAACCGCCGCGGCTACGCCAGGAGCCGCCCAGCGCCACCTGGAGCGTACGCCAGGAGCGAACCCGGGACCTGCGCAGCGAAGTGCGCGACGAAAGCGAATGTTTCGAGCAGTTGCTGGCCTCGCCGCAAGGGCTTGGCCAAGGCGCCGTGGTCGACGTCAGCGATGATCGCGGCCAGCAGTCCTCGTCGCAGGAACAGGAGCACGCCAGTGCCTCGCAACCGCCCGACAGCCAGGCCGCGACGCTCTGGCAGGCACTGCTCGATCGCCTTGAGGAACATCTGGAAGAACGGCACGAGGGTCCGCTGGAAGTCCAGCTGGAACTGCCGAACCTGGGCCCGGTCGCCGTGCGCGTACAGTCTCGCGGCCATAACCTGGACATCGCCCTGCGCTTTGCCCGGGATGCGGCCTGGCAATACTGCTCGACCCAGCGCCAGGCCAGCGCCGACTGGCTTGCCCGGCAACTGGGGCGACCGGTGCAGGTCACGCTGCAACGCGAGGTCCACTGACATGGCCCTGCACGCGCTGCAACTGCGCACCATGTCACTCGCCGAAGCCCAGGTCCGCGAACGCCTGGGGGCTGGGCTGTGCCTGAGGCTGTCGCCACCGCACACCACCACCCTGCACCTGCGCCTGGCGCCCGGCCCTGTCGACCTGGCACCCCGCACGGCCATCGAGAGTGCCTGCGGGGCCTTCTGGCTGGACGATGCCCTGGCCCTGCTCAGCCGACTGTCCGAGTGCCCGGCGATCCTCGCTGGCACACCGGAGAACGGCGACTGGTACTGGCCGCTGTACAACCACTACCTGGCCCCGGAGCTGCAAGCGCTGCTCAGTCCGCTACGGGTGAGCGGTGCCTCGCCGGCCACGGGGCTGGACTGCCTGCTGGAACTGCGCGACGACGACGGACAACGGCAAGCCCACCGGGCGCGAATACCCGCCCGGACCCTGCTCGCCCTGCTGGATCATCCCCACTGGCAGGTGCCGAGGCAAACACCTGGCACGGCGCAATGGAGGCTGCGCCTGCCATTGCTGCTGGGACATTGCCCGCTGACCCTGGGCCAACTGCACGGCCTGCGCCCGGGCGATGTCCTGCTGGTCGAGCAGCCGCTGTTCTCCCCCACGGGTGACGGCAGCCTGCAGCTCGGCACGTGCCGCCTGCACCTGCAACAACTGCCGGGGACCACCCTGCGCTTTACTCTCACCGAACTGGAAGCTCCCAGCATGAATGCCTCCCTCGATCACTTCGCCTTCACCGACCACGAACCTCTGAACCCAGTGGCCTCGCCCTACCCGTCCGACGTCGGTGAGCTATCGGAGCCGGAGGGCGACCTCAGCCGTTTCGACGACCTGCCACTGGCCCTGACCCTGCGCGCCGGCAGCCTGAACCTGAGCCTTGGCCAGTTGCGCAACCTCGGCGTCGGCTCGGTGCTGACCTTCAGCGGTTGCGTCCCGGGCCAGGCCACCCTGTGCCAGGGCGAGCGGCCCCTGGCCCATGGCGAGCTGGTGGAAATCGACGGCCGCCTGGGGTTGCAGATCACCCGCCTGGAGCCGCGCCAGTGAACCTGCAGGACGTCGATCCACTGACGCTGGCCCTGTTTCTCGGCGCCCTGTCGCTGGTGCCGCTGCTGATGATGATCTGCACCGCGTTCCTGAAGATCTCCATGGTGCTGCTGATCACCCGCAACGCCATCGGCGTGCAGCAGGCACCCCCGAACATGGCGCTGTATGGCATCGCCCTGGCGGCGACGATGTTCATCATGGCGCCGGTGTTCAACGACATGAGCCAGCGCTTCAAGCAGCTACCACCGCACATGCAGGACTTCACCGCCATGGAAAGTGCCGGTACCCAGGTGCTGGAGCCACTGCGCCGGTTCATGCTGCGTAACGTCAATCCGGACATCCAGGCCCACCTGCTGGAGAACACCCAGCGCATGTGGCCAGCGGCAATGGCGGCCAAGGCCAGCAAGGATGACCTGCTGCTGATCGTCCCGGCCTTCGTGCTCTCGGAGCTGCAGGCGGGGTTCCAGATCGGCTTCCTGATCTACGTGCCCTTCATCGTCATCGACCTGATCGTGTCCAACATCCTGCTGGCCCTGGGCATGCAGATGGTGGCCCCGATGACCATCTCCCTGCCGCTGAAAATCCTCCTGTTCGTCCTCGTCGACGGCTGGACGCGACTGCTCGACGGCCTGTTCTACAGCTACCTCTGAGGGCGCCATGGATACCTTGACCCTGTTCAAGCAGGCGATGCTGCTGGTGGTGACCCTGTCGGCGCCGCCGCTGATCGTCGCGGTGATCGTCGGCGTGCTGACCTCGCTGCTGCAGGCGGTGATGCAGTTGCAGGACCAGACCCTGCCGTTCGCGATCAAGCTGGTGGCGGTCGGCCTGGCGCTGGCGCTGACCGGGCGCTGGATCGGCGTGGAGCTGATCCAGCTGACCCAGCTGGCCTTCAGCATGATCGCGCAGACGAGGGCCTGAGATGTTCCAGGCCCTGTTTGGCAACATCTCCGAGCTGATCATCGCCCTGACCATCGGCATGGCCCGCCTCTACCCCTGCCTGTTCCTGATCCCGGCCTTCGCCTTTCGCGAGATCAAGGGCATGTTGCGCCATGCGATCGTCCTGGCCCTGGCCCTGGTACCGATGCCGACGATCCGCGCCAGCCTCAGCGCCCGCGACCTCGGCTGGCTGGACCTGAGCGGGCTGATGCTCAAGGAAAGCCTGATCGGCCTGCTCCTGGGCCTGCTGCTGGCCATGCCGTTCTGGCTGTTCGAGTCGGTGGGCTGCCTGTTCGACAACCAGCGCGGCGCGCTGATCGGCGGGCAGATCAACCCGGCGCTGGGTGACAACACCTCGGAGCTGGGACACATGTTCAAGCAGGTGCTGATCCTCCTGCTGGTGCTCGGTGGTGGCTACTCGAGCCTCACCCAGGTGATCTGGGACAGCTATGCCGTATGGCCGGCCAGCCACTGGCTGCCGATGCCGGCTACCGACGGCTGGGACCTGTACCTCAAGCTGCTGGCCAGCACCTTTCGCAGCATGGTGCTGTTTGCCGCGCCACTGGTGGGGCTGTTGCTGCTGATCGAGTTCGGCCTGGCGATCCTCAGCCTGTACAGCCCGCAGTTGCAGGTCTCGACCCTGGCGATGCCGGCCAAGAGCCTGATCGGCCTAGGCTTCCTGGTGCTCTACCTGCCGATGCTGTGCTGGCTCGGCAACGGCCAGTTGAGCCAATTGGGCGATCTTCGCCACCTGCTGCCGCTGTTGCTGCGGCCCGGCTCCTGATGCTCGAAGCGAGGTGCGCCCATGAGCGAAAAAACCGAAGAACCCACGCAGAAAAAGCTGGCTGATGCGCGCAAGAAAGGCCAGGTTGGACAGAGCCAGGACGTGCCCAAGCTGCTGATCTTCGCGGCCCTGCTGGAGATGATCCTGGGCCTGGCCAGCGGCGGTATCGGCAAACTCGAAGCCCTGGTGCTGCTGCCCCTGCAGCAACTGGGCCGGCCCTTCGGCGCGGGTGTCGGCGAGGTGCTGAGCAAGGCCGGCTGGGACCTGTTGATGTTCATGCTGCCGGTGCTGGGGATCGCCGTGGCCATGCGCCTGGCCGGTGGCTGGGTGCAGTTCGGGCCGCTGTTCGCCCCCGAAGCCCTGAAGCTGGACTTCGAACGCCTCAACCCGCTGAACCAGTTCAAGCAGATGTTTTCCTCGCGCCAGCTGTTCAACCTGTTCAACAGCCTGTGCAAGGCGGTGCTGATTGGCGTGTTGCTCTACCTGGTGCTGCCGCCGGCGCTGGGCGACCTGATCGGCCTGGCCAACACCGACCTCGATACCTACTGGCAGGCGATGATCAGTCTGTTCAGCCGCCTGTCACGCACCTGCCTGGGCGTGCTGCTGGTGTTGGCGGCGATCGACTTCGCCCTGCAGAAGTACTTCTTCATCAAGGGCCAGCGCATGAGCCACGAGGACGTGCGCAAGGAGTTCAAGGAGATGGAAGGCGACCCGCACATGAAGTCGCACCGCAAATCCGTCGCCCGCGAACTGACCCAGCAGCCGGCCAATGCCGCCCCGGCCAAGGCGCCGGTGGAGGAAGCCGACCTGCTGCTGGTCAACCCGACTCACTACGCCGTGGCGCTGTTCTATCGCCCCCAACAGACTCCCCTGCCACGGATCATCTGCAAGGGCCACGATGCCGAGGCGCGGGACCTGATCATGCGCGCGCGGCAAAGCGGCGTGCCGGTGATCCGCTTCGTCTGGCTGGCGCGTACCCTGTATCGCAGCGAAGTCGGTCACTTCATCCCACGCGAGACCCTGCAGGCCGTGGCCCAGGTCTACCGGTTACTGCGCGAGCTCGACGAGCACGCCCGTTCGGAGGTGATCGAGATGCCCGGCACAGCCTACTGAGACCCCGCCTGGAACCAAGCTGCAACCGCTGCCACTCAGGGCAAAGGAGTCATTCCTGAACGCCCGAGGCGAGCCTAACGAACTCGCCCTGTCAGTCCATGACATGGAGAAACAGCATGCAGTCAACGATTCAGCGAGCAGCGGCGAACCACACCGCCGCGATTGCCCAGACCGGGCAGAATACCCAGGGGCTGGAGCAACGCCCGGAACAGCCGAGCCAGCGCAGCAGCCATTCCCTACGCGCCTTCGGCCAGCGGATCATGCGCTCGATCGGCCAGTTGACCCAGGACCTGCGCGCCACGCCACGCCAGACGTCGCGCAGCAACAACACGACCGCTCCCGCGCCGAGCCGCGATGAGCAGGCGGCCAGCGCCGCGGCGCGCCAGACCCGCCAACCCGGCTCGCGCCTGCAAGGCGGCGCGGGCCTGGGCCCGTCCCTCATGGCCGGGACCCGGCAAGCCCCCGGCACAAGTCAGCTCGGCAGTACCCGCGAGATCGAGCAGGCCCCCGAGGCATCCACCGAAGCCTCGACCAGCAGCAGCGGCCAACGCCTGGAACGCAGCAACGCCGGGCGCTTCGACGGCCGCAATGAGCGTATCCAGCGCCAGGCCGCCGCGGACACCCCAGGCGCCAGCGTGCAGTTGGACGCCAAGGGCGCGGCCGACTTCCAGGGCTTCAAGCCGGCAGCCGTCGGCGAACTGCTGCACGATGCGCTGGGCCGTGCCGGGCAGAGCTACCAGGCCAGCCACAGCGACCGCAACGGCCAGGATCATCTGTTGCTGGACCAGGGCGGCCACCTGCTGCACCTGAAACAGACACCGTCGGCCCTGGTCGTCCTGCGCAGCAGCCAGGCTGAGGGCACCCAGGCCGGCTCGGCCCCCACGACACCCAGCCTGGAACTGCAGGACAACGCCGCACAGGTCAGCCATGGCGGGCAGAAAAGCAACCCGCTGCAAACCATCGGCCGCGCCCATCTCGCCCACCTGACCGGTATCCACCAGGATCGTGACGGCCAGCCGCTGCGCCTGCATGAGCAGCAGCTGTACGAATTCGACCACGCCAACGCGGCCTGGCGGCTGCCCGAGGAAACCGGCCACCTCAAGTTCAGCCAGCTGGCCAGCCAGGGCAACGGCAAGCTGTACGGGCAGACCGGTGACGCCCTGGTCGACCTGACCAGCCAGGATGTGCCCCACGTTGAAGTACCGGCGCTCAAGGCTTTCTCGGTCAGTGCCGACCACCACGCCGCGACCCTCAGCGGCGACGACAGCCAGACCCTGCACCTGATCGACCTCAACCAGCAACCGCCACGACAGTCGGCGCCCAAGACCCTGGAACTCAACGGTGGCCAGGCCGAACCCAAGAGCATCGGACTGAGCCACGACCGGCTGTTCGTCAGCGACACCGAGGGTCGCCTGTACAGTGCCAAGCGCGCGGATCTGCAACAGGACTCGCCCACCCTGCGGTTGATGCCCGAGGAGCACTTCCACCCCACTGGTGAACGCCTCGGCGGAGCCCGCCAGGTCAGCGGTTTCCTGCCCGGTGACCAGGGCGAGCTGCATGTGCTGCTCAGCGACAAGTCCGGGCAAACCCACTCCCACGCGCTGGACGAACAGAACCAGCGCCTCAAGGGCGGCTGGAACCTCACGGATGCCCTGGTACTCGACAACCGTCGTGGCCTGCCCGGCAGCGAGCCGCCCACGCCGGCGGCGACCTTCGACCTCGACCGCCTGGGCCGTGTCGGCCTCAGCGATCAGCGGGTGCAAAGCTGGGACTCCACCAGCCAGGACTGGAAAGACACCGGCATCAAGGACGTCACGCAGCTGCAACGCGGTATCGACAGCAAGGCCTACCTGCTGCAGGACGGTACGCTGCGCAAGCTCGACGTCAGCCCGCGCTACAACTCGGTCAGCGTCGGTTCCAGCCATAATCTGAACCAGCCGCCACGTACCACCCAGGCCAGCCTCGGCGAGCCGCTGCCAGGCCTGGACGACCGGCATGTCACGGCCTTCGCCATGCTCAACGAAAAGCAGTTCGTCGCCCTCGATGCCAGCGATCGCCTGACAGCCCACCACAAGGACGGCCAGGTCAGCGACCTCAGTCGCATCGACCTGGAAGGCACCGTCGCCTCCCTGGCCCTGGACGAAAACCACAACCTGCACGCCCTGACCACCGAGGGCAAGCTGTTCACCATGGCCCGTGACGACTGGCAGGCCAGCCCGGCCGAACTCCGCCCCGAAGCGCAGTGGAAACCGGTACCACTACCTGCCGGGCGCAAGCTGGAGAGCATTCGGACCGCCGACGACAACAGCCTCAGCGTCACCCTCAAGGACAGCGCCGATCACTCGCAGTTGCAACTCAAGGGCCGCACCTGGCAACCGCTCACCCCGCGCCCGGCCGACCACAATGCCCTGAGCGAAATGTTCGGGCGCATCCGGGGTGACGAGAAGACCGCGCGCATTCCCGGTACCGGCCTGACCGCCCGCTTCGGCGCCAACGCCATGGGTCGCAGTGGCCTGGAACGCAGCAACCGCGCCAGCACCAGCGAGTTCATTCGCGCCAACATCTTCCGGCCTGGGCTGGAAACGCCACGGGTGTTGAAGAACATCGGCAACCACATCCAGCACCGCCACCATGGCCGCGAGGGCCTGCGCCCGCTCTACGAGTCGGAGGGGCCGCTGTTCAAGCGCCTGGAACTGCTCAGCCACACCCAGCAACCCGCCGCAGCCGGCCAGGACCTGAAGTCGCGAATCGGCCGGCTTGACCTCGGCCCGCAAGGGGCCGGGCTGCTGGAGGACCTGGAAGCGTTCCGCGGCGAACTGGAGGACAACAGCCTGCGCGCCACCCGGCACCTGGGCCAGCAGCACGGCAAGTCGAAACTGCTGCAACAGAAGGAAGGCCTGCTCAATATCCACGGCGAACTGTCGGAGCCGTCCAAGCGCACCCAATTGAGCATGAAGCTCGACAACCTCTCGCAGAAGCTCAACATCGCCAGCTCCGGCCACGACCTGATCAAGGAGCTGCAAGGCGCCCTGGAGCATGTCGCCCCGTCGGAGCAGAACAAGACCGGGGCGCTGCTCAAGACCCTGCGCGACAACGGCATGCAGCTCTCCCACCAGAAGGCCGACATCCCCTTGGGCCAGCGTCGCGACGCCAGCGACAGCCTCGGCCTGACCAAGGCCCGGGTGGCCCTGGATGTGGTGACCCTCAAGGACCTCGGCACACTGCTGGACAAGGTCGAGATGCTCAGCCCCGGAGCCGACAACAGCCGCCAGCTGGATCAGCTGAAAAAGGACCTGGGCCAGTTGCGTGACAAGCAGTACGGCGAACACCCGGTCAAGCAGATGACCGACATGGGCTTCACCGACCACGCCAACCTCGAGGCCTCCTACGATGGCGTGAAAGCCTTCCTCAACGGTTTCAAGAAGGAGGACCACGCCGTCAGCGTCAACCTGCGGGCGGCCACCGGCAGCAAGACCCAGGCGGAACTGGCGGACAAGCTCAAGGCATCGCTCAAGCAACTGGAGCATCCCGACGATGAAATCACCCTGCAGCGCAGCTACGGGCTCAACCTCAGCACACCGTTCGTGTCGCTGGCCAACAAGGGCATGGGCCCCTGGCCGAGCGGGTCGGTGGGCGGTGCACGCAACTACAACCTCAGCGCCGAACGCGCCGACAAGGGCATCACCGTGTACCTGCAACGCGAAGGCTCCGGCAGCGTCAGCGGCGGCGTCGGGGGTGGCAAGGACTATTGGCCCGGGTTCTTCAAGAGTGACGAGGTCAACCAGTACACCAAGGTCGACATCGGCAACGATCGCCGGCTGACCCCCGCCCTGCGCCTGGGGGTGGACGTCACCGGCACGGCGACCACCACCCAGCGCGACGGCGTGCTGTTCACCGTACCCGATGAAGGCATCGATCGCTTCGTCGACGATCTGTTCGGCGGCAACATCAAGCCCCTGGAGCTGATGAAAAAGGGCGTCGACCATGAGACCCAGAAGGGCCTGCGGTTCAACTTCGACCTCAATGCCAGCGGCACCGCCGAGTTCCGCGTCGGCCTGGGCCTGACCGACAAGGACAGCACGCCGCTGTCGGCGGCGGCGCGTTTCGGCGTCGGCGGCACGGTCAATGTCAATCTGCTCAACTACACCAACTACTCCGTGGATCATCACAGCAACACCGGGCAACTGCAGGAAAGCAGCCGCAACCGGCCACGGCTGCTCAACAGCCTCGGTGGATCGCTGTTCGCCCGGGCACAGATCGCCGGCAGCAACACACCCGCCTCCAGTGCCGCGACCCCGCCTTCCCAGGGGGTGGTGGCGCCCCTGGGGGGCGCCGTCACGGCCAGCGTGGACAACAAGACCACCAAGCGCGTCAAGTTCACCTTCAAGGAAGCCGAGTCGCTGACCAGCGCCGGCCTGAGCAAGCTCGGCACCAGCCTCGGCAAGGCGTTCAAGGATCCGGCCTCGCAGCGCGAGCTGACCCGCCTGGCCGACATGAACCAACCCGAATACGCCGGCCTTGGTGCCAAGGAAAAACTGCACAGGCAGCTGCAAGGGCTGGAGCAGCATTTCGCCGACAAGCCGGCGGGGAACGACGAACAGTACGCCGCCCTGCGCGCCCTCAAGCGTGCCGGTGTGCAACAGCAGGCAGCCGAGGCCAGGCACAGCATGCTTGACGGCGGCCGTATCGAAAGTTCCTACACCAACCTCTCGCGCCTGAACGAGCAGAGCGCAGTGTCCAAGGTCATGAGCCTGGTCAGCCCGCTGCACTCGACCAGCAACGCCGAACGGGTATCGGCCCTGCTCGACCACGACCCGACGCTCAAGGCCCTGGTCAAGGACATGCAGAACACGCCCGGCACGCTGGCGCGGGTGCGCCTGGAGCTCAAGGATCATGTCCAGGATCGCATCGACGAGGGCAGCCGCAGCGGCAACCTGTCGCAAAAGGAATTGGCGGCCCTGCTGTCGGATCGCGACAACATGCGGGTCAAGGCCATCACCGTGTACCAGAGCGTCAGCCAGCCCGAAAGCTTCACCTCGCCGCTGCCCCTGGTCAGCTACAGCAGCAGTGCCTCGCTCAACGTCAACAAGACGCTGGGCAAGATCAACTTCAGCTACGGCCAGGACCAGGACACGCCCAAGAGCTACTTCCTCGATGGCGAACTCTCGAGGCCTGGCCAACCGCTCAAGTCGGCGGTCGGTGCCCTGAAGAAAGACGGCCTGGAACTCAAGAGCTGACCTGTCACACAACCACCGTGGTGCCTGGCGCCACGGTCCCCCTTCAAGCCCCGCCGCACCGGCGGGGTTTCGTCTTGTTCAAGGAGGCTGCATGCAACCGGCGTTCTATCCCCTGAGTGACTTTCCAGCCCTGGCGCATCTCGCGAGCCAGTGCCCACTGATCCAACAGGAACTGCTCGCCCTGCGAGCACCGCTGCTGGACATCGATCGTACCGACAAGCCCCACCAGGCCGTACACGGCGAGCTCACTGCGCACCTGCAACAAGGCGGTGCCTATGGCTGGCTCAAGGGCTGGGGCGAAGCGGGTGGCAACCGCGACTGGGTGCAATACCCGCTGGTCTTCCAGGACTGCCCCATCGCCCCGGCCCAGGCGGCCCTGCCCCGGACCCTGGCCTTGCTGCAAGCGATCCCCGGCCTCAAGGTGGCCGCCCTGGCACGCCTGGAACCCCATGCCTGGCTCAGTACCCATCGTCACCCGGAGGTGCACGAGGAGGGGCTGCTGCAGATGCACCTGACGCTCAGCGCCGCCAGCGAACGCAACTATGCCTACCTAAATGTCGCCGGTGAGTTCCACCGGCACGACAGCGGCGCGGCGGTGGTGTTCGATGGCTCCCTGGATCACTTCGTGGTCAACGCCAGCGACGAGCCGCGGACGATCCTGTACCTGGAGTTCGCCAGGGCGCGACTGAGTGCGGCCTGAAGACCGGATCGGAAGCAGAGTCCTGCAGCGAGGCAACCGGCGCTTTCGCGGATAAATCCGGCTCTCACAGCCTTCCTGCGCCCACAGAACATGAGGTAGCCGCGAGCCCTGTGGGAGCCGGATTGATCCGCGAAGACGCCCGCCAGTACACCACAAAACCCGGCTCACCCCCTCTTCACCTCCTTACCCCACAACCTCAAACGCAAAACGGGCGCATATCGCTATGCGCCCGTAGCGTGTGACCTGCCGCGATTCACCAATCCGTGCGGCTACCGGCAGCCTCCTGCAACTGCTCGGCCAGCAACTGCACGATCCAGCTGGCCGTCAGTGCCGCATCCCCCATGAGTGGGTCAGCGCCGGCATCCCGCCGAAAATCCCCTTCCAACCCATCGACATAGCGCCTCAGGCTGAAGCGCTCACTGCTGCGCGGCGCCGGCTTGTCCAGCGTGGTGTGCAGGCACCGGCTGACCAGGCCAATCGCCTGCTCGAACGCCTGGCGCTGGCGAGCATCGAGATAACCGTCACCTTGAACCAGGCTCTTCCAACTGGTCACTGCCCCTGCGGGCTGCCCGGAACTCATCTCACAGCTCCCGGAAGTGGGTCGACTCAGGCAGCTTGCTGTAAGCGTTCTGGACGTTCTTCAGGTCGATGTTCTTGACGCTCAGGTTCAGGCCCTGGCTGTCGCTCTTGACGAAGGAGAACTTGCCGTCCTCGGCGCTGATGTTGCTCAGGTTGAGGTTCCAGTTGCCCTGCTGCCCACCGTTGGTGCGCATGAAGGTGCCGAAGTCCTTGGCCTTGAAGTTGTCGACGTTGACGGTGGCATCGGCGTTGAGCTGGAAGATCTTGTCGCTGGCACCCTGGGCACTGCTGTTGGTGATGTTCACGGTCGTCGACTTGGCGCCGGCGTCCTTCACCGTCAGGGCGTCTTCGCCGACGTTGGTCCAATGCACGTTGTCGACGTTCACTGGCCGGGCGACCCCGTCCTTGCCGGGTGCGGCCCGCACATGCACGCCATCGGCGCCATTCTCGCCGATCACCACGTTCTTCAGGGTGGCGCCCTCGGCCAGCTCGAACAGCGGCTTCTGCGACTCGCTCTGGCCACCATCGCCCAGGGCGGCGCCGGCAGTGAACGTCTGGCCCTTGCCGTCGAACACTTCGCCCGGCCCGACCTTGATCGTGCTGTTGACCACGGTCGGGTTGCCCGATGCAGTCGGGAACGACACCGGCGCTGCACCGGCATTGTTCAGGGCCAGAGACCCGGCGTCAGGAGCACCGCCCGCCGCGGGTGCCGGCGCTCGGCTGCCACCCCCGGCTACGGGCGCTGCTGCCGGCGCACCGCCTTCTACCGCCGGTGCCGGGGCGCCGCCACCGGGCGCCGGGGCAGCACCGCCGATCGAAGGCATGCCACCACCACCACCACCACCACCACCTGCGCCAGGCGTGCCGAAGGTCTCGGGATGGCTGTCCATGAACTGACCGATCATCTCCAGCAGTTGCTTGAGCCGCTCATCCTGGGACACCTGGCCACCGCCATCGGCCGTCGGGCTGATCGACTGGTTCAGCGAGCCGTCGCCCAGGCTCTTCATCAGCGTATTGACCAGGTCCTCGACCGAGCCGTTGCCCGCGCCCTGGCCGCCCCCCAGCCCCTGACCACCACCCAGGGCCTGCGAACCACCGCCGCCGCCAATCGCGCCACTGCCACCTCCCGAGCCTCCCGAGCCCAGGCCGCCACCCGACTGGCCACCGGTACCGTCCTGGCTGCCATCACCGCCGAGGATTTTCTCGAACAGCGCCATCAGTACCTGGGTCAGCAGTTCCTTGGCCGAGTCGCCGCTGCCGCCATCGGCCGTCTTCTGCCCGTCCTTGCCCTGACCATTGCCGCGCAAGGCCTGCAGCAGATCGTCAGCGGAGCTTTGCCCGCCAGCGCCGACACCGGCTCCCGCGCCCTGGCCCTGGCCCTGGCCCTGGCCCGACGAGGAGCCGAGCAGCATGTCCGCCAGCATGCTGGCCAGATCGTGCAGGCCGGACTGTCCGGATTGTCCCGACTGACCGCCCAGCCCCGGCAAGGCGCCCTGGCCCAGAGAGAAGCCGGCGCCCCCCGTACCGCCCAAACCACCCAGGCTGCCCAAGCCGCCCAGGCCACCTTGTGAAAACCCTGAAAACATCCCTAATTCCGACATGTATCTTGCACTCCGATCCTGAGAATGTGCGGTGGTGGCAACCCTCGCCGCCGACCTCCCGTGGCCCCGTGCCGTGGCGTCCCTCGGCCTGGGGTTCACCCCTGCTGAGTGGCGACCAGGGGCCGGACGGTTCCCTCGTCGGTCAACTGAGGATTCGGGACAGGCTCGAGCGGGTCTCGCGCGCCTGGACGACGAAACCACCCACCAGGCTGCTGAAGCTCTCCTCATCGAGACGGGACAGTTCACGCTGAGTGCACAGGCGCACATCGCCCTGGTCGAGGGCCAGCCAGCAACCGCGTAGGGACGCGGTATCGAAATTCAGGGCGAGTAGCCGTTGCAGGTGTTCAGGACCGGGCTGCAAGGTGCCCAGGCGACAATGAAAGATCACATTGTCGCTGTGTTCCGGCAACTCGATAACGGCGGCTTGAAGATGTTCGTTGTCATACAACGCACAAACACCGTTCTGCCATGTAAGAGTGGCTCCCAGTTGGGTGGCCAAATGGGCAATGTAACGTTGTATCGTTGATGTGGAGTTCGCCATTTGTTTGTCCCTTAGTTGAATGCACCAGGCCTGCGCCGGCTCGCAACATGAGTGGAAAAACAATGGCGAATAGTTCCAAATGGAACGATTATTCCAAAATCAGTGCTTCAGCCCGGCCAATGACAGCAGCTGCAGAAGTAGCGCCTGTATTTGCTCGCACCGATAATCACCCTGCAACTCATGCCAGACCACAAAAGTACGCTGGCTGTCGAGGCAGATGTAGTAACCCTCATAGGACTCGACGTCCTCGAAACGCCGCTTGAGCGTCTCGGAGAACAGCTCGGGGCGCTGCGCCTGCCGGCGGATATTGAGCGCCAGGCCCCAGCCCAGGCTCTCCTTGCGGCATACGAACTCGATGCCAGGTGCCCACTGCAGGACACCCGCACGCTTTTCAGCGGTCCGACGTAGGAAATCCTGCTGATCGGTACTGTGAAAAATCGTTTCAGTCATTCAAAGATACCGTACTGTATTGACCGCCGCCGTCACGCAGCGCGGGAGACCACCAGACATTCAACTGGGAATTATTGGCGTCAACTTGCTGACAACCGCCTACGTTGTTGCAGGAAGTTTCAGACATAGAAGTACAGGCACTCAATAAAAGCACACTCAACACCGCTACAGCGGCCTGCCACGATTTCATCTCATCACCTTCCTTGTCGGACTCTACACAATGTGGCCCGGTAGCTTGGCTACTCTATGGGCTGGGCGCCATTGAACTACGCATGGCGCGTTCATGAGTCTTTTCTTATAACCCCAGCTAGTGCGGGGGCAACAGCGATACTCGTACCGGGGCCGTCGCAGGCGAAACAATCGCCGCCGGACGCAACGCCACGAACACCTCTGTTGATTCACCAGGTTGCAATAGGAACCGCGGGGCAACCGTTACTGCCAATGTCGATGATCCTGAGCAGGATTCGGGGTTGAAGCGTTGCGGCTTGACACTGACGTTCTTGACGACGCCAACCGCCACCGAGAAATCCGGACCACTGAACCATTGCTTCCGTTCGCGATCGAGCACGAACGAATTGTTCACTTTACACAGATCGGCCAAGGCCACGCCAGATGATGCCCGTTTGATATCACTTGGCAAGCGGCCACGAACCAATTCGGCGAATGTCGAGGCGATCGCCGCCCGCAAAACCGCCGAACCTCCCGGCTGCCGACCAGAGGCCAGGGCCTGGTCGAGCTGCTGGCGATTCTCGCTGGCCACGTAGCGAGCCGGATCGATCTGGTCACCGATCAGGCGTGGCGTAAGAATGAACAGTCGCTCGCGCCGCGAGGTTTCGCGCCTGGTCGAAGAGAACATCGGGCCCAGCAGCGGCAACTGCCCGAGCACCGGGACCTGGTCCTTGCGATCCCCCCGTTCGTCGACATGAAAGCCACCAATCACCAGCGAACGGTTTTCGCTGATCACCGCCTGGGTACTGACCGTACCGCGCTTGACGGTCGGGGTCTGCTGATCGGCCGCCTGCTCCAGCTGGCCGTCCTCGATATCGACGATCAGCTGGAAGCGGTTGTGCCGGTCTCCCGGAATGGTCCGGGGCACCACCTGCAGACTGGTCCCGGCCGTCACCGGCTGGATGGTCGCCACCCGTTCGCCGGTGGCCGTGATGTACTGGGTGCGACTGAAGTCGATCACCGCCGGCTGGTTCTCCAGGGTCAGCACCGAGGGCCGGGCGATCACCGAGGCCATGCCCTGCCCCTCGAGCGCCTGGATCTGGGCGAAGAAGCGATCGAAGTCACTGATGAACAAGGTCGAGGAACCGCTGCCGAGCAACGAACTGCCAAAGCCGACATCCCCCACCCGCGCCGACCAGCGCGACTCCAGGTTCGCCAGTTGGTTGCGGTCGATGTCGAGAATGATCGCGTCGATTTCCACCAGGTTGCTCGGTTTGTCCAGCTGCTCGACCAGTTGCTGGTAGATGGCCTGTTTTTCCGGGTTGTCGTAGATCAGCACGGCGTTGTTGCGCACGTCGGCAGCCACCCGGCGCTGTCCCGCAGGCTTGGAGCGAGTGTCGGGACGCCCCGTCACCCGTTCGCTGGCCAGTTTGAGGATCTTGCCACGGGCCATGTCGGCCATGCCCTGCAGGGCTTCGATGTTGGCCTTGGGGTCCTGGGGCGAAGGTTGCAGCGGGCGCTGGTTGTCCAGCACGCCTTCGAGGATCGTCGCCACCCCGGGGATGCTCATGTTCTGCCCACGGTAGCTGATCTGCCGATCGGCCACCGCCGCATAGCGCAGGGGAAACATCATCACCTGCTGCTTTTCCTCGGGCTTGACCTTTTCCTTGCTGAAACCGCGAATCAGCTCGACGTAGCGCACCGGCCCGCTGACCAGCACCACGCCTTCATCGGGCAGTTCGCCCCAGCCGAAGCGCTTGTCCAGCAGGCCGATATCGGTCAGTGCCTGCTTGAGGTCGGGGGCCGCATCGGCGGACACCTCCAGGCGTTGCGACACCTGGGCCGAGGATGGGCTGACATACAGCTTGCCGTTGTAGACGAACCATTGGAACTGGTGCTCCAGGGCCAGCCGGTCGAGGAACTCCTCGGCGTTGGCCGCCCGCAACTTGGCATCCACCACACCGCTGACGCCGCTCAGACTCAGCCCCACGCCATAGGCGTTGGCGAAATCCTTGAGCACGGTTTCCAGCGGGGTCTGGCTCGCCTCGTAACCATAGGCCGATTGCCGCCAGTCCTCGGGTACCACCGCCGACACCGGCGAGGACAGCACCAGCAGCATGAACAACCCGCCCAGTCGCATGAGTCCTGGCTGTTTGAAACGTAGCGGCTTAGACATAGTGGCGTCCCAGGGGTAAGGAGCGGTTGACAGGACGGGCGGCGGCACTGCGTTCGAGGGTCGCCTCCCAGGCGTCGCGCTGGTTGGCCAGGGATTCGATGGCCGCGATAATCACCGCCACCTCATCGACCGGCAGATAGCGCATCAGGCACAGCCGGCGCTCGACCGGATCCAGCGCCAGGGCGGCGCTGAAGCGTCCGAGGCTGGGCCCGGACAGGCGCAAGGCCGCCTCCAGTCCACGGTCGTCGCCGCGCCAGGCGACGCTGAGCAGCGCCACGCACAGCACGCCAGCCGCGCGCCGCTGCAAGCGTTGCGGTGCCTGGTCGATCAGCAACCGCAGCTCGCCCTCGCCGCTGTCCAGCCAGCGCTGCACGGTGACCGCCAGCTCAGCGGATTTCATTGATGATGGCCTTGGCCAGGTTGTGCTTGACCACAATCTCCTGGTTCGCCGCCCAGCTGGCGGTGGAGGACTGGCGGATCGCCGAGTTGAAGGCGTGCCAGTCATCCGGGGAGAAGGCATCCAGATCCAGCGCCGCAGCGTCCAGGTCCTTTTGCGCATGTTCGAAGTTGTTGTCCAGACGACGACGCAGTGCATCAGCAGAAAGCATGGTGAGACTCCAGGTCCGAGAACTGCCCACTGAGTGGCAATCGGTCGCGGTTGGTTCCATCACCGCGGGCGATCATTGCCTGTCGATCACGCCTGGGTGGTGGCAGGCTCCGGCCACAGGGCCTGGACCAGGCTGCCCCAGCCCAGGCTGAACTCGCCCTGCTCGGTCCGCAGGCACAGGGTGTCCGCCGCCAGTTGCGGGTCGGCACGCACGCTCCAGGCCGCCTGGACGAGTTGCAGGCAGTCGGTCGCGGCCCCTACCCAATCGGGATGGCAATGCAGCACGCCGGGCTCGTCCTGGGGCTGCGTCGTAGCCAGTTGGCGGATCAACGCCTCGATGCGCACGGGGTCGTCCTGCTCGCCCGTCAACTGCTGCCATGCCTGGCCCACCAGGGTTTGTGCATGGTGCGTGATCTGCTCCCACATCTGCTGGCGTTGCACCTGCCAGTCCGCCAGCATGGTATCCGCCTGGCGCCAGGCCTCGGCCTGGGCACTGGCCCTGGCCTCTTCACGCAACCGGGCGGCTTGCTGCCGAGCGTCCTCCAGCAAGGCCTGGGCTTCGGCCCTGGCGGCTTCGAGCAACTGCTCGGCGAGCAGGCTGTCCTGGAGGATTTCGCGACGCAGTACGGGGCCGCTAGGCAACGCCTGGGGATGACTCAAGCTCAGGCTGCGACGGGTCAACATGGAACGGTCCTTGTGTGATGAAAGTGAGGGCGTACCAACCAACGGCCTGCCACAGGGCATTCAAACGTGCCGGCGGCAGTTCCTCGAAGGCCTGCTGCTCGGCCGCCTCGACCATTGGACGGGCAAAGCCCAGGCGCAGTCGCTGCCACACGGGCTCGCCCACCCAGGCTCGCAGCAGGCGCAGCCCCTGGAGCTCGATCCCTCCGTCGTGCCAGTGGCCGGGCAACCAGTGCCCGGGCTGCAACGCCCGACCCAGTCGCCGGCACCAGGTCCGGTCGGCTTCATCGAGTACCAGGCCGGTCTCGGACTGGCTGCCGGAACAGACCGCCACCGCCAGCTGCAACACGCGCTGCCACTGGCCCGCATCCAGTCCCAGCAACGGCAGCAGCCCGGGATTGGGCGGCTCGGGCCAGGCCGCGCGCAGGCCCAGGTGTTGTTCGACCCAGGGTGGGGCGGCGCGCAACCGGGCTTGCCATTCAGGCCCCAGGGACGCCCTGCCCAGTTGCCAGCTGGTATCGGCCCCCTGCCCACTCGCCACCCACCAGCGGACCCAGGCCAGCGCCTGCGGTTCGGAGATCGACAAGGTGTTCATGCCGGATCGGTCGGCGCGGGCTTCATGCCCCCCGCTCCCTTGAACAGCCGCTGGCGCCAACCCGGATTCAATGCCAGCAGGCCACCGAGCAGCAGCACCAGAGCCACGGCGCACAATCCCAGCAGCCACTGCCAGAACTGCCAGCGCTCGCGGGTCAGGCTGAAGGGGCCGATCTCGACCATTTCCACCGTTTCGCGGTAGCCCTGGGCCGGCACGAAGACCACAGCGAGTTTCTTGTCATCGGCACCGCCGATGCCCGGGATACTGCTGGCGACCATGCGCCGGATCCGTGGCAGCACGCTGTCCGGATCGAGCTCGGGGCGGTGCTTGATGAACACCGCGGCGGACGCCGGCTGCACCGGCTCACCCGGCGCGATGCGCTCGGGCAGGACCACATGCACCCGCGCCACCACCACGCCGTCGATCTGCGACAGGGTCTGTTCCAGTTCCTGCGACAAGGCGTAGAGGTAGCGGGCGCGTTCCTCCAGGGGCGAGGAAATCACCCCTTCCTTGCGAAACACCTCGCCCAGGCTCGAACGCGAACGATGTGGCAGCCCCGCGGCATCGAGCACCCGCACGGCGCGGGAGATATCACGGGTCGCCACCAGCACGGCAACGCCGTTCTTGTCCAGGCGCTTCTGCGCCTCGATATGCTTGCCGGCCAGTTCCGCCACCACCTCGTTGGCGTCCTGTTCGGACAAGTCGCGATGCAGTTCCATGCGTTCGCCACAGCCCGCCAGCAGCAGGATCATCAAGGCCGCCAGCAGCGGCCCGAGCACCTTGGGATGCATGGTTGTGCCTTATTGAAGACTGGTGAGTTTTTCCACGCTCTGCGCCGCCTTGCTCACCAGCTTGGCGCTGAGCAGGCTCTGCAGGTAGAACGATGACAGCGAGCGGTTGGCCTGCAACGCCTGCTGCGGATCGGTGGATCGCGCCGCCCGCTGCAGGTCGCGGTCAGCCCGGTCGGCGCCCTTCTGCAGCGCCGTACCGGCCTGGGAAATCGGTGATGCGGTGGGTTCACTCGGCGCTCCACGCGCCGCCACCTGCTGCATCTGCAGGTTGAACCAGGCAATGTCCGCCTCGGCAGGCGGCCTGACCGGCAGCGCCTCGCCCCCGGATACCGCCGGGTGTCCAGCTGTTACCCCTGTAATCGCCATTCAAGCTCTCCTGCCAGGACGAAGGTTTACATTCAGCCGCGATAGCTGGTGGCGCTTTGCTGCATCACCACCGACAGCACGTTGCCAGCGGCAATGCTCGCGTCGGTCTTGAGCGTGTTGCCCGCGCCGCCGTTCTGGAAGTTCTGCTCGGCATTGGGGAACAGTCCACCCAGCGAGTTGCCCTGAGCGCTGCCCTTGACCTCGCCCTTGATCAGGTCGATGGCCTTCTGGAACTGCTTGCTCTCGTTGCGCGACATGTACAGGTCGCCCTCGGACAGCTCGCCCATCCAGTCCTTGGACTTGCCATCGGGCTTGCCGAACTCTTCCGGGTGCATGTCCATGAAGCGCGCGACTTCCTTGAGCACGTCCTTGTCATCGTTGGAGAAGGCCATCTCGCCACGGGCATCGCGAATCGGGTTGCCGGTGGGCTTGAGCAGGTTGTCGAGCTTCTCCTCGCCCAGGTTGCCCAGCAGTGACGACAACAGTTCCTGGATGCCACCGCCGTGGCCGGTGCCAGTGCTCGATGGATTCCAGCCGCTGTTGGCCGCACCACCGAACGGGCTGCCAGCCTGCTGGCTGCCACCGCCGAGAATGTCCTTGATCAGGCTTTCCAGGCCCTTGGTGAACGCGGCCTTTTCGTCCTTGTCGAGGTAGTTGTCCTCGCCCAGCTCGTCGCGCCAGGTGCGCACCTTGCCATTGGCGTCATCGGGCTTGCCGAATTCGCCGATGTTCTTGTCCATGTGGTCGGCGATCATCCCCAGCAGCGGGTTCTTCGCATCACGGATGTTGGCGCCGCTACCGGACTTTTCGAACAGTGCGTCGCTGAGCAGCGATGCGATCTGGCCAGCGGTGTCGTCGGAACTGCCCTGCGCACCGCCCAGGCCGGCGGCGCTGAAACCGCCCTGGAACGAGCCGGTTTGCGGCAGGCTAATCGAAGTGGAAAACATAGATAGGCTCCTGCTTGACTGCACGAGTCATGGCCCTCTCGACCACGGTCAAGAGGGCCCACGACCACTTAGTAGTTGATCGCCTTGCCGGTTTGCTGCGCGGCGTTCTGCGCCTTGGTGGCAGAGTCCTGGTAGGCGCTGGCGATACCGTTGACGGTATCGGTCATCATCTTGTTGGACTGGGCCTGGGCGTTCATGGTGGTGGTGGCAGCTGCGGTGGAGTCCATTTGCTGCATGGCAGCCATCGAAGCGCCAAGGGATGCGGTACCGGCCATAGTTGTTACTCCTAGTAATCGAAGGTTGTTTGAGCACCCAAATGGTGTTCGAACAATGAGTGGTCGATTACCGGCGGCGGTTCCATGAGCGGAGCAAATTGCGCTGCAGTGACCTGCTCGGCGCGATTGCAGGCAAGCGTGATCAGAGCTCGGGGGAGTCGATACTCAGCGTTTTCATGCGGTGATAGAGCGTGCGCCGGGGAATGCCCAGCTCGCTGACCACCGCGTCGATGCACTTGGCGTGGCGCTCCAGGCAATCGAGGATCAGGGTCTTCTCGAACAGGCGCAGGTGGCTCTTGAGCGGCGCCTGCGCCCGGCAGGAAGCGAACGGGTCGATGCTCTGCAGTGGCGGCATGCCCAGCACGAAACGTTCGGCGGCGCACTTGAGCTCACGGATATTGCCGGGCCAGCGATGGCTGAGCAGGCTCTTGAGCAGGTGCGGGTCAGGTTCGGGGATCGGTTGGTGATGACGCTCGGCCGCCTCGCGGACAAACCGCCGGAACAACGGCTGGATGTGCTGCAGGCCGGAACGCAGGGTCGGCAACTGGATCTTGATCACATTCAGGCGAAAAAACAGGTCACGACGAAACTTGCCTTCCTCCACCAGCTTTTCCAGCGGAGTCTGGGTGGCGACGATCACCCGCAGGTCCAGCGGCACGAAGCGTGTCGAGCCCAGGCGTTCGATACCCCGCATTTCCAGGACCCGCAGCAGCTTGGCCTGGAGCAGCAGCGGCATGCTGTCGATCTCGTCCAGATACAGCGTACCGCCGTTGGAGGCCTCGATGTAGCCGGCGCGAGACTTCGACGCACCGGTATAGGCTCCGGCCATGACCCCGAACAGCTCGCTCTCGGCCAGTTGCTCCGGAACCGCCGCGCAATTGAGTGCCACCAGTTGCCCGTCACGGCCGGACAATTCATGGATACGGCGGGCCAGGGTGTCTTTACCAGTACCGGTTTCTCCCTCGAGGACCATATCGATCTTCAGTGGCGCGGCCTTTCTGACAAACGCTTGCAAGGCTCCCACGTTGTCGAGAACCTCGTGTTCCCGCTGCGTGGTATCACTATCGAAAAAGCCCCCAGTCATCTTGCTCCCTCACGATGATGATCACTTGTCTTGGTATCGAGGAATACAAAGCGTCATGCCTTCCCTACCCCCACGTACGGAAAACCGATGGACATCAGAAGCTTGAGAGTATTCCCGCCACACCATTATTTTTTTGGGCGCTACATGCCGGCAGTTTCGATCATCGCGCAGCCGGTTCGGGTGAACCGGTGCGACAATGCCCGAGGATTGTCGCCGCCTATTTGGGCAAATCGGCGACGGCGCTGTCAATCGGGCCGACGCTTAGGGAGTTGCGCACGCGATACCTTCCAGGTGCCAACGACAAAACCCTGACCAAGCAGGCACGGGGCCGTCTCCATGGGCCCGGGGCGAGTCTAATGATGCGCTATTCAAACTCAAAATTGAAATTCAATAGTCCGATCATAGGTAACCTCTATAGCCCTTTGACTATTGAGTCTATCTATAGATACCGCCCGCCTGACGGTCATGAAACAGCAGATGTTGCACAATGCGGTGTCAATCGGGGTACCCTGGGACTCTGGCAAACGAACGATTCAGCATGAAGCGCTGGCGGATGCTGTGCTTCGAGCCGACGACGCTGGCCGAGACGATACGGGATCTGACGGAGGGCTCGGCCGGCGATTCGGAGTTCACCCGGCCGGCACTAGCCCAAGCGAAACAGGCCCAGTCCAGCAGATGCTGGAGCTGAGCCTGGTGTTCATTGGGCTGAAGTTCGTGGTGTTTGCCGCCTATGGTGCCTTGGCGGCGTCAGTACGCCAGCCTGTCATCTCCAGCAGCGCCGTCCAGAATGGGATGCGACGCAGCGTTGCCGCCGCCTTCGCTGTGCTGGCCGCAAAGCTGGCCTTCACCCAGCGCTAGCCTGCTCGCCGCAGCAGGGTTGCGGCGGCGTGCCAGCCGATTCACAGGCGCCCCAGCTCCTGCGCCGTGCGGTCGACGGCGATACGGGTCTTTTCGACCAGTTCGTCGATCTCGCTACGTCCGGCCACCAGTGCCGGCGCCATGATCATCCGTCCCAGGGTCGAACGAATGATCAGGCCCTCTTCGAAACCGATGGTCCGGCAGCGCCAGGCAATATCGTTCTCGTTGGCGAACCGCTTGCGGGTGCCCTTGTCTTCGGCGAACTGCAACGCCGCCACCAGGCCGGCGCCCTGCACTTCACCGATCAGCGGGTGCTGCTCGAACACCTCGCGCAGGCAGCGCTGCAGGTACGGGCCGGTGTCGTCCTTCACGCGCTTGACGATGCCTTCGTCGCGCAGCGCCCTGAGGTTGGCGATCGCCACGGCGGCGGCCACCGGGTGGCCGGAATAGGTCAGGCCGTGGGCGAACACCCCGCCCTGCTCCACCAGCGCCTCGGCGATACGCTTGCTCAGCACCAGGCCACCCATCGGGATGTAGCCGGAGGTCAGGCCCTTGGCGATCGACAGGGTGTCCGGCTGAAAGCCGAAGTACTCGTGCGCGAACCACTCACCGGTTCGGCCAAACCCGCCGATCACTTCGTCGGCGCACAGCAGCACGTCGTACTGACGGCAGATGCGCTGGATCTCCGGCCAGTAGCTCTCTGGCGGGAAGATCATGCCGCCCGCGCCCTGGAACGGCTCGGCGATGAAGCCGGCGACGTTCTCGGCGCCCAGTTCGAGAATCTTATCTTCCAGCTGCAGCGCACAACGACGGCCGAACTCGGCCGGGGTCAGTTCGCCGCCCTGGGCGTACCAGTACGGCTCGTCGATGTGTGCGACATCCGGGATCAGCCCGCCCATTTCGTGCATGAACTTCATCCCGCCCAGGGCGGTGGCCGCCAGGGTCGAGCCGTGGTAGCCGTTCCAGCGACCGATCATGATCTTCTTCTGCGGCTTGCCCACCACCTGCCAATAACGGCGCACGGTACGGATCAGCACCTCGTTGGCCTCGGAGCCGGAGTTGGTGTAGATGGCGTGGCTGTAGTGAGCGGGCAGCAGGCTGAACAGCAGCTCGGAAAGCTCGACCACCGCCGGGTGGGTGGTGTGGAAGAACATGTTGTAGTACGCCAACTGGTCCATCTGCGTCGCGGCGGCGGCCGTCAGGTCCCTGCGGCCATAACCCAGCTGGGTGCACCACAGGCCGGACATGCCGTCCAGGTAACGCTTGCCGTCGTTGTCCCACAGGTGCAGGCCTTCGCCACGCACCATCACCCGCGGGCCTTCGGCATTGAGGGCCTTCTGGTCGAGGAAGGCGTGAATGTGGTGGGCGGCGTCGGCCGCCTGGTAGTCACGGGTGGTGCGTTGTGGGGTAACGGGGGCGTTCATGGTCATGATTCCTATCGTGTTGTTGTCTTTTTCCAGGCAGCAGCCTGCCGTATGGCCCGGTCCGCGCTTGATTCGGGACCAGGCCAGCGTTGCAGCGGGATATCAATCAGTGTCGGTGGTCGAGGTAGTACGCCAGCGGGTCCTTGCCCAGGCCGTCCCGGGCCAGGGCCAGGGAATTGATGAACAGCGAGAACAGTTCCGACTGCGAGGAAATGTCCAGTTTCACGTAGATGTTCTTGCGGTGACTCTTGATGGTGTCTTCGGACACGCCCAGGCGCTCGGCCAGGGACTTGCTCGAATAACCGCGCAGCAACAGCTGCACGATGCCGCACTCGCGCTCGGTCAGCACCGAGGCGCCAAAGTTGCTCAGGGCACTGCTGACCTGCCGTTCGATCGCACTTTCGAAGCGCCCGCCCAGCACCTGGCTCTCCAGATATCGCCAGTGCTGGCTCACCACCGCCAGTACCCACGGGGTCACGCACTTGAGGTCGCGCACCTGGCTGGCGCTGTAGGTGCCGGTGGTGGCCAGTTCGACCGCGATCACCAGCTCCGTGCCCAGCGGCACCAGGTAGTTCACCTCGTCCTCCAGGTGCGAGTGCTGGTAGAAGCTCAGGTAGTACTCGCTGCGCTTGAAATGGTCCGGGGCCACGTCGGCCAGTTGGTAGCAGCCGGCGCTCGCGCCCTCCATTGCCGCCCGGTAGAACGGACACAGCAGGCAGTGACCGTCGATGTATTCGCGGATGCTGCCCTGCGGCAGCCAGGGTCCGTCGTCCTGGGTCTCGGCCAATGCCGACGGCAGGCCCTGGCGCGGAAACAGATAGACCATGGTGCCCTGGCTCGGGGCCAGGTAGCACAGCGCCGCAAACAGGGCATCGACGAAACCGGGCTGGCCGATCACGCAGGTGACGTTGGCCAGGTGGCGATACCAGTCTTGGGTGGTCAGTCGATTGCTTGCCATCGAGGCGGCCTTTTACCGTTCATTACCTGCCGGCGAAGGTGGAGATTTCCGGCACGGAGAATCTTCTCATCAGTCGGGCAAGCGGCCTATCACCCTTTAGGGTGAGCGTCGCGAAGCCGCCTGCGGCGACCGTTGGCGCTTCTCGTGAGGCTCATGGTTGTGCACCACGGCAGGGCGCTTGCATAGGATTTCATGAGGTGTCTGAGCATAAAAAAGCTGATACCCCACGGCACCGGCATGCCAGGATAATGAAACGCTGCCCCCACGTCCGCCAACGGGGTTCAAGACGCCTCAAGGTGGGCGAAACGTATCTGATGAGAGGATTCCGTGGCTGCCTATAACCTTCGCCAGTTGAAGTACTTCACCGCCGTCGTCGAATGCGGCAGCGTCGCCGAGGCCTCGCGCAAGCTCTATATCGCGCAGCCTTCGGTCTCCACCGCCATCCGCCAGCTCGAGGACAGCTTCAACGTCCAGCTGTTCATCCGCCAGCACGCCAACGGCATGTCGCTGACTCCGGCCGGCAACCGTTTCTACCGCAAGGCCCAGGAACTGCTGCGCATGGCGCACGAGTTCGAGCAGAACGCACTGGCCGATAACGATGTGGTCGCCGGGCAGATCGACATCGGCTGTTACGAGACCGTGGCGCCGCTGTACCTGCCGCGATTGATCGCCGGTTTTCGCGAGCGCTGGCCGGGGGTAGAGATCCGCATTCGCGATGGCGAGCAACAGGAACTGATACAGGCGCTCACCAGCGGCAGCATCGACCTGGCGATGCTGTTCGAGCACGACCTGGACCACACCATCGAGACGGCACCACTGATGCCGCCACAACAACCCTACGCGCTGCTGCCCGCCGACCACCGCTTCGCCCGGCAAGCCAAGGTGTCGCTGCACGATCTGGTGCTCGAACCGATGATCCTGCTCGGCACCCTGCCCAGCCGGACCTACTTCGTGAGCATCTTCACCGAGCGCGGCCTGACACCCCACATCACCTTCAGCTCGCCGTCGATCGAGATGGTCCGCGGCATGGTCGCCCAGGGCTTCGGCTTCTCGATCCTGGTGACCAAGCCGTTCTCCAACTACACCTATGACGGCAAGCAGCTGGCCTGCGTGCCGCTGGCCGAAACCGTCACCGGGTCGGGGCTGTCCGCCGCCTGGCTGCGCCGCTCGCAACTGACCAAGCCGGCACAGCTGTTCGTGGAGTACTGCATCGAGGAGTTGGCGCGCCTGCAACACTGAGCGCCAGAAAGATAGCGAGGTTGCGCACGCAACCTCGCGAGGAAAGGTCACTGGCCCTGGCGAACGAACGCCAACACCCGTTCCAGCATCTCGTCACAGGCCTGCAACTGCGCCAGGCTGACGAACTCGTCGGGCTTGTGTCCCTGGTCCATGCTGCCCGGCCCGCACACCACGGTCGGGATACCCGCCTGGTCGAACAGCCCGCCTTCAGTCCCGAACGCCACCGTCCCGAACTCACGCGAACCACAGAACTGCGCCACCCAACGGGCCGCCTGGCTCTGTACCGAAGTCGCCAGGCCCGGATAGCTCGACAGCTCGCTGAAACGGATGTCGCTCTGGGCGCTGACCGCGCGCATCGCCGGCAACAGGGTGTCGGCAGCGTACTGCTGCAGTCGCTCGGCGACCTGCCAGGGGTCCATGTGCGGCAAGGCCCGCACCTCGAAATCGAACCGGCAAGCCTCCGGCACGATGTTCAACGCCTTGCCGCCCTCGATCACCCCGGTCTGCACCGTGGAAAACGGCGGGTCGAAGCGCTCGTCATGCTGCCCGGGCGCCCTGAGTGCTTGGCCCAGGCGACCGAGTTCGGCGATCAGCCGCGCGGCGTACTCGATGGCATTGACCCCCTGCGGCGCATAGGCCGAATGACAGGCCGCACCGTGCACATCGCAGCGCATCGCCAGCTTGCCCTTGTGCCCGAGCACCGGCTTGAGCTGCGTCGGCTCGCCGATCACGCACAGCAGTGGCTTGACCGGCCGCTCACGCAACACCTCGAGCAGCGAACGCACACCCAGGCAACCGACCTCCTCGTCATAGGACAAGGCGATATGCACCGGCAGGCGCAGATGGCTGTCGACCAGCGCCGGCACCAGGGCCAGGACACAGGCGATGTAGCCCTTCATGTCGGCGGTACCACGCCCGTACAGATTGCCGTTGCGCTCGGTCAGCTCGAACGGCGGGCAGGTCCAGGCCTGGCCGTCGGCCGGCACCACGTCGGTGTGCCCGGACAGCACGATGCCCGGAACATCCGCCGGGCCGATGGTCGCGAACAGATTGGCCTTGCTGCGCTCGGGGTTGTGAATCAGCTCGCAAGGCACGCCCAGGTCGGCCAGGTAGTCGCGCACGAACCCGATCAACTCAAGGTTCGATTCGCGGCTGGTGGTGTCGAAAGCCACCAGCCGCGCCAGCAGCTCGCGGCTGGTGCTCATCGGTCATCCCCCGGCACGCCATAGCCGGGCGCCCGCGAAGGCTCCAGGGCGCGGTCGATGTAGTCCTGCATCTGCGGGCGATAGGCTTGCCACAGCTGGCCCAGCTCACCGATCGGGTCCTGATCGGCCCAATCGACCCGCAGGTTGACGATCGGCCAGAGCAGCTCGCCCACCACCACCAGCGCCGCCGAATGCACCGGACCTGCTTCACCGCCCTCACCCACCCCGGCCTGCATGGCCGCCAGCAGGCGATCGGCCAACTGCCCCTCGGCCTGTTCGAAAGCGCGGACCATCGCCTCGATCACCGTCGGGCTGGCCAGCATGTTGCCGGCGGCCACGCACTGTTCGCCGCTCACGGCGTTGTTCACGCCGAGGGTTTCACTGCCGCTGAAGTGCGCGGTGCGGCCCAGGTGGTCGATGACGGTGATCTGCCGGTACTGGCTGTAGCCGTTGCGCGTCAGCACCCGGTCCAGCGCCTGGGCAGGAGAAAGCCCCTGCTCGAGTTCGTCCAGGGTTTCCGGCCCCAGCGCCGGCAAGGTGATGTTCTGCGAGGCCACCGCGCCCACGCCGGGGCGCAGCCAGGGACAACGCGCGCCCACGGCAATGCTCGACGAACTGATGGCGATGCCGAACTGGCCGGTGCTTTCGCAGCGGGCGACGATGGAAAAGGTCATGGCAAGGCTCCTGTCAGTCCGGAATAACGGCGATCACGTCGATTTCCATCAGCCATTGCGGCTGGGCCAGGCCCGAGACCACCAGCCCGGTGGAGATCGGAAACACACCCTTGAGCCACTTGCCGACCTCGCGATAGACCGGCTCGCGGTAGCGCGGGTCGATGATGTAGGTGGTGGTCTTGACGATATGCGACAGGTCGCTGCCGGCCTCTTCCAGCAGTTGCTTGACGTTCTTCATCGCCTGCTCGGCCTGCGCGGCCGGATCGCCCAGGCCCACCAGGTTGCCGGCGAAGTCGGTGCCGACCTGGCCGCGCACATACACGGTGTTGCCAGCGCGCACGGCCTGGCACAGGTCGTTGTCCAGGGTCTGGTTGGGGTAGGTTTCCTTGGTGTTGAACATGCGGATACGGGTGTGGGTCGGTGTAGCCATGGCGAGGTTTCCTTGAATGCGGGGCGCGGACTGCAACCGCGCCCTCTTGGGGAGAATGATCAGGCGGTGGCGACCTTCGCGGCCGGGGCGCTGGCGAGCGGCCTGACGCTGGCGGCCCGGCGCTGGCCCGCATCCTCGTAGTGCTGGTAGCCGCGCTGGGTGGCGATGTGGCAGGCCACGTGCCGGGCGTCGTGCCACACACCCCAGATGAACGCCGAACCACGACGCGATAGCCATGGCAGGCCAACGAAATAGATGCCCGGTTCCTTGCCGACGCCGCGCTGGTGCTGGGGCTTGCCCTTGGCGTCGAAGGCATCGACCTGCAGCCAGTTGTAGTCCACCGCGTAGCCGGTGGCCCAGATGATCGAGTTGACGCCGGCTTCGGCCAGGTTCAGCTCACGCAGCGGCTGGCTGATGCACGGCGAGTCGGCGACGCGCTCACGGGCACTCGGCTCCAGCGGCAGGTCCAGGCCGTTGCGCTCGATGTAGGCATCGGCAGCGTCGAGCAGGGAAAGGTAGTTTTCATCGCCATTGGCGAGGTTCTCGACCAGGTCCTGCTTGAACACCACGGTGTTCTCGTTGAAGGACTCGGTCAGCCCGACCAGGGTCATGCCGGCCTGGGCCAGGCGACGGAAATCCACGGTATGACCGCCACGGGCGCCGCTCACGGCGATGGTCACGTGTTCGCGACCCGCCTGCATGGTCTCGGTGTCCCACAGGCCGAGCACGCCCAGCCACCAGCAGAAGTCGCGGTTGCGGTAGGCACGCGGCGGACGATCATGCGGGCCGACGGAGAGGTAGACCTGCTTGCCGGCGCGCAGCAGTTCTTCGGCGATCTGTACGCCCGACGAACCGGCCCCCACCACCAGCACCGCGCCTTCAGGCAGTTGCTGCGGGTTGAAGTACTGCGCCGAGTGGATCTGGTAAAGACGCTCGTCCTTGGGCGCGATGGCCGGGATCACTGGTTTCTGGAACGGACCGGTGGCCGCCACCACACGCTGCGCACGAAGGGTGCCTTCGGAGGTTTCCACGGTGAAGCCCGGGCAATCGGCGTTGCGGGTCACCCGCTTGACGGTGACGCCGGTATGGATCGGCGCGTTGATCTTTTTCGCGTAGGCCTCGAAATACGCGGCCACCTGCTCCTTGCCGGCGAAGCCGTCGGGGTCGATGTCGAATTGCAGCCCCGGGAAGCGGTCATGCCAGGCCGGGCCGTTGGCAACCAGCGAATCCCAGCGGCCGGTGCGCCAGGCTTCGGCGATGCGATTGCGCTCCAGCACCAGGTGCGGTACGCCTTGCTCGCTCAAGTGCTCGCTCATGGCTACGCCGGCCTGGCCAGCGCCGACCACGAGGGTATCGATTTCGATGTTATCCAATGACATGAGTTATATCCTTCACCAGGGCTTTGGTGTATTTGAATGAACAGTAGTTGTTAGCCCGTTGCAGCAGATTAAGTAGCGCCTGGTCATCGGTAAATTATTATTAAGCTTGTGCCTGACCATAATTATCTGATATCGCCAGACAGGCTGTTTCAACTTCGGATAGAACAACTTCCAAACCTGAAAACAGGCTTGGAAGTTCAACATCAATGAGCAACTTGCAAGTCGTCGTGAAGCAGGCCGAGGATGTCGCGCTTCATCTCGATGAATTCGCGTTCCATCACCATGTCCATGTCACGCGGACGCGGCATGGGCACATCGAGTTCGCGCTTGATCCGCCCCGGTCGGGCGCCCATCACGTAGACCCGGTCGCCGAGCAGAATGGCCTCGTCGATGTCGTGGGTGACGAACACCACGGTCTTCTTGCTGTGCTCCCAGACCCGCAGCAACAGCTGCTGCATCTGCATGCGGGTCTGGCTGTCGAGGGCGCCGAAAGGCTCGTCCATCAGCAGGATCTGCGGGTCGTTGGCCAGCGCCCGGGCAATCGCCACCCGTTGCATCATGCCGCCGGAGAGCTGCTTGGGATAACGCTCGGCGAAGGCCGTCAGGCCAACTTCGTCGAGGTAGTAGTCGACGATCTCCTTGCGCTCCCGGGCGCCCATGCCCTTGCGCTTGAGACCGAAGGCGATGTTGTCGCGCACACTGAGCCAGGGAAACAGCGTATAGCTCTGGAACACCATGCCGCGGTCCGCGCCCGGGCCCCGCACTCGTTGCCCGCCGACGTGGATGTTGCCGGAAGTCGGTTCGGCCAGCCCCGCCGTCAGGTACAACAGGCTCGACTTGCCACAGCCGGACGGCCCCACCAGCACGGCGAATTGTTGATCCGGCACATTGAGCGAGACGTTTTCCAGCGCCGTGAAGGTGTTGCCGTCGGAGCTGCGATAGCGCAGGCAGACCTGATCCACCTGTAGCCGAGGCTGCGTCGTTTCTGGTTTTCTGACCGGATTGACCGGCATTTGCACTGCAGTTACTGCGCCCATGACACCACCTTGAGCCGAAGCACGCGAAACAGTTGATCGGTCAGCAGGCCCAGCAGGCCGATAACCGCGATAGCGAGGAAAATCACGTCGACCTGGAAGCCGCGCATGGCCTTGAGGCTGATGTAGCCGAGGCCGCTGGACGCCGCGACCAGTTCGGCAACGACCAGGTAGGTCCAGGCCCAGCCCATGGTGACCCGCAGGGTATCGAGCACACCCGGCAAGGACGCCGGGCCGAGCACGTGCAGGATCACGTCACGACGCGAGGAACCGAGGGTGTAGGAGGCATTGATCAGGTCCTTGGAAACGCCCTTGGACACGTCGGCGACCATCACCAGTTGCTGGAAGAAGGTGCCGAAGATGATCACCGCGACCCGCTGCTCCAGGCCGATGCCGATCCAGAGGATGAACAGCGGCACGAACGAAGTCACCGGCAGGTAGCGGATGAAGTTCACCAGCGGCTCGAGGAACGCCTGCACCACCCGGAAACTGCCCATCAGCAGCCCCAGCGGCACGGCGACCAGCGAGGACACGGCAAAGCCGATCAGCACCACCTCGACGCTGGCCAGCACGTGCTTGCCCAGGGTGCCATCGCCGGCCAGGCGCAGGCCCGCCTCGACCACCGCCCCCGGCGTGGGCAGGAACATCGACGGTACCACGCCGCCGTAGGACAGCCCGGCCCACAGGCCGAACACCAGCAGCCAACCCAGCGCACTGGTGCTGAACACCAGGGCCGTCGGCAGCTCGACTTTCGGGGTCAGGCAGCGGCTGACCCATGATTGACGATCGATCATCGGGAGCCTCCGCCTTATTGCTTCACGAAACGGGTGTCGACCAGGTCGCCGTAGGAAACGTCCAGGGTCTTGTTCTGCAGGCTGCTCCAGGTGTCGTCGGCCAGGCGGATGATGCCGGCGATGTCACCCTGCTTGCCGGGCGTGCCGAGCAGTGCCTCGCTCATGGCCTGGTCATAGAAGCGCACGCCCTTGGCGGCCGCGGCCAGCTCCTTGGGATCGGCCAGGTAGCCACCGACACCCTTGGCCATGATCTTGTAGGCCTCTTCCGGATGGTCATGGGTGTACTGCACGGCCTTGTACAAGCCCTTGACCAGTGCCTTCACGTCATCGGGCTGCCGGTCGATCACATCGCAGGACAGCGCAACCACGTCGACGATCACGCCTGGCGTGGCGCTGCTGTCGACCAGGACCTTGCCCTGGCCCTTCTCGCGTACCAGCGACAGGTGCGGCTCCCAGGTCACCGCCGCCGGAACGCGGCCGGCGATGAAGGCCGTGGCGGCATCGTCGGCAGTCATGTTCTGCACATCGAGGTCCGCCATGCTCATGCCGTTCTGCTTGAGCAGGTACGACAGCCAGAACTGTGACACCGAACCTTCGTTCACGGCCACCGACTTGCCCTTGAGTTCCTTGAGGCTGGCAACGTCCTTGCCCACCAGCACGCCGTCGCCGCCGTGGCTTTCATCGAGGGCGGCGACCGCGCGGAAACAGAAGTCCTTGCTGCGGTACTTGAGGACTTCATCGATGGTCGAGGCCGAGCCCGACAGCTTGCCCGAGGCCTGGGCGGCCATGTACATCGACGCTTCTTCCATGGTGGTCAAGTTGACGTCCAGTCCCTGCTCCTTGAAGTAGCCCAGGTCCCGGGCCAGGTACAACGTGCCATAGCCGACCCAGGTGGTGTGGCCGATGGACAGCGTGCCCGCCTCGGCAACACCGGCCGTGCCCACGACCAGCGCCGTGGCCAGAAGGGTTTTATGAAAGGAAACTTTATGCAAGGTCATTGACATGATGGAACGCACTCCCGCTGCCTGTTGGGTTGTTTGTTATTTATCTGGCAGTACCGGCCATGGGCCAAAAAAGGATTGCATCGCGCCCGCTTCGAAAGAGCCGGCGGCAAGTTGTCGCTGTGTTGCCGTTAATACTCACCCAGGCGTGCCTTGGACGAAAGCATCAAATATATGGAGGGGATATAGGAAAAATATAAAGGTCAGTCACGAAAGTTCATTGGCGGCAGAGAAAGTGCATGGCGGCCTCTCTCCCGAACCATGCGAAGACAGCATGACGACCGGGGCGACGGCGACACCTCGCCGCGCCCCGATTGGTCTGTCAGCCGCGCAGCTGGAACCAGGTGGTCTTGAGCTGGGTGTACTTGTCGAACGAATGCAGCGACAGGTCGCGGCCAAAGCCCGATTGCTTGCCGCCACCGAACGGCACGGTGACATCCAGCGCATCGACCGTATTGACCGACACCGTACCGGCCTTGAGTGCCCGCGCGACACGGTGGGCACGGTTGAGGTCATCACTCCAGACCGAGGCCGCCAGGGCGTAGAGGCTGTCGTTGGCCAGGCTCACGGCCTGTTCCTCGGTATCGAACGCACTGACCGCCAGCACCGGACCGAAGATCTCCTCGCGCGCCAGGCTCATGCGGCTGTCGACGTTCGTGAAGACGGTCGGCTCGATGAAGTTGTCCGAACCGCCAAAGGTCAGGCGCCGGCCGCCACACACCAGTCGTGCGCCCTCCTCCCGTGCCTGGTCGATGGCCTGGACAATGCGCGCACTCTGCTCGCCGTCGACGATGGCCCCGGCACGGCTGGCCGGGTCCAGGGGATTGCCGGGCAACCACTGGCGGGCCTTGGCCTGCAGGCGCTCGACGAACTCGTCGTGAATCGAGCGCTGCACGTACAGGCGCGAGTTGGCCGAACACACCTCGCCCTGGTTGAAGAAGATCCCGAACGCGGCCTTCTCCGCCGCCAGGTCCAGGTCCTGGCAGTCGTCGAACACCAGGTTGGCGCTCTTGCCACCGCACTCCAGCCACACCTGCTTGAGGTTCGACTGCGCGGAATACTGCATGAAGTACTTGCCGACCTGGGTCGAGCCGGTGAACACCAGGCAGTCCACGTCCGGGTGCAGGCCCAGTGCCCGCCCGGCGTTCTCGCCCAGGCCCGGGACCACGTTGAGCACGCCTTCCGGCAGCCCGGCCTCCAGGGCCAACTCGGCCAGGCGCAGGGCGGAAAACGGCGATTGCTCGGCCGGCTTGAGCACCACGCTGTTACCGGCCGCCAGCGCCGGGGCCAGTTTCCAGGCGGCCATGTCGAGCGGGAAGTTCCACGGCACCACCGCCGCCACCACGCCCAGGGCCTCGCGGGTGATGGTCGCCAGCACGTTGGGCGCGGTCGGCGCGACCTGGTCATACAGCTTGTCGAGCGCCTCGCCATACCAGGCGAAGACGTGCGCCGAGCCCGGTACGTCGATGTTGTAGGCATCCATGACCGGCTTGCCCATGTTCAGCGAATCGAGCAGTGCCAGCTCTTCGCGGTGGGCCATGATCCGTTCGGCCAGGCGCAGCAGCACCTTCTTTCGCTCACCCGGTGCCATGCGGGCCCAGGGGCCCTGCTCGAAGGCACGACGGGCACTGCCGACCGCCAGATCGACCTCGGCCTGGCCACAGGAGGCCACACGGGCGAGCAACTGCCGGGTGGCCGGGTTGATGGCATCGAACGTGGCCTGGCCGGCCGCGCTGACCTGGCGGCCATCGATCAGTGCCTTGTCACGAAAGCTCAGGCCGGCGGCCCGCTGTTGCCAATAGTTGAGGTCGTTCATACGCACTCCAAGCGACCGTCGAGGCGGTCTGTTGTTGTTTGGCCGGTGCCGTCACCTGACGGGCTTGCGGCGGTGGAGTGCATTCTGGTTGGCCCCCAGGCGCTGCGAAACCAGCATTTTCCTGTACCTTGAACAGGAAAAAACTAAGGCCGCGCCGGCGGGATCCAGATGATCCTGCCGGTGCAGCCGCAGCGGGTCCGAAGGGGAACGTGATTATTGCGCGACCTTGCCACGCGGGTCGTCGATGTGCTGCTTGGCAACGTCGTAGCGAATGCCCTCGCGGTCGAGGATCCGCACTTCCCTGACGACCGTGGCGAGCGCGTGCAGGAAGGTTTCCGAGTGCTCATGCCGCTCATAGGCGGCCTCGTCGGCCCAGCCTTCGGTCAGGTGGAAGGTGTTCGGGTTGCTCAGGTCCTGGGCAAAGGCGTAGTAGATGCAGCCGGGCAGCTTCTGGGCCGCGAGCATTTCCGGAATCACCGCATCGATGAAGGTCTGCCGGTCATCGGGGTGTACCCGGTAGTAGGCGCTGACCAGGATCTGGGTCGGCAGGGTCTTGTCGTGGTCGGATGCAGCGTCTTTCTGAAAGGTTTGCATGGTCATTCTCCAGGTCTCGAAAAGGTGATCAGGCCGCGTCGCTGGGTGCGAAGGCCGTAGCGGCGGCAACGGTGTCCATCGACTCGCGCAGCAGCTGGATCTTGCCGTCACGGGCGACCAGGCGGCCGGCGTAGGACTGGCGGTAGATACGCCCGGTGGCCGGCACCAGGGCTTCCACGTCGTACTCGGCGAACGCTTGCTCGGGGGTGTCGATCAGGAAGCGGACACGGCGGAACTTGAAGTCCGGCACCTTGTTCAGCAGCGAGGCGATGAACGCCTCGATCTGTTCCGGGCCCTCGACGCGGCTGGTGATGCCCAGCGATTGCAGGTAGGGAATTTCCAGGGCGCCGTCCTGGGCGAACAGTGCGGCGGCGGCACGGGGATTCTGAATGGAGTCCAGGTACATCTGGAGCAGTTGCACGGCAGTTTTCATGGGAGGTGTCCTTGGGTGATCGATTCGTTTGCGGCCAGTGACTGGCGGCGACGGAATGAACTTTAACCAAGGACCCACAAATCCAAAATATCAAAGATAGAAAGCTACCATTTCATTTATGAAATGATTGGGTGCACGGTCACCCTGCCCTACCTTGGCCAGCGCCAGGAAGGTTCGCTGAGGTGTTCGGCAAAGAAATCCGAGAGTGCCCGGATCTTCACTGGCCGTGTGCGCGCTGACGGCGTGACGAAGTACAGGCCACCGCGGGTCATGCTCCAGTCCGGCAGCAGGCGTACCAGTCGACCGTCGGCCAGGTATTCGCTGGCAATGAACTCCGGCAGTTCGGCGATCGCCAGCCCTTCCAGCAGCACCGGGATCATCGCGTCGGAGTTGGTCACCCGCAGCGGGCCGTTGGGGACGACATCTTCTTCAGCGCCATTGTCATGGGTGAACCGCCAGATCTGGGTACGCGCGCGGTAGGCGTAGCTGAGGCACTGCCGATTGGCCAGCTCACGCGGATGCTGCGGTATGCCGTGCTGCTCCAGATAGGCAGGCGACGCCACCAGGAACTGGGTCACTGCGCACAGCCGCCGGGCGACCAGCGAAGAGTCCGGCAACGCGGCGATGCGCAAGGCCGCATCGAAGCCGTCCGCAATCAGGTCGACCGACGCATCGGACAGATGCAGATCGATCGACAGTTCCGGGTAACGGCGAATCAATTCGGGCATCAGCGGCGCCACCCAGCGCAGGCCGAACGACATCGGGATAGCCAGGCGTACCTGTCCACGGGGCTGCACCGACAACTCCTGGGCCTCGCTTTCCACCTCTTCGGCCTGGCGATAGATGTCCCCGGCCTTGGCCGCCATGCTCAAGCCGAACTCGGTCAGCGACAACTGCCGCGAGGTGCGGTTGAACAGCCGGCCACCCAGCCGTTCTTCCAGCCGCGCCACGGCCCGCGACACCGTCGGCACCGATACGCCCATGACCCGGGCGGCGGCGGCGAACGAGCCTTCCTCAGCGACCTTGGCGAACATCGCCAGGCCTTCGAAATCAGGTAATTTGCTCATTTCATTTCTGCAACGATAGGTTTCAGACAATTCTATTTTGAAAAATCAGGCCCGTCGATAAGCTTCTCCCATCGCAGCAAACAACCACTTGGAGAAACATCATGATCGGCAAACTTGAAGGCAAAATCGCAGTTGTCACCGGCGGCACCACCGGCATCGGCCTGGCCACCGCCAAACGCTTCGCCCAGGAAGGCGCCCACGTCTACATCACCGGCCGCCGCCAGGCCGAACTGGACGCCGCCGTGGCCCAGGTCGGCAACGCCACCGGCGTGCAGGTCGACTCCACCCGCCTCGACCAGCTCGACGCCCTGTACCAGCGCATCCAGGCCGAGCGCGGCCAGATCGACGTACTGTTCGCCAACGCCGGCGGCGGTTCGATGCTGCCACTGGGGCAGATCACCGAAGAGCACTACGACGACACCTTTGACCGTAACGTCAAGGGCGTGCTGTTCACCGTACAAAAGGCCCTGCCACTGCTGGCGAACAACGCCTCGGTGATCCTCACCGGCTCCACCGCCGCCAGCTCCGGCACTGCGGCCTTCAGCGTGTATGCCGCGTCCAAGGCCGCCGTGCGTGCCTTCGCCCGCAACTGGATCCTGGACCTGAAGGACCGCAACGTTCGCGTCAACACCATCAGCCCGGGCGCCACCCGCACCCCCGGCTTGGTCGACCTGGCCGGCCCGGATGCGGCGCAGCAGCAGGGCCTGCTGGATTACCTCGCCTCGCAGATCCCGCAAGGACGCGTGGGTGAGCCGGAAGAGATCGCCAGTGCCGCACTGTTCCTGGCCTCCAGCGATGCCAGCTTCGTCAACGGTATCGAACTGTTCGTCGACGGCGGCCAGGCGCAGATCTGACTTGAACGCGGGCCGCCTTCCAGCGGCCTCGCCAGCCCACTTTCAAAGGAAATAAACCATGAAAACCGCAAAACTCGCCCTGCTGGGCCTCTCCCTCGCCACAGCCTCGATTGCCCAGGCCGCTACCCCCACCACACCAGCTGAGGCCCCTGAGGCGCTGCAGGTATCAGCCATCGACCACGTCGGGATGAACGTGCCCGACATCGACTCGGCAGTGAAACTCTTCACCGACCTGGTCGGCGCCAAGGTCATCTCGGACATCCGCCCGGGGGCCATTCCGGCCGAATGGAAGCAGCAGTTCCGCTGGAATCCATCCAGCAAACTGGAGCGCTTCGTCATGCTGCAGCTGGAAGGTGGCGCCAAGGTGGAACTGTTCCAGTACAAGGGGCCGAAGATCAACCACGTGCAACCCCATGAAGACGATATCGGCGCCACTCACTTCGCCCTGCGCACCCAGGACATGGCCCGCAGCCTCGCCGTGATCAAGGCCAGGGGCCTGAAGGTACTGAACGAGCCGATCACCAACCCCGATGGCGTGCAGTGGTTCTACTTCCTGACGCCGTGGGGCTCGCAGATCGAGTTGGTGTCGCTGGCAGCCCAGTGATCGACCTGTCGTCTTGGCAAGCCCACCATCGGATGGGGTCTGAAGCAGAACTGATACCGCTTATCAGAAACAACGATGGTGGGCCCTTTAAGCGTTCTATTACCCATTACGCTAAACAGTATCAGAAATTCTGATACTACAAAGACACATACTGTTTCAATAATTCTAGCGTCGTACACTCGCTGACATGCCAGGAAATAAAAACTGGCTCCATAAATACAAGAAGCAAGTGGTGACACGATGAGCAGTCAAGTTTCATTCGAAGATCTTCCGCTGAGCCGATTCCATCTACGAACGGTATTCAGTGGAACAGGAGGACAGTTCAGCGACGGATTCGTACTGGGTATTATCGGCATCGCCGTGAGCATGGCGGCCGGGCCCTTGCAGCTCAATGCCCTGTGGATGGGCCTGCTGGGCGCCGCCTCCTTGGCGGGTCTGTTTCTTGGCAGTTTGTTCGGTGGTCCCATTGCCGACAAGTTTGGTCGTCGCACCCTCTTCGCCTGGGACATGTTGCTGTTTGCAATCATCTCCGCCTCACAGTTCTTCGTCACTTCCCCTGAACAACTACTGGCCCTGCGCTTATTACTCGGCCTGGTACTTGGCTTCGATTATGTCGTCAGTAAATCCCTGGTCACCGAGTTTGCCCCTCGGCGTTATCGAGGACGCCTGCTCAGTATTCTTGCCGCGGCCTGGGCCGCCGGTTATGTCGCCGCCTATCTGGTCGGCTTCGCCGTACGTGATACCGGTCCCGATGCCTGGCGGCTGATGCTCGCCCTCAGCGGCGTGCCAGCCCTGCTGATTCTCCCCCTGCGCCTGGGCGTACCGGAGTCGCCGATCTGGCTCATGGCCAAGGGGCGCACCGAAGAGGCGATGGCGATCATTCGCAGCAAGTTCGGCGAGCACGTCACCCTGAGTGCCGCAACCCCTGCCGCCAGCCAGAAACGGGGCGGCATGGCCGAGCTGTTCAGCCGGCGCTGGCGCAAGCACACCCTCGTCGGCTGCGTGTTCTACACCTGCCAGGTCATTCCGTTCTTCGCCCTGGGCACCTTCTCGCCGCGGGTACTGGAAGCCCTCAATGTGCAGGACAAGTTCGTCGGCGGGCTGGTGTACAACGTCCTGCTGATGGTCGGCGCCCTGCTCGGCCTGATGATCATCGACCGGATTTCCCGTCGCGCCTTCCTGATCGGCACCTTCTACCTCAGTGCCATCGGCCTGGCGGTGCTGGCCTACGCCGGTTTCGGTCCGGTCGGCACCATTCTCGCGTTCGGCTTCTTCGCCTGTGTGCTGGCGGCGGCCGTGAACCTGGAGTTCGTCTACCCACCGGAGCTGTTCCCTACCCACCTGCGAGGTTCGGGTATCGGTCTGGCCGTGGCTTCGAGCCGCTTCGGCTCGGCATTCGCCACCTTCCTGCTACCGATCGCCGTTCAGCAGCTGGGTATCCAGACGGCGTTGGGGGTCTGTGTCGCGGTACTGGTGTTCGGCGGTGTGTTCTGCCACCTGTTCGCCCCGGAAACGAGCAAGGAAGAACTGGCCGGCATGACCGCGGTCAGCGACGACAGCGACGCCCGCCCGGCCATGCCACTGGTGACAGCGGCCGGCCAGGAAGGAAAGATTCGCTCCTGAATCCCGACCCAACCCAGTGAGAACGCCCATGCCCGCCAACAAACTGATCGACATGCATGCCGTACAGGTCTTCATCTGCGTGGCTGAAGAAGGAAGCATGTCGGGCGCCGCCAGCCGCATGGGGATCTCCCAGTCGGGTGTCTCGCAGATGGTGCGGCAGCTGGAGGATGAACTGGGCGTGGTACTGGTCGACCGCACCACCCGCCCACTCACCCTCACCTCCTGGGGCGTGGCCCTGCGAAACCGCGGCGCGCTGCTGGCCGAGGAGTTGTCGAACCTGAAGGTCCAGGTGCTGGAAGCCGGTCGAGGGGTCAAGCCCGACCTGCGCCTGGGCCTGGTCGATTCGTTCGCCTCCACCTGCGGCTCGATGTTCACCAAGCGCATGCTGGGCCAGGCGGCCCAGCTTTCGGTACGCACCGGGCTCAGCCCGCAACAGGGCGAAGCCTTGCTGCGACGCGATCTCGACCTGATCGTGACCAGCGACCCGCTGATGGATGCCAGCGATGTCGTGCGCTACCGGCTGTTCTCGGAGCGCTACTTCGTGATCACGCCGACGACACAGCGCAAGCCATTGAACACCATCGAGGAGGTGCGGGCCCTGGCCAACGTGCTGCCGGTGGTGCGCTTCAACCATGCCTCCCAGGTCGGCCAGCAGATCGACCGGCACCTGAGAAGCCTGAACATCCGGGTACCGAACTGGCTGGAACTGGACAACGCCGACGCCCTGACCTCGATGGTCGCCGAGGGCATTGGCTGGGCCGTCACCAGCCCGATGTGCTTCCTGCAAGCCAGCACCTGGGCCCGCAACGTGACCGCCCACGTGATACCGGAACTGGGCCTTGAGCGCTCGCTCTACCTGGTCGCCAGACGCAACGAATACAGCGCCTTTTTCGCAGACGCCTGCGAAGCGGCGCGCGACGTCATCCTCGACACCTTCCTGCCCAACCTCAAGGCCCTGGGCCAGGGTGTCGAGGCCCTAGTGAAATTTGATGAGGGTAATATCCGTGAGTACTTTTGATCACCGCAACGCCAGGGTTGAACAGGACTACGTAGGGGAAGTCAGCATCCCCGGCGACAAGCTCTATGGCGTGAACTCGGCGCGTGGCCTGGAAAACCTGACGGTATCGCCCCTGACGGTGGCCCACTACCCGGCCTTCCGTGACGCCTTCGCCCAGTGCAAATGGGCCGCGGCCCTGGCGAACCGCGACAGCGGCGTGCTCGACTCCACGCAGTGCGATGCCATCGTGCAGGCCTGCCAGTCGGTCATCGCCGGCGAGTGCGACGACTCGCTGATCGTCGACCTGCTGGAAGGCTCGGGGGGTACCTCGACGAACATGAACTTCAACGAAGTGATCGCCAACCGTGCCCAGCAGGTCCTCGGCCACCCGGCCGGGCGCTATGACATCGTGCACCCGAACGATCACGTCAACATCTCGCAATCCACCAACGACGTGTACCCGGCCGCGCTGAAGATCGCCACCTATGCGATGTTCACGCCGCTGATCAGCGAAGTGCAGTCGCTTGCCGTGGCGTTCGAGAAAAAGGCCGAACAGTTCGCCGATATCCTGCACCTGGGCCGCACCTGCCTGCAGGACGCCCAGCCCATGCGCCTGGGCCAGCTGTTCTCCGGCTACGCCTCACTGACCCAGCGCCTGGCGGCCGAGCTGGCGGCCGTGCGCGACAAGCTGCGCACCCTGCCCCTGGGCGGCACCGCCATCGGCACCGGCTTCGGTGCACCGGCGGCCTACCGCAAGGCGGTCTACCAGCACCTGTCGGCCATCACCGACGTCGAGTACCTGGCACCGTCGAACCCGTTCGATGCCATGCAGAACATGGATGTGTTCTCGCGTGTGTCCGGCGAACTGCGCACCTGTTCCGCGTCGCTGGCCAAGGTCGCCGCCGACCTGACCAAGCTGTCCTCCGGTCCGGTCGGCGGGATCGGCGAGCTCAAGCTGCCCGAGGCGCAGGCCGGCTCCTCGATCATGCCGGGCAAGGTCAATCCGGTACTGCCGATGGCGATGATCCAACTGAGCTTCGCGGTGATCGGCAACGACGTCGCCGTGGCCCAGGCCGTGCAATACGGCGAGCTGGAGATCAACCATTTCGAGCCGGTGGTTGCCTCGCGGGTGTTCGACAGCATCACCCTGCTGACCCAGGGCATCCGTCGCTTCCGCGAGAAGTGCATTGCCGGTATCACCGCCGACGCAGAGCGCAACCTGCAGCACCTGACCGACTCGATGGCCGTGGCCACCGCCCTGGTCCCTCAGCTGGGCTACGCCAAGGTCAGCAAGCTGGCCCGCCAGTCGGTATCGGAAGGCCGCTCGCTGCTGGCGATCATGGAAGAATCCGGGGTCATGACCCGGGAACAGGCCCTGGCCGCCATCGAAAAGGCTTCTCATCCAGTGTTCGAAGGTTGAGAAACCCGGTGAGGTGGTCGCCAGATCACCTCGCCGCCCGGGTGGACGTCCTCGTCCGCCCCGCTTGCCCCCCAAAAAACAACAACCCTTCAGAGTTCGCTCCGCGAGCTCAGCCTACCTCTGCCCCAAAAACCAGAATGCAGGTGAATAATGAAAATTCTAAAAGTAGGTTTTACCGTCTTGTTCGCTTCGGTCATGACCGTCAGCCAGGTCATGGCGCAGTCTTCGGCCAAACCCACCGTGGCCGTCCTGGCAACGGGTGGCACCATCGCCGGCACGGCCGCACAGCAGAGCCAGACCACCGGTTACAAGCCTGGCGTACTGACGGCGCAGGCACTGATCGCCTCGGTCCCGTCGCTCGGCGAAGTGGCCAATGTCACCGCCGAACAGGTGGTCAACGTCGGTAGTGACAACATGGACAACCCGATCCTGCTCAAGCTGGCCAAGCGCATCAACACACTGCTGCAGCGTGATGACGTTTCCGGCGTGGTGGTCACCCACGGCACCGACACCCTGGAAGAGACCGCCTATTTCCTCAATCTGGTGGTCAAGAGCGACAAGCCAGTGGTCGTGACCGGCTCTATGCGCCCTTCCACGGCCATCGGTGCCGACGGACCAAGCAACATCCTGCAGGCTGTGGCGGTCGCCGCCTCGCCGCAAGCGAAAGGTCGTGGCGTGATGGTGGTGCTCAATGACCGGATCGGTTCGGCCCGCTTCACCACCAAGACCGACGCCAACGCCCTGGACACCTTCAAGTCACCGGAAGCCGGAGACCTCGGTCGCCTGGTCAACCAGGTACCACTGTTCGAAACCCAGGTTGCCAAGCGCCACACCGTGCAGACGCCCTTCGATATCTCCCAGCTGGACACACTGCCCAAGGTCGACATCCTCTACGGCTACCAGAACGACAGTGGCTACCTGTATGACGCCGCCGTACAGAACCATGCGCAAGGGATCGTGGTGGCTGGCGTCGGTGCCGGCAGCGAATCGAACTTCGTTCTGCCGGCCATTCGCAACGCCATCCAGAAAGGCGTGGTGGTGGTGCGCTCCACCCGCGCCGGCAGCGGCTACATTCCGGAAGACGATGCCTATGTGGGCCTGCTGGGCGACACCCTGAACCCGCAGAAAGCGCGGATCCTGCTGATGCTGGCGCTGACCGTCACCCACGACCCGGCGAAGATCCAGCAGATGCTGCACACCTTCTGACAGCCCTCAAGCACAGGACGACGAACGCCCTGACTCAAGGGCGTTCGTTTTTCGGCGAGTCCATCACGATATGGCTGGTGATCGATGACACATGCGGCAGCACGCCCAGCACATCGGTGTGAAAGGTCTTGTAGGCCTTGATGTCCGCGACCTCGACCCGCAGCAGGTATTCGATGGCCCCGGTGATGGTGTGAAACTCCACGACATCCGGTGACTGGCTGATGGCCCGCTCGAACGCCTCAAGGCTGTCCTTGGTGTGGCTGGACAGGCCGACCGTCACATAGACGATGAAGCCGGCGCCCAGCTTGCTCCTGTCGATCACCGCCCGGTAGCCGGTAATCACCCCCGAACGCTCCAGTTCCTGGACGCGCCGCAGGCAGGCGGAAGCGGACAGCCCGACCCGCTCGGCCAGCTTGACGTTGGTCTGGCGTGCATCGCGGGAAAGCTCGCGCAATATTTTTCGGTCGATCTTGTCAATATCTGTCATTTATTGCACCAAAGCTCAATCCACGCACCATTATGCAACCAACGTGCGTGATACGAGCAATAAAATAACCACCTTCCCTTATCGATCGTTGAAGGTGTTCATGACTGATCTCACGGTGCTTGTCGCGTTTCTACTTTTTGCTGTGGTCATGACCGGGACCCCGGGCCCGAACAACGCCATGGTACTGGTCTCCGGGGCGCGGGTGGGTGTCTGGCGCACCCTGCCACTGGTAGTGGGAATCGCCTTCGGTGTCGGCGTACAGTTCGCGATTCTCGGGCTCGGCCTGGGTGAACTGTTCGAGGCCGTGCCGATGATCCATACCGTGCTGGCGGTGCTGGGCGCCGGGTACATTGTCTGGCTTGCCTGGAAGATTGCCAGCAGCGGCCCACTGGCGTTGCAGCAGGACAGCCGCCCGCCAATGGGCTTTCTCGGTGGCGCGGTGTTCCAGTGGATCAACCCCAAGGCCTGGGCACTGTCGATCAGTGCGGCGGCGACCTACATTCCGGTGGAAAACCACGTCGTGAATCTGTGCATCGCGGCGGCGTTGCTGACGGCGTTGTCGATTCCTTGCGTCGGCATCTGGGCGGTGGGTGGCGTGGCGTTTCGCAAGTGGCTGACCCGGCCAAGGTTCGCCCTGGTCTTCAATGCGGGAATGGCGGTGACGTTGTTGATGGCGACCCTGCCGGCGATCTGGCGGCTGATGAGCGTCTAGCTCGCAACACTTGGTAAAGACACGAAACGGCTTTCCGATAATGCGCCGATTTCCTACTCAATATTGGCATGGAAGAACGTTGTCTGCGCTTAACGTCGTCACTAGAGTCCAAAAGTCGCTGCAAACTCGGCGACCGAGCTTGGTAACCCGGATATGAATAGGCGCACAGCGCCGCGAAGTTGTGTCGCAGCGAGTGTGGATGAGTCCCATGAACGCAATAGGAGATTCACCATGATCAAGAAAACCACTCCCACCCCTTGCAGCACCTCCAGCCTCGAAGAAAAAGCCGCCTATCTGCGCAAGGTCATGCATGATTCGCTGGCTCAGATCAAATCGACGTCCCCTTGCGCTCAAACACCCGCACTACTCGAAACGCTCGGCAGCACCTCCTTCAGAAGCGTCGAGGCCGCGCCATCCATGACGCCGCTGTTCTGCGTACAACCAGGCGTAAGCGCGCAGGCCGCACTGACGCAGGTATCGGAAATGCTCCGCTGCGCCGAACTCAACGCCGATGAAATCTGCCCACGCCTGCAGGGCTTCGAGCGGGAGCTGATGATGGGGTTGATTCACTCGGTCGGGCTGTCGCGGGCCGTGGTGGATGCGCTGCTCGATGGCGCGCCCTCAGCTACCTGAGTGCAGTGATGGATAGCGGCGACAGGCATGGAAAGCGTGCAATGCGGAGGGCGCCGCGCCTGAGCACTGCGGGCTGATCCGGAGCCTGTGTCGATGGCGACGCCCTCTTCGCGGATAAATCCGGCTCCCACAGGGGCTCTGTCGCACATAAAATAGGCGGCTGGCGCAGTACCTGTGGGAGACGGCGCACCGGTTCATCCGCGAACAGGCCAGCAGAAACAGCACAGGATCCGGATCAGAACAACCACTGCGGTCACCGGTCAGTGACAAGCCAATGCCCTGCACTCAACCACAGGGCTTGCGCCCACAAATGCCCCATACCCGACCCGAAATCTCCTGAACCCTGACCGTCAACGGCGACACGATCTCCAGCTTGCCCGTCTCGTCCGTCAGCGGCGCCGAATCCCTCAGGCTGATCCGCACTGCGGCCTTCATGATCCAGGCGTCGACATTCGCGTCGCCCGAACCCTTGGTCAGCGTCACCTGCGGCGTGCCGCTGTCCGAAGTGAAGCGATAGGTCAAGGTGACGCTCTTGTCCTGCCCACTGGCATTCACGGCCTCAAGCACTTCGCGCACGAAGAGCCTGCGGTTCTGCTCCTTCAAAAAGCCCTTGAGCCAGACCTGTCGAAAGCGTGTCGCCTGCGCCTCGTTGAGTGGGTGGCCCTCCTTGCGCAGGCTGTCCATCGCCTTCCAGGCGTCATCACCCACGTACCGGGTGGTATCCAGGTAGAGCGTCAACGCCCCCGGTATATCCTGCGACCCGCCCTTGCCCTGCGCCATGAGCCGTGCAAGCGGCAGCGCGGCGCTCTTGCCCGAGCGTTGATACAAGTCGCGCGCCTTGGCGTAGTCGACAGGCTCGCCTTCGCCGCGCTCGGCCATCTGCCCCAGCAAGACGTTCATGGACGGATCCAGCGCCGCCGATTCGGCGAACAGTACTCTGGCCTTGCCCAGGTCCTGATCGACACCGTAGCCGCCCTCCTCGTACATCTTGCCCAGCGCCACCTTGCACTTGGCACTGCCATGGCCAGCGTAACGTTCGATGTAGCGCAGGTTTTCCCGCTCGAACGGCTGCTTGCCAGCCAGGATCAGGCAGCGCAGCCCCACGATGGGAGAGTCGACATCATCCGGTCGCCCCAGGCCCTGACAGCCCACGAGCGCCGCAAAAACGGGAACCAGCAACAAGGTTCTCAACATGGCTTCCCTGCATCCTTCAAGATCACAGCCTGCGGTTACTCGTGCCAACGTGCTCAGAGCGACATGACCATCTCATGCCAGGCCATGCCGCCGTGGTCGGATGGCGACGGTCGCACATACGCATAACCCATCTTGCGATACAGCTCGACATGCTGCTCCTTGCACATCAGGTGGATGGTCTGCTTATCCATCGCCTTCATGCGAGCGATGAACTCGTTCATCAGGAGCTTGGCGTAACCCTTGCCCTGGTGAACGGGGTCGACCACCACCGACATGATCACCACGTTGGGGGCCACCGGGTCATGGCCGACCAGTTCCTTGAACGCTTCGTCGGACATCACCACTTCGTGGGCGCACCCACTGTTGATGAAGCCGACGATGCCACCGTCCGCCTCGAGCAGCAGGAAACCCTGCGGGTACTGGTCGATGCGAGTGCGGATTTTCTCCAGGGTGGCGGCTTCGTCGCCCTCGTACGCGCCGATTTCAATCTCGTAGCAGCGTTCGGCGTCCTGGGCGACAGGTTGGCGCAAATGCAGGTTGCTCATGAATGGGTTCCATAAAGTGATCCAGCGATTGGCCTATGGTAAATGACCAGCCTCCTGCATGCCCTGCATTCTTTTCAGCACAGGATTCAGGTACAGCAACGGGGCAGGCACCGCACATCAAGGTGCAGGTGGTCTACCCGGGGCGCCGCGATTCCCTGAATTCCTGTTCGCTCCCATCTCACTGATTTTCGTCTTCAGCCAGGGTTCAAGTCAGGCCAATGAGCCAGATGCTTCTCGATGGAGTCGCTCAAAAATTCGGAAAAGCTGTTCCAGGGCTGCGTCACGGCGCACTCCCCTTCAACATACTGAAAGATCGCGGGGTCATCGGCGCCGGGCATAAAAAACAGAACCTCATACCCCTGGTGCATGCAGAATGCCTTCGCATCATGCGGATAGAGGTCAGGGAAACCGGAATCAGAAAACAACGCCTTCGCTGCAGCGTTCAACTGTAGTAATTCCGGATAAAACATAGCGCTACCCGCAAACAGTTTCCCCGCAGACCGCCCCGCTACCATCAGGAAATCACGATAGGCCCTTGGCAGCCTGCCGCCGTGGCTTTTTTCGACCCCAAGAATCTCTTCCTCATTGCAACCGACAAGGCTACCCCTTGAAATAGCGCCTCTGCGCTCCAAATCGAAAAAAATCGTTCGAACATCACTCATTGCCGTGGCCTTCCGGTCGTCACATCTACGACCACATCAGGGAATCTTTGCCGAAATTGCTCGACGACTCCATCACAGGAAACACAGAGTCGCAGCTCAGAATAAAGTGCCACGGCCCCTTTAGACGACGCAGTCATATCAGCGGCCATCGCTGAGAGAATCTTGTATTCAGAGTCCAGTTCCCTTGAGTTATCACCCGTTCGAACGGTATCAAATATTTTTATCACGGGAGCACTCACGGTTCCTGCACGCTCGCGTGCTCCACTGATGCCGATGAGTTCACTGCTTTTCCCATCGATAGTAAATCGAGCCACGGCCACGTTCCTGTTGGGATACAACTCATACTGCTTGCGGATTTCAGCAACCCGCTCGATAAAACCAGTACTCAAACCCGACAGCCCGCGAGTCCCCATGGCCCCGCTGAAGGCAGCGGGCCTGATCGGGATGGGGCGCTCAGGTGCCTGATGGGCACCCACGTTTTTCACCCCTTGCAACTGACTGGCGAGCCGCTCGTGCGGTTGAGGCGAAGTGGGGAGTTTCGCCTGCTGCAAACCCAGGTGTGCCCTGGACGGCGCGGGCCGGGGTGCGCCTTGCAGTATCGAGGCGTAGGTCGGCGTGTTTTGCGCGACTGCCAGCGACTGTCCCAACAAGGTGACGTCGCACCGGACCCGGTCGATCGGTGGGCCCGGAACGGTCAGCAGGGGCACACTGCCCGCGCCGCCAGTATTGTGATGAATCGGCATGCTGCTCGTCCCATCCAGGGCTTGCCAAGGAACCCGTCCCTGCTGCGCAAGCGTGGAGAACCCACCAATGAAATCCCTACCTCAACAGATGCCCCCTTGGCCTATTCAGGTTGAAACCCCAGAGCAATCGATCTGAAACAGGACTACTGTCTCTCACCTGAATGGAAAAAAGACTACAAGCAACCCTGGGTCCACACTGTAAGAAAACGCCCCTGGCGGCGTGGTGCGAATCACCGGCTCTGGAACACGCCACTGGGCACGAAGGCATAACGTTCCAGCCGAATGAAGAAGGTCATGCGATCGCAGCAGCGGTCGTCGTCGAACCAGGAGGCACGTTCCATCATCAGCAGCGCCGTGCCGCGCTTCCCCGCCAAGTGCGCGGCCTTCTCGCAGTGGCCTTCAAACAGCGTCCGCACCCCGTGTCATCCCCCTGCATGAACGAGAGAGCCGTGTTGTGTCGTGGCCTTGGGCGAACTCGGAAAAAGACTGTTGCAGATAGGGCTTTGACAGCCCCCGCCCGCATTCGCCATTGTGTGGACGCATACCGCTGATCCTGTCAGCACCATGCCGATGTAGCCTGGACCCGAGAGGCTACGCTGCGCCAGTGCGCAGGGTCCGCCTTCAGGTCGCAGCGCTTCCAGTCATGCGACCGATCGACTTCTGTCGAGGGAAGCTTGCCGTGACGCCGCTGTTCTCCCCTACCCCTGCATCCGTCCAGAGCAGACGCTCAAGGACAGAGCACGACCTGCTGCATCGTTCACTACCTCAACCGGGAAATCACCTCCCGGTCAGGACCGGTGGTTTCTCTCGACAAGGAGAAGTCATATGTCCCAGATGCAACAGACAGGCGCTGCCTTCAAGTACGCCATCATTCTGACCCCGCTGCTATGGAAGAAGGCCATCAGGGATTACAAGGGCCAACGGGGATCAACCTTCGCAATCAGGCTACGCGAGCTGCTTCAGGCCGCGGCCAAGGCTCACAGCCAGGCGCCCGAAGCCGAGCAGGTGTTTTTCAACCTGTACCCGCTCATGGAGAAACGGTTCCGTCTGAAGCTGGTACTCACTCTGTTGAGTGCTGACCCAGGCTTGCCGTACCTGCTGCTTTCGCTCAAGGAGGAGTGGACCGAGTCACCTTTGGAATCTCTCCCTCGGTGATCCTCAAGAAGAAGCCCGACATTGTCGGGCTTCTTCTTTCTGCGCGGTGATCAGGACGCAGCAGCGATGGCGGCCGCCACCCTGGACACGTTCGCCCCATTCAGGCCAGCAATGCATACACGGCCATTGCGGATGAAGTAGATCCCGTACTCATCACGAATGCGGTCCACCGCCCCAGGAAGCAGCCCGGTGAAGCTGAACATGCCCTTCTGCGTCAGAAGGTAATCGGCGTCGCAGTCCGGCTTGAGGCTCTTGATCCGGTCATGCAGTGCATGACGCATGTCTTGCATGCGCTGGCGCATGCCGTCGAGCTCCGCCAACCACTCCTGGCGCAACTGGGCATCGGCCAGGATGATGCTCACCAGCTCGGCGCCAAAGCGTGGCGGGTTCGAATAGTTGGCCCGCACCGTCCCCTTCAACTGCCCGGCCACCCGCTCAGCAATCCCGGCGTCCCGGCAGAGAATCGACAACGACCCCACACGCTCGCCATACAGCGAGAACACCTTGGAAAACGAGTTGCTGACCAGCCCGGTGATCCCGGCACGGGCCAGGGCGCGAATGGCATGGCTATCCGCCTCCAGACCATCTCCCATGCCGAGGTACGCGGCGTCAAGGAACGGAATCAGCTTGCGCTCGGCGAACAGGCCGATGAGCGTGTCCCACTGGCCCGGCGACAGGTCCAGTCCGGTCGGGTTATGGCAACAGGCATGCAGCAGCACGATGCTGTGGGCCGGCAACGAGTCGAAGCACTCGAGCATCGCCTCGAAGTCGATCGAGCAGCCGGCCTCTTTCAGGTATGAATAGCGATGGACCTCGAAACCGGCCCCCTTGAAGATCGCCAGGTGGTTGTCCCAGGTCGGGTCGCTGACCCACACCTGCGACTGCGGATAGTAACGCTTGAGGAAGTCCGCACCGATGCGGATGGCCCCCGAGCCACCGACACTCTGGATCGTGGCGATTCGCGCACCGTGCACGACATTTTCCTCTGCGAACAGATAGTCCTGCACCAGGCCGCGGAACGCCGGCAGGCCATCCATGGGCAGATAGAGGTTCGGCGTTTCCGCGCGGGCATCGAGCACAAGCTTGGCCTTCCTCACCGACTCCAGTACCGGCACGTTACCGTTCTCGTCGTAGTAGAAGCCGATACTGAGGTTGACCTTCTCGGCACGCGGGTCCTTCTGGTAATCGTCCATCAGCGAAAGAATGGGATCACCTGGGTAAATCTCTACCTGATCAAGCACGGTCGTACTCCTTCAATTCAGTGGGCAAACGTCGGATGCAGGAAGGTCCACGGGCTGGTGTCGCTGCCACGGGGAACCGTCACTTCGATCAGCACCGGCTTGCCGGCGGCAAAGGCACGCTCAAGCACCGGGCGCAGTTGTGCAGGTGTGTTCACGCGATGAGCCTCGACACCAAACGACTCGGCGAACCTGATGAAATCCGGGTTGACCAGCTCCGAGCCGAGCAGCCGACCAGCGAAGCTTTCCTGCTGGTCGCGGTAGACGTTGCCGTAAGCGTTGTTGTTGAAGACAACGGTGACCAGGTTCAGTTGGTACTGAACCGCCGTCGCCAACTCCTGCGCGGCGAACATGAAGCCGCCATCACCGCAGATCGACACCACGGCCTTGTCCGGATGCGCGGCCTTGACCCCCAGCGCAGTGGGGAAACCGAAACCCAGGGTGCCCTGGTGCCCAGAGGTGACCAGGGTACGCGGCTGGTATACGGGGAAGCCGAAGATCGAGGTGAAACCGACCTGGGAGATTTCCTCGACGAAGAAGCCGTCGCGCGGCAGCACATCGCGAATCACCCGCAGATAGTCCATCTGCGGCTGCACCGACTGGATCGCCTGCTGGGCCGCCGCCTTAGCTTCGGCGATCTGGGCATTGCGATGCGCCGGCGGGCCGACACGCAGCACCGCTTCAGCCAGGGCCCTGGAACCCTCGGCGGCGTCGGCCACCAGGTTGACCTGGGCGTTGATGCGGCGCACCTCCGCCGGGTCGATGTCGATACGAATCAACTGCAGCCCGGCCGGACGATGCCGCCAGCGGATGTCCAGCAACTCGAAGCGCGAGCCGATCACCACCGCCACGTCGGTCTGCGGCCACAGGCGCGAGCCGGCAGCCACGGTGAAGCCCAGCGGATGCTCGTCACTGACCACACCACGCCCACCCCGGAAGCTCACTACCGGCGCACCCAGCACTTCCGCCAGTTGGCCGACTTCGGCGCTGGCGTCCAACGCGCCGGAACCGACGAAGATCATCGGTGCCTTGGCCTTGCTCAGCAGCTCGGCGGCACGGGATACCGCATCGCTGTCCACTGGCGGCTTGGGCTTGAGTTCCAGCGGCGCCTGGCTGCCCACCGCCGCCCTGGTGGTGAAGTAGTCCCAGGAAGCCTGCAGGGAGACCACACCCGGGCGCCCGGAGCGCATTTCCTGGAAGGCCCGTGCGACCTGCCACGGGGTATCGGCCGGTTGCTCGATGTGCGCCGCCCACTTGCCGATGCCTTGCAGGATTTCCAGCTGGCGTGGCAGCTCGTGCAACTGCCCGCGACCACGGTCCTTGAAGCCGCTCATGACGTCACCCGTCAGCGCCAGCACTGGAGCATTGCACCCATGGGCGGTCAACATCGCTGCACTGGCGTTGAGGATGCCGGGGCCCGGCACTACGGTGAAAACGCCGGGGCGCCCGGTCGAACGGGCGTAGCCGAACGCCATGTAGGCGCTGGTCTGCTCATGGCGCGCACCGAAGATCCGCAGGTCGTCACGGTTACGCGCCAGGGCATCGGTCAGGCCGTAGATCTGGGCACCGGGCAAGGCGAACACCGTGTCCACGCCATGCCCCTTGAGACTCGCGATCAGGGCATCGCCGCCGGTCATCATCGCAGAGGAATTGCTGTCGTTTTTCATATCACACCTATTGCAGATTATTCGTAGCTGACTTGTTGGTTCAATCCGAGTTGATACTTCCGATAGCTCGCATAAACAATCAACAGCCAAAGCGGGATCAACCAGACGGCAATACGAATTGCCGGGATAAAGGCCATGATGAGCAACAGCCCAACAATGAAGCCGATGCACAGATAGTTCGACAAAGGATGGCAAGGCGACGCATATTCAAGTGCCTGTCCTTTTTGCAACTTGGCCTTGCGAAACTTGAGATGCGTATAACTGGTCAGCAGCCAATTGATCACCGTTGCCGATACTGTCAGCGACATGAGGATTTCGATAACGCCCTCCGGTGAGAAATAATTCAGTACAACGGCAATACCGGTAATCAATGCGCTCGCCAACAACGCATTGACGGGAACACGGTTCCTGTTGAGCTTCAGGAACGACCTGGGCGCCTGGTTCTGTTCTGCCATGGCAAACAACTGACGGGTATTGCAATACACCACGCCGTTGTAGACCGACATGGCCGCGGTCAGCACCACCAGGTTCAGCAGGTGGGCGGCCAGGTCGCTGCCCAGCAGACTGAGGATCTTCACGAACGGACTGGCGCTGTAGGGATCGCCAGCATGATCGAGCGAAGCGACCAGCGTGTCCCAGGGCGTCAGCGCGAGCAGAACCGCCAGGGCCGCGATGTAGAAAATGCCAATGCGATACAGGACGCGGTTGATGGCCCTGGGGATGCTCGACCTGGGCTCTGCCGCCTCGCCTGCGGTAAAGCCGATGAACTCGAGCCCACCGAAGGCAAACATGATGAACGGCATCGCCATCAGCAGGCCGCCCAGCCCATGGGGCAGGAAGCCGCCATGGCTCCACAGGTTGGACAGCGCCGCGTCCGCTGGCTGGGTGGGGCCGAACAGCAGCCAACTGCCGAAGCCGATCATCGCGACGATCGCCACCACCTTCACCAGGGCGAACCAGAACTCCGCCTCACCGTAGAAACGCACGTTCAACAGATTCATGGCGTTGATGGCGATGAAGAAACCGGCGGCCGTGACCCAGGTCGGGACATCCGGCCACCAGAACTGAATGTACTTGCCGATGGCCGTCAGCTCGGCCATGCCCACCAGGATATAGGCGGCGATGTAGTTCCAGCCGGTCAGGTAACCAAGAAAACCACTGCAATACTTCTTCGAGAAGTAACTCAGCGAACCCGATACCGGCTCATCGACCAACATCTCGCCCAGTTGCCGCATGATCAGGAAGGCAATCAGCCCCGCCAGGGCATATCCCATCAGTAATCCAGGGCCTGCCGACTTGATGACACCGGCACTCCCCAGAAACAGTCCGGTACCAATTGCACCGCCCAGGCCGATCATCTGGATGTGGCGATTCGACAGGCCACGAGATAACTCGCGACCCGCATTCTGTTCTCTGCTCATCGTATTGTTCTCAATTGTGATTCATCGGCAGCCGTCATTGTTTGAATGAGCGACCGATGTGATTCGGCAGATTCAAGTTAAGTGCAACCCGTCATTATGTTTATTTGGGTAGCGGCTTCATCGAGTTGCCAATGGCAAAACGACTGAGGCTTTACGGTAACATTCCGTTGTTAGTTGGGCAGCCGCAGTACCTGCATAACAACTATGCAGAATCCGGATGGACTGTTATGCGAGAGTCAGCGGCAGATGATCGCCAGGACTCAGAAACTTCGAGCCGCGGCAATGCTGATAGATGAACTGGCGAAACCATTGCTGTTCGGGCGATGGCTGAGTACGACTGTGCCACACCACCCAATAGCGGAACTGGTGTTGCATGAACGCGATGGGCCGATAGCAGACCTCCGCCTGCCCGGCCCACGTCCTGGCGATGTGTTCCGGCAGGGTCAGCAGCGCATCGCTTTGCTGGAGCACGGTCAGGGCGGCCGAGAAGAACGGCACCGCCAGCTTGATCGTGCGACTGGCCTGGGACTTGCGCAGGTGGGCGTCGATGAAGCCGTCCTTGTCCCCGCCCATGGTGATCTTGATGTGCGACCAGGCCAGGTAATCCTGCTGGGTCAGCACGTTGCTGCGCGCCAGTGGATGCCCGGCGCGCATGCAGCACACGGCCATGTCCTCGCCGATGATCCGGCCGTGGTAGTCGGCGGGCGTCTCCTCGATCATGCTGGTCGCCAGGTCGACCTCGCCACTGGCCAGCCAATCAAAGCGGTTGGCCTGCCAGGTCCGAAAGTCGAGGCTGACACCGGGGGCAACGACCGCCAGGTCGTTCAGCAACTCGGGCAGGATGTACTGCGCGACATAGTCGGAGCCTGCCATGCAGAAGCGGCGCTCACAGGTGGCGGGCGAAAACACCGTCGGCGAGCTGATGCCGTCGAGCCGCTGCAGCACCAGCTTGAGCGGCTGCAATACCTCCAGGCCGCGCTCGGTCAACACGTATTCGCGCCCCTGTCGAACCATCAGCGGGTCGCCCAGTGCCTCACGGGCCTGGGCCAGGTAGCGACTTAGCGCCGACTGGCTCGTTCCCAGCAGGATGGCCGCCCGGCTGAGGTTCAGCACCTCGAGGATGGTGACCAGGGCCCTCAATTGAGAAATGCTCAGGTTATTGAAGGCTGGGTTCATCGGGTCAATCCAGGCGGATACTCAGGTTCGGTTGCTGGGCATCCAGTATGGCGTAGCCCAGGCATTCACCACCACAGTGCTGGCTGACCAGTTGCCTCAAGTCAGCCATCGCCGCCTCGACATCCCCCTCCGTCACGGGTGGCAGCCCATCGATATCGAAGAAGACGAAGCCGGTGTCTTCCACGGTTCGCGTATCGGCCGCCTGTCGCCAGGTCCAGCGGCGGGTCAGCACCCGGTTCCCCGAGGCGAGGACGATTTCATTCGGCGCAATCGCTTCCGGCGCCTGCCCCGGCTCGGCCAGGAACGCATCCTGCTCGGTGGCGCGGCGCAGCTCGAGGGTGCGCGAGTGCTCGGTGATGGGATGCACGCCGGCCGGGAGTGCGTATCGCAGCGAAAGCAGGTTGCCGATGTCCACCAGGGTATTGATGTCCGGCAGTGAATCGGGCTTGAGTACCCGACGTCCCAAGGCTTCGATAGCGCTACGATGCTCGGACGGCTTGGCGCCGAATTGGCGATACGCATCGCGCCAGGCAGCGATGTGAGGATATTCGGCGGGATTGCCCTGGACACGTTCGCGGAATGCCGCCTCACTCTCCCTGAGCTGGCGGGTCACCTCCGGTACCGCCCTGGAATTGTCGAGCCCGCGGAATACCACTACACCGCGACGGTACTCCGGATGCGCGGAAAAAACGGCCGGTTTGATGCTGTAGGAAAAGGTAGTCACTGGATCTTCCTGGGTGAACGATGCATTTTCCGAATATAACACCCACTATCCTGCGGTCATCCATGCTGGAATCGGCAACCAGCTATTCACTTTCTGCATAGTAGCACTGGATCTGGCTGCTTAAAGGCCCAGAAATAACACTCATACGAATCCAGTTTTCCGGCGGCGAGCGCTCCGCCGATCTGCAACCGTGTGCTCACCACCGTGTGAGGACACCTGGATGCATGGATCCCCTACCCGGCCCCTGGCCGCCCTAGTCATACTCGCCCTGTCGGGCTGCGTCTCGCCAGTGCCGCCGGCGTCGCTCAACGAGCCCGATACCCGGGCGACGACGCCATCGGGCACCGTGCTGCCGGTCCGCTCGTGGCAACTCGAATACTCAGCGCCCTTGCGGACAAACCGCTACACCCTGGCGAACACCCTGCCACGGCGCGACCAGCTGGACCTTCTGAGCCAGGTGATCGATGTGCACATACCAGATCACCTGACCCCCAGCGTCCAGGACGCCATGACGCACGTCCTGCGCCGCTCGGGGTACCGCCTGTGCCCTGCGGTCGACAGCGTGCAGGTGTTGTACGGCCATCCGTTGCCCGCCGCGCACTATCACCTGGGCCCGCTCACGCTCGGCAACGCCCTGCGGGCCCTGGCGGGACCGGCCTGGCAGTTGGAGGTCGACGAGCGTACGCGGCGCATCTGCTTCAGCGCGGCGCAAATGGCGGGAGTTCAGGAATGAGATGGCCGTCGCGACATTCGCTTGCGCAAGGTGCGACGCTGCTGCTGTTGGCGGGCTGCGCGACGATCTTCGCCCGCCAGCTCTCGAGCCTTTCGCAAACGGTGCAGACACGACCAAGCGCCGAGCAGATACAGGGTCTGCAACAGCAACTGCAGCGGATCGACCACGAGCTGGAAGGCATGCAGCGCTTCAAGGGCGTCCTGAAGACGGATTTCCAGCAGACGCAGCAATCGCTCAGCCAGCGATTGGACGTGTTGGAAACAGCCGCTCGAACGGTCGACTCGCTCACCGCCAGCCTGACAGCGGTGAATGCGCGGGTGCAGGCCACCGAAGGGACGTTGTTGATGCTCAAGGCCAGCGTGGAAAAATGTCCGGCGACGTGTCCTGCGGCACCCGTTGCCGAGGGGCCTCCCACAAAGACCAAGGCCCGCGTGACGAAACCCACCGCAGGCAAACCCAGCGCGCCACCGTTCGTGCTGCTGGGGCTTGAGTCACGCGCAGGCGAAGCGTTTCTGGCCGTCCTGCCCAAGGGCCAGCAACGGCTGGGAGACGTGCACCTGCTGCGTCCCGGCATGCAACTGCAGGGCTGGCGGCTGAGTGCACTGGATGCCCGACGGGCCCATTGGATCAAGCCCGACGGCATCGCCACTTCGGTGTCGATTCCATGAAGGGCGCCGGTCCATCCTGGCTGGTGCTGATCGGCCTGGCTTTGCCGCTGCCGGCCATGGCACAGGATCACCCAGCCACCGCACCAGCAGTGAAGGACAGCGTTTACCACCAGAGCCGGGTCGAACAGCAGCGAGCGGCCGAATGGGGGCTCAAGCGTGAGGAATGGCAGCGTTATCGCGAGCTGATGCAAGGCCCGCTGGGCGTGTACTCACCCAACCTCGATCCCCTCACGGCCCTGGGTATCGAAGCTCGCGATCCGGCCGAGCAGGAGCGCTATGCGCAGATGCAGGTTCAGGCCGAATTCGCCCGCCTGCAGAAGCTGTTCGATTACCAGAACGCCTATGACCGGGCCTACAAGCGACTGTATCCCGGCCAATTGCCAGTGGACCTGATCGGTAGCAGGCGCCCACCACCCATGGCCTCGCCAGCGGAAACCGGCAGCCGGCTCGCCGTGTTTGCGAAACCCCGATGCCAGGCGTGCCTGGCCCGCGTCGCGCAGCTTCTGCGGGAGGGGCGGCCATTCGATCTCTACCTGCTCGACACCGATGGTCAAGACCAGCCGTTGCGCGACTGGGCCAGGCAGGCCGGCATCGACCCGCAGCGGGTGCGCCTGCGGGAGATCACCCTCAATCACGATGCGGGGCACTGGGCGCGCCTGGGCGACAAGGGGACCTTGCCTGCCGTGATGCGGTCGGTCAACGGCCAATGGCGACGCCAATGAATCGGGGACGCGTACTGCCCACGGCGCTGCTGACAGCCAGCTGCCTGCTGGCCCAGACCGCTATTGCCGCGCCGCCCCTGGCCTATCACTGGGCTACCCAGGGTACCGAGGTGCCGGCGCAGGTGCTGTACGCGCTGGCACTCCAGGAGAGCGGCGCCTGGCTGCGTGGACGCCTGGTTCCCTGGCCCTGGACCCTGAATGTCGCGGGCGAGGCCCGACGCTTCGCCGACCGCCAGTCGGCCTGCAACGCCCTGCTGCTGGCAATCCATGACGTCGGCGCCAAGCGGGTGGATGCCGGGCTTGGCCAGATCAACCTGGGTTGGAACGGCCAGCACTTCAGCCACCCGTGCCAGGCGCTGGACCCGTACCGCAACCTGAGTGTCGCCACTCGCCTGTTGCTGGTGCACAAGGAACCCGGTCTCGACTGGGTGACCACGGCAGGACGTTACCACCGCCCGCTCGGTGGTACGCCTGCCGAAAGCTATCGCAAAACCTTTGCCCGTCACCTGGGCCGTGTCTCGCAGGGATCTGTTCAAGGAAGGAACGCCCGATGAAACCTACCCGCTTTTTCAGCGTCCTGGCGCTACTGATGTCCCTTGGGGCGCAGGCCGAACTCAAGGTTGTCGACGACCTGGGCGGCACCTCGGCGCTGGCCTACTACCGCTCACTCAACCTGTTCGCGACGGCCCCCGGCATCGCCACGCAACTGCCCGTCCTGCGCGTGAACCCCTATGGCGAAGCGGACATGCTGCCAGTACACACCCCGTCCTTGCAGCCCGGTCGCGTGACACCCCGCGTACACAACATTCCCGGCCTGCGTCCGCTGTTCCTGGTGGGCGATGACCCACTGTCGCGACAGTGGCTGCTGGAACGCATCGAGGTGCTGCGCGAACTGAAGGCCGTCGGCCTGGTGATCAACGTGCAACAGCTACCGGCACTGGCCGAACTGCGGCGGTTGGGCGCGGGACTGGACATGGCCCCGGTCCCCGCCGACGACCTCGCCCGGCGCCTGGGCCTTCGACACTATCCGGTGCTGGTGACCGAAACCGGCCTGGATCAGTGAGGTGACCATGAAGTGGCCCAGTCGAGTGGAACTGCGCTTCATCGCATTGTGGGCACCCAGCCGTTCGGTCCCGGCCCTCTCGACAGGCCTCAACGACCTGCTGGGGTTGACCCAACTGGGACTGCTCGACGCCCACACCCTCTACCCCCTGCTGGAGAGCAACGGCCTGAACCCAAGGTGGATCGGCCCCAGGGGCCTCGAAATCCAGGACCCGCTGGCCGGCACCCTGCTGCTGTGCTTCGAGTTCCACGAAATAGCGATTCATTGACGGATGCGAGCCACGCATCGCCAAACCGCCCCCCAAAGAGATGACTGCCATGACACACGACCCGGATCACTGCCTGGCTGACGGAACCATCCGTTTTCTGCCATCGCGCCTCAACCACCAACCCGTCATCGTCCTGGGGCTCACCGCGGACGAGATGTGGATCACCGTTATCGTCGCCGCCCTGTTCGGGGCCGGCCTGGGTGTCACTGCGGCGATCGTGCTGCAGAGCATTGCCTGGGTGCCGTCGGCGATCGTGCTGTGCATCGGCCTCGGGCTGCTCGTCGGCGGCCGGCTGCTGCGACGGCACAAACGCGGCAAGCCGCAGACCTGGCTGTACCGCTACCTGCAGTGCTGGCTGGCGAGCCATTGGCCGACATCGCGCGCCTGGGTGGGGGCTGGCGACCTGATTACCCGCACGGGCCTGTGGAGTACACGCCGGAGCCCCCGTCCATGAGCCACTTCAAGAACGAGGTCAGCCGGCTGCAGGCCCATGTCACCTCCCTGCGGGCCGGCTGCGGCCTGCTGTTCGGGGTGGCGCTGCTGCTGGGCCTGGGCTGGTGGGAAGCTCCCAGGAACCTGACCATCAACATCCCGCCCGACTTGCGCTCCGGCAGCACCCGCAAGTGGTGGGAGGTTCCTCCGGAATCGGTCTACACCTTCGGGCTGTACATCTTCCAGCAACTCAACCGCTGGCCCGCCGATGGCGAGAAAGACTACCTGCGTGCGATCCAGAAGCTCACCGCCTACCTGACGCCCAGTTGCCAGGCGCAACTGGAGGAAGACTTCCAGCAACGCCAACTCGCTGGTGAGCTTCGCAGCCGCACCCGTGGTGTGTTCGAGATCCCCGAGCGCAGTTACGGCCAGTCTCCGGAACAGCGAGTCAAGGTGCTGGGGCGCGATCAATGGCTGCTCAACCTGGACCTGGCCACCGAGGAGTTCTACGGCTCGGAGCGGGTCAAGCAGAGTTTCGTGCGCTACCCGCTCAAGGTGGTACGCCGGGACATCGATCCGGAACAGAACCCATTCGGCCTGGCCCTGGACTGCTACGACGGCGCACCGCAGCGCATCAGCACCTGGTCCTCGAACGACAACAGCACCTCCCGTGAAGGAAACGACTGATGCGCCACACGGCACTTTTCATCGCCCTCTGGCTGGGCTGCGGTGCTGTGCACGGCGTCGAGCTGATGACCTGGGAACGCCTGCCCCTGGCCGTACCGCTGCAGGTCGGCCAGGAACGGGTGCTGTTCATCGACCAGAACGTCAGGGTCGGCGCCCCTCGCTCGCTGGGTGACAAGCTGCGGATCCAGAGTACCGGCGGCACCCTGTACCTGCGGGCCAACGCGCCGATCGAACCGACGCGGCTGCAACTGCAGGACGTGCAGAGCGGAGAACTGATCCTGATCGATATCGCCGCCAGCGATCCCCAGGGTGCCGCCGCCCTCGAGCCCATCCGGATCGTCAAGGCACCCGGCAAACCCACACGTTACGCAGGCACCGTGTCTACGCGGCCGAAGGCAATGAAGCATCCGACAGGCAAGGTCGCTGCACCGCGGGAAACGCCCCTACCGGTCACCCTGACCCGTTATGCCGCGCAGAATCTCTATGCGCCGCTGCGTACGGTGGAACCCTTGCCGGGCGTGGTCGCCATGAAGCCAAGGCGTCCTCCCGAGCTGTCGAACCTGCTGCCAGGCCGGCCACTCTCGGTCACGCTGCTGGGCGCCTGGCAACTGGACGATCACATCGTCAGCGCGGTCAGGCTGCGCAATCTCGCGCAGGCCACCCTGGCCCTTGACCCGCGCGAGCTGCAGGGCGACTTCATCAGTGCCACCTTCCAGCACCCCGACCTGGGCCCCGCCCACCGGCCGAGCGACACCACGGTGGTCTACCTGGTGACACGTGGACGGGACCTTGCCCAAGCGCTGCAGCCCAGCCTCAGCCCTCGCCTTCATAGCCTCACCGGGAGCGTCGATGAAAAGTAATGCCTTGCTCAAATGGCTGCTCCTGCCGCTGATGTTGCTGGCCCTGCTTGGCCTGCTACGAGCCTGCTCCGGCAAGGACGCCGCGCAGAACCGCACCGACCAGGACGGACACCGGTTGACCCCCGAGGAAATGAAACAGTTGGGCATCGACGGCGACACCCCGCACGACACGGTCGCGACCCTGGTCGCGCAGACCAAGGCCATGCGCGAGGAGCTCAAGGCGCTGCTCTCCGAGAACAAGGACCAGCAGGAGGAAAACAGCCGCCTGCGCCAACGCGACAGCGAGATCGACCAGCGCATCCAGAAGATCCTCGGCGCCGAACTCGAGCGCACACCGCACGGTTCAGGACCGGATCTCAGTCCCCAGCAGAAACAGAGCCTGCTCGATGAACTGCAACAAAGACTGTCGCCCCGGTTCCTTGACAGGCAGGACGGCGACCTGCCCGTCGGCCTGGGCCTCGAACCCGGGGATGAAGCCGGCTTTGCACAAGATGAGCTGGTGTGGACCGAACCCCAGGATGCCACGGCCGTCGATGCTCGCGGCCAGCCGGTACCCGCTGGCTCCGGCAAGCCGGCAATGGGCCTGGGCTTTGCGGGCACGTTCAGCGACAACATCGATCAGCGCCAGGCGCAGGACACCGAGGGAGAGCGGGATCACGAGCTCGGCACAACGCCAGGCAAAACAGCGGAAAACCCCGTCTATACCCTGCCGGAAAACAGCACCCTGACCGGCTCGATCGCCATGACCGCGCTGATCGGCCGCGTCCCGATCGATGGCGTGGTCAACGATCCCTACCCGTTCAAGGTACTGATCGGCCCGGACAACCTCACCGCCAACGGCATCGACCTGCCGGAAGTTGCCGGCGCCATCCTCAGCGGCACCGCCGCCGGCGACTGGACACTATCCTGCGTACGCGGGCAGATCGTCAGCCTGACCTTCGTCTTCAACGACGGCCGCATCCGCACCCTGCCGGCACCGCAACGGCTGACCAGTCGCCAGGGCAACACGCCAACGGGCGCGACGGCCTCCGGCAGGATCCAGGGGGGTATCGGCTGGCTCAGCGATCCGTACGGCGTGCCGTGCATTGCCGGTGAACGACGCTCCAACGCCCAGCAGTACCTCGCCACACGCAGCCTGGTCACGGCAGTCGGCGCCGGCGTGGCGGCGCTGCTAGAGGCCGACAAGGCCGATACAGGCCTCGTCACCCCCGGTGGTACACCCCTGGGAGCCGGCCCCTCGGCGCTCAACAGCATTCTCTCCGGTGGGGTGAAAGACGTTGGCGACTGGGTCAACAAGCTCTATGGCCAGGCCTTCGCCGCAGTCTACGTGCAGCCCGGCGCCCAGGTCGCGGTGCATCTGGATCGGCAACTGGAGATCGACTACGAAACCCTCGGCCGCCAGGTGCGGCACCTTGCAGGAGCAGACCATGCCCATACGCTCGACTAGATCCCTGCCCGGCCTGCTGCTGGGCGCATTGCTCTCCAGCGGTTGCAGTACCGACAAGGACCACCTGCTGCCGCACGGTCCGCAGACCATGGCGGACATCTGGGACAGCCAGTCCGCGCCGCCCCTGGAGCGTCGTCTCGAAGAGGTGCGCCAGACGCTGCAGCGCCCCCTGAATGAAGCTGCCGCCGCACAGCCGGCCTACACCCGTACCGCCCGCAACGAGATCCATAGCCAGTTCAGGCGCCTGCCCAACCCGGACCTGGTGATGTACGTCTTTCCACACCTGGCCGGCTCCGACCCGGTTCCCGTGCCGGGCTACAGCACCGTGTTTCCCCTCTACCAACGGGTGCAGTACGCCTTGCCCGGCGAACGCACGGAGGACTACTGATGCCAGCGAAACCCAAACGCCCCGCCACCGAGGCAGATGAACAGGCGCTCTATGACGTAACACCCAGTTTCGTCGATCTGTTGCCATGGGTGGAGTACCTGCCTGAATCGCAGTGCCTGCTGCTCGAGGATGGTGAATCGGTGGCGGCGTTCTTCGAGCTCACCGCCATCGGTACCGAAGGCCGTGAGGCCAGTTGGCTGCGCACCGTGCGCGATGCCCTGGAGAATGCCCTGCAGGACAGCTTCGACGAACTGGAGGAACAACCCTGGGTCCTGCAGCTCTACGCCCAGGACGAAACCGACTGGGCGGCCCACCTGCAGACACTGCGCGCCTACGTCCAGCCGCGTGCCCGCGGCTCGGCGTTCAGCGAGTGCTACCTGCGGATTTTCGGCCAGCACCTGCAAGCCCTCTCCCGGCCTGGCGGCCTGTTCGAAGACACCACCGTGACCCAACTGCCCTGGCGCGGTCAGTGCCGCAAGATCCGCCTGGTGGTGTACCGGCGCAGCAAAGGCACGCCGATGCAGCGTGGACAAGGCAGCGAACAGGCGCTCAACAGCCTCTGCGAACGTCTGACCGGAGGCCTGGGCAATGCCGGCGTGAAAGCCCATCGGCTCGACGGCGCACAGATCCACCGCTGGTTGCTGTACTGGTTCAACCCACGACCCCACTTGCTGGGCGAGTCCGCGCAGGACCGCCAGCGGTTCTATCAACTGGCCGACTACCCGCCGGACGCCGCCGACGGTGAATTGCCCCTGGCCAGCGGCAGCGACTTCGCCCAGCGCCTGTTCTTCGAACAACCGCGTTCGGACGTCGAGCACGGGCTGTGGTACTTCGACCGGATGCCGCACCGCGTGGTGGTGCTCGATCGCCTGCGCACACCACCGGCGACCGGCCACCTGACCGGGGAAACCGCCAAGGGCGGCGATGCCATCAATGCCCTCTTCGACCAGATGCCCGAAGACACCGTGCTGTGCATCACCCTGGTCATCACCCCGCAGGACACCCTGGAGACCCACCTCAACCACCTGGCCAAGAAGTCGGTGGGTGATACCCTGGCTTCCGAACAAACCCGCGATGACGTGCAACAGGCCCGCTCGCACCTGGGCAGTGCTCACAAGCTGTATCGCGGCGCCGTGGCCTTCTACCTGCGCGGGCAGCACCTGGAGGAGCTCGACCGGCGTACCCTGCAGCTCAACAACGTGATGCTCAACGCCGGCCTGCAGCCGGTACGCGACGAGCATGAAGTGGCCCCGCTCAACAGCTACCTGCGTTGGCTGCCCTGCGTATTCAACCCGGGCATGCGCCACAGCGAGTGGTACACCCAGTTGATGTTCGTGCAGCACGTCGCCAACCTGGCGCCGATCTGGGGTCGCAGCGAAGGCACCGGCCACCCGGGGTTCACCTTCTTCAACCGCGGCGGCGGCCCGCTGACCTTCGATCCGCTCAATCGCCTCGACCGGCAAATGAACGCCCACCTGTTCCTGTTCGGGCCAACCGGGGCCGGCAAGTCGGCGACCCTCAACAACCTGCTCAACCAGGTGGTGGCGATGTACCGACCACGCCTGTTCATCGCCGAAGCCGGCAACAGCTTCGGATTGTTCGCCGACTTTGCCCGACGCCTGGACCTGAAAGTGCATCGGGTCAAACTCGCGCCCGGCTCTGGCGTCAGCCTGGCACCGTTCGCCGATGCCCATCGGCTGGTGGATACGCCAACCCGGGCCCCGCTTGCAAACCACGATGCGTTCGATGAGCCCGACAATGCCGATGATGAGCGCGACGTACTGGGTGAACTCGAGATCACCGCCCGCCTGATGATCACCGGCGGCGAGGAGAAGGAAGAGCAGCGCCTGACCCGCGCCGACCGTAGCCTGATTCGCCAGGGCATCCTCAACGCCGCCCGACTCTGCGTCAGCCAGGACAGAAGCGTACTGACCCAGGACGTCCGCGATGCCTTGCGGTGCATGGGGCGGGATCCCGACCTGCCGGAACCGCGGCGCCTGCGCTTGCAGGAAATGGCCGATGCCATGGACATGTTCTGCCAGGGCGCCGATGGCGATCTGTTCAACCGGGACGGTACTCCCTGGCCCGAGGCCGATATCACCCTGGTCGACCTCGCCACCTACGCCCGCGAGGGCTATAACGCGCAGCTGTCGATCGCCTACATTTCGCTGATCAACACCGTGAACAACATCGCCGAACGCGACCAGATGCTTGGCCGCCCCATCATCAACGTCACCGACGAAGGCCACATCATCACCAAGAACCCGCTGCTGTCGCCCTACGTGGTCAAGATCACCAAGATGTGGCGCAAGCTCGGCGCCTGGTTCTGGCTCGCGACGCAGAACGTCGACGACCTGCCCAAGGCGGCCGAACCGATGCTGAACATGATCGAGTGGTGGATCTGCCTGAACATGCCGCCGGATGAAGTCAACAAGATCGCCCGCTTCCGCGCGCTCACCGACGCGCAGAAAACCCTGATGCTGTCCGCGCGCAAGGAGTCCGGGAAATTCACCGAGGGGGTGATTCTCTCCAAGTCGATGGAAGCGCTGTTTCGTGCGGTGCCACCGAGCCTGTACCTGGCCATGGCCATGACGGAGCCGGAGGAAAAGGCCGAGCGTCACGCACTGATGAACAGCCGGGGTATCAGTGAGCTGGACGCGGCCATCGCCGTGGCGCAGCGAATGGATGAGGTCCGCGGCATCACGACCAGCGCCATCGAGGGGCTCTTGCCATGAATATCCCTGGCCTCCTGCGACGCTGCAGCCCGCTGGTCCTGCTGGCCTGCCTCACGCCATGCCTGGCCGAAACCTGGGTCATCACCGACTCGGCCCATCCCGTCGAGGTCCCGGCGGGTGTGCGCCTGATCCACCTCGATCGCCTCGACCAGCTGGAAGTGGCGCTGTTCGAGAACCTTTCGCCTGATGCGAGCCAGGCCCAGGCGGCCTTCCAGGACATCATGACCGTCGATGCCGCCGCCGACATCAGCCGCGCCCACCAGGACATCGTCGATGCCTGGAGCCTGGGGGTCAGCCGGATCCCGGCGGTTGTCGTCGACCGTCGCTACGTCGTCTATGGCGACCCGAACGTGGAGCGCGCCCTGGCCCGAATCGAGCAGTTCAGGCGCGCCGCCCGATGAGACGCCACACAGAATCCTGCCAGCACTGATCCGGAAAACGACGACCCAGCCGCAAGGGCTGGGTCGTTTGGTTGGAAGGGAACCGATGGACTAATCGCTGGCAACCCATTCGCAGGCACCGCTTTCAGGTCCACCGGGCGTGGCCGCAAACCACTCGACCTCATCGACCACGGCAGCAGCCTCCTCCATCAGCCCGCGGGCGATAGGCGGGGCAAAATCAGCTCGGCGCGTGCCGTCCAACACATCCCTGGGCAACTCGCCAAACAGTTTTCTGGCTTGACTGGCCTGATCGTTGTCGCAGGCGAAATCCGCCCGGGTCGCTCCGGAAAACCGGTACCGGCGAGGCAACCCGAACAAACCGCGCAACAAGCGGGCACCGGCATGAATCCGGCTTTCCATCTCGCGCCGATCGATCAACGCAACGTGGTGGGCATGCAGCAGGCGGCGCACGATATTGTCGTAGGTGATCAGCAGATACATTGCCAGGTAACCGAACTGGGTGGTGATGACAATGGGCAGCCTGACCGGCTGGATACTGAAATTCTCCTGCGCACTGATCGCATCCGGGAAGGCCGTCAGCAGCAGTTCCAGCCTGTCCTGGATCAACGCCAGCTCGGCCTTGCAGCTTTGCAGTCGCTCCTGGATACGCAACATCCAGAGGTCGGCATAGGGGTCACCCTGCTCGATGCCCTGTATCACTTTCCTGATCGCGTTGGAGAAACCACCAAAACCGATGATCGCGTTTTTCTCTTCGCTGGCGGCCCTGCCTTCCCAGATGCGGACCGCATGAAAGGTATGCAACGTCAGTTGCATGGCACTGCGCAAGGGACCGAGTTGACTTTCAATGGATTCGAACATTGATTGCTCCTGACTGGAATATCGGGAGCCCAGTGTCGTCAGGAAGGAAATGGCCGACAGCCGAAAAACAGAATCGTGTGCTTGGGGTTTTCCGTCGATGCCACCAGGAAAACACCAGGCTGGGCACAACCGGAACCGAACAAACCCACGTGAAAGTAGGACGTGTGGCTGGTCATCAGTCTGTGCCCACCCCCTGTGGGAGTGACTACTGCTTGTCCGGATTCCAGATCAGCGCCTGCGCAACCACGACATGCTCGCCGTTGAAGGTCGCCGCCGGAGAGCCGTGAAGCTGGTAACCCAGCGCCAGCGCTTCAGAGACGCGATGGCAGAACTTGGCGTCGTCCTTGCCTGTCAGCAACCGATAGATGGGGAGACCGTCTGGAGGAAAATTCTGCATTGGCGTACCTGCTTCAATCGATGAAGGCCCTCGCCTGATGGCCGGGGCCATAAACGGCAGATCATCAAGCTGACGATCCACATGACCTGGCCCGGCGATCGACCGCCGGGCCAGAGGCTGCAACTACAGCATCACGGTGGACAGCATGCCCAAGGCCCCCAGGCAGAAGCCAATCAACGCACCGCGTCGCGGCATTTCGCCGAACAGGGACCAGACCACTATGGGCTCCAGGATCAGCAGGGACGTGACGGAGACCACCGTGACGACCCAGATGTCACCCACCGCCACATAGCCCAGCCAATAGGCGCCCAAAAGGCAGAGACCGGCAAAGCACATCAGCAGGACCGGAACGATGAAGGCGTCCCATGAAACACCTCCGCCCTGAGCCACCTTGGCCGTCACCACCTCGCTGTAGATTGCACAAAACTCACCCAGCACCATCAGACCTAGAGCAGAAACTCCGAGTAATTCTTTGGACATATCAAAAACTCCTTCGCATTCAGCGCAATGTTTTTCAGCTCCCAGCGGGCGATGCTGCCCACCTGGGACTTGTTGCGACGATACGAAGCAGCCTTGAACAGGCCTGAATTATCGAAGTACTTTTCCATGCTCGTGTCCTTGTGAAGGTGCGAGTCTGAACGACCCGCCCTGATCATACGTTCGTTGAAGGGCGCGAACAATTGCACTCCGGTCGCGCGCTGGCGCAGGGCACAATCACCACGCCGCATATCAGCGCTGTAGAAAAAATGAATTAGCGAGCTGTTCCGCGGGTCAGGAATTATGAACGCAGTCAATCTGACGAGGTAACAGCGATGACTATCGAAGCAGAGACACTCGTACAACTGACCGAAGCCCTGCAGCGACGCGGCATGACCCTGGTCTCGGACGTGGCGTTTACGCGGGCGCCCTACCGGCACAACCACCGCTGGATCTGCGCCGTGGAGTAAGTGCGTAGCGCAGGTGGCGAGGCGGACGCACCACGCACGTCAATCGACCACTTCCACCGACCGGGCGACCGCTTCGCCCCCTTCAACCGCGTCCCTGCGCCCGGGCACCCCAGGCGAATGTTCCTCGAACCAGCGAGGCCATGAGCTCTGATGCCGCGACTCGACCTCGATGCAGGGGATCAGTCGATCGGTCAGCACCGCCTCCTGACCAACCGCCTTGGCCGTGCGGTACTTGATGCTGTGCACGCACTCACGGTCGCCGAACTCGCAGCGGTTGAGGCGGGTGCCGCCACAGGGCCCGTTCGCCAGCCCCTTTGGGCAGGTTTCCGGGCAGATGTAGAGCGTATCCTCTAGGCGGCAGCGACCGCAGGTATCGCACCCCACCAAGGGGCGCTTGAAACAGCGCTCTACCTGATGCAACCAGCGCGCTCCCCGGGATGAAGACCAGAGCGGTCGCTGCACCGCCCAGCCGAACGCCCGGCTCAACCAGGTCGTGCGGCTGAACAGCTGCGCATGCAAGCCCGACATCAGGTGATAGCGCAATGTCTCCTTGCGGGAGGCCTGCGCAGACGACTCGCCCAGTCGCCAGTTCGATGGCCCGGCATGAAACACCACCGCCGGCAGATCAGGCATGCTCCAGGCGGCAGCCCAGGCTGAATCCCACTGCTGCTCGGTGCCAATCCGCGCCTGCCAATCAGTGATCGCCTGTTCGAGCGCCTGCAACTGCTTGAGTTGATGAACACCAGAGAGGTGAATGCCCGCATACCCCATCCGTTGCAAACCGATGATTTGCAGCGCGAGACGGCTGACACTGCGCTCCTGGGCAAACGCCCTGGAAATCGTCTCCTCTGCTTCCAGCACTGCGCGCATCGAAGGTGTGATGACGATACCTGCGACCTGTTCCAGCATCGCGGCACGCCCCTTGGTCAAGCCCATGACACAGGCCAGCAGCGGCTTGGGCGCGCGTTGGCGACTCATCCAGGTCAGCGCTTCACGCTGTTTCTCGATGTCGAACCCCAATTGCAGGGTCAGGAAGTCCGCGCCGGCCGCCAGCTTCTTCTCGGCCTTGAAGTACTGGGCACCTCCCTCTTCTTCCCGGTACTTGAACGGATTCAGTGCCGCGCCCAGCAGCCAATCCGGCCTTGCCTGGCGAACAATCTGCAAGGCCGGCACCGACTCCAGATAACGCACGGGCCGTTGCCCCGGCTCATGACCAGGCAAGCGATCGCCCGTGAGCATCAGCAGCTCATCCAGCCCGGCAGCGTCCATCCGCTTGAGTTGCGCCAGCAGTTCCCGACGCTCGCGGTCCTTGCCGGAAAAATGCACCAGCGCGCGACGGTCATCGTTGAACTCGGCAACGGCATCCAGCGGCGACAGGTCGAGGTTGCCACCGACGCGATCGGCCACCGCAGCGATCATCGGCCAGCCACACAGCGTCGAGTGCGCCATAAGCTGTTCGAAGGCCTCGAAGTGTTGCGCGGAAGGCTTGGGAACGAACTCGGTCAGACAAACGAATGTCCGCTCGCCCAGTGTTTTTTTCAGCAAACCCATCGATCGTCGGCACCTGGCTGATTCGCACCTGCCGGCTCCAAGCAGCCCGGCGGTCTCAGGGCAACATTCTGCGGCATCTGCAAATCGGGCCATGTCCAGAACCGCAGGAAATCGGCTGAAAAGAGACATCGGCCCCTCAGTGGCGTAATCACACACGCCATTGACAAGGCCAGGTTGATCGCCTGAGAATCACTCAAGTCGTACGACAACTGACAAATCAACAAAAACAATAAAGAGCCCCATCGAATGAATCGACTCAAGACCCTGCAGGGCCTGGCTGGCGCTGCATTGCTGGCGACCGCACCCGTGACCTGGGCCAACACTTATGTCTACGTCTCCAACGCCACCGACGGCACCCTCTCCAGCTATGAGCTGTCGGCGGATGGACTGTTGCAGCCGCTGGCACTCACCGACGCCGGAGCCGGCGTCATGCCGCTGGCCCTGAGCCCGGACCACACCAGGCTCTATGCCTCCATTCGCGCCAAGCCCTTCTCGGTGGCGACCTACGCCATCGACCCGAAGAACGGCGCACTCAAGCACCTGAAGAACTCGACCGTCGCCGACAGCCTGGCCTACATCTCCACGGACAAGGCCGGACACTACCTGTTCGGCGCCTCCTACGGCGAGGACCTGGTCAGCGTCAATACGATCAACGCCAATGGCGTCGTCACCGATTATGTGCAGCAAGTCGTCAAGACCGGGCCGAACGCCCACTCGATCATCGTCGACGGCACCAACCGCTTCGTGTACGCGGCCAACCTGGGTTCCGACCAATACCTGGAATTCAAGTTCGACGCCGCCAGCGGTCAGTTGACGCCCCTGGGCCATGTCGACCTGCCCAAGGGCAGCGGCCCGCGTCACCCGGCCTTGTCATCAGACAACCGTTTCATCTACCTGCTCAGTGAGATGGCCGGTACCGTGACCACGCTTGCCATCGACCCGCAGACGGGACGCCTGCGGGTGCTCTTCGAAGTCAACACGCTACCGGCTGATTCGGGCATGGTGCACGGCGTCGTCCGGCCAGTGGTCAAGCCCGGCCAGCCAGCACCACCGGCGATACCCGACCACGCGATCTGGGCGGCCGATATCAAGCTGACCCCCGACGGGCGCTTTCTCTACACCAGTGAGCGCACCGGCAGCACGGTCAGCGTGTTCTCGGTCGACCGCGACAGTGGCAAGCCCAGCTTCGTGCGCACCATCAAGGTCGAGCAACAACCGCGCGGCATCACTGTCGACCCGTCAGGGAAATGGCTGCTGGTCACCGGCGAGAAAAGTGCCGAGGTCGGCGTGTACGCGATCGATCCGCAACATGGCACCCTCACCCGTCGCTCCAGCGCCCCTTCAGGCAAGGGCGCGAACTGGGTGCAGGCGGTCAGTTATCCCTGAAAGCAAAAGGCCCGCTGACAAGCGGGCCTTTTTTTGGCGAGACGGCGGGCAGTGGGTACCGCCCGCCGCAGGTCTTACACGCGAGCGTTGCGGCTGTGGTGGAAGTACAGGTACAGCAGCCCCACCGGCGCAATGAAAATGGAGAAGGCCCAGCACAGGTACATGGTGAAGATCTTCACCACCATCATGAAGATGGCGTTCACGAAAAAGACATTGTTGCCCATCACGTAGCCGACCACGCTTTCATAGACAAAGCGCGCGTAAGGATAGAGGAAGCAACTGACGATCGAGAACAGGATGAACAGGCTCGAATTGAGCGTCAGCCCGGTCTTGCTGTTGGTGACCCCCCAGATGACTATCGCGAGGAACAACAGGCTGAACAGAAACTGACGAATGTAGTACTGCCGAGTGAGACCACCGAAGGTCTTCGAGAGGAACAACCGCATAAAATCCCTTTAAGATCATGTTGATAGCCCAGGAACCATAACATGGCTCCCGAACTGGCTCAAACCGACCTGGCGGGATTGTGACCCGATAGTCAATCCGCCTCGCCGTGAAGGCTGTCGATCGAGGCTGGCGTCAGCTCCAACACCCGGTTGCGCCCACCTTCGGCCAGCAGATAGCTGCCCTTGTCCGTCCGAATGATCGACTGCGGTGCCTTGAGGAACGACAGGATGGTCTGCTGTTTCCCCTGCGGGTCCACCAGTAGCAGGCGGGCACGGTGCGTCGAGTCCTCGCTGATCCACAAGCCGCGCTCATCGCACATCAGGTAGGTCGGCTGGTTCAGGCCGGCCAGCACCACCGGGTCACGGTGGTCCTCGGTCAGTTGGCGGACCGCGCCCTCCTTCTTCTTGGTGTAGAGCAGCCGGCCATCCGTACAACGGGTGATGGACTCAGCCTCGTTGAGCTGGTCGCGCACGACGGTCAACGTCCCGTCGCTCCAGCGATAGCGCAGCAACCGACCATCACCCTTGCTGTCCTCGATGGCGTAGAGGTCATCACCGTCATTCCACAGCCCCTGCACGTTGTCGCCGGAGAACAGGTCGGTCACCACGCCATCCTTGAGCAAGCTGACCGGTGCCCCGCCGACCTCCTGGCTGAACACCCAGCCACCCTGCGCAGGCACCATGCCATCGGGCTTCGAGAGGTTGGGCACGATCACCTCACGCTGGCCGTCCGGGTGGATACGCACGATGCTGCCTTTTCGGTCGCGCAACTCCTGGCTGACGATCAGCGAACCGTCCTGGGCGAGGGCCAATGATGCCGCCTTGGGTACGTCGCGATAGGCCACCTGATAGTCCCAGCCATCCGTCGGACGCACCGGGTAAAAGCTCTGCCAGGCAAAGAAACCCAGCGCTGCGGCGCACGATAGTCCCAACCCGTACAGCACGAATCGAAGTTTACGCAAAGGTGAAGCCACGCCATTGACCCTATCGAGAGTTCGATCCATTGATTACACCGCCGACAAATGTTCGTAGGCGATTGTCGCATCTACCCGTATCAGCACGATACCGCCGCGCCTTTTGCCAGGACGCTGAGCACCAGCAGATCAGGGGAATTGTCTCCGGCTGCCGCGTGATCAGAGATGGAGCCGATGACCTCGCCGCAGATGATCGAGCCGGCGGCGAGTTCCGCATCGAAGCCGCCGAAACAAGGCGCGTCCTTGATATAACGAAACTCGCCACTGCGAAGCACCACCCGGTAGATATTCCGCTCCTCGGTCTCCTCGAGAAAAACCGGTGCTGCGCTCTGCAGGATGTCATACGTGACGGCTCCCGTGCCGCGACTTGCGACGAGCCGGGTGATCAACGAAACGCCCATTTTTTGCCCCCTCCTTGTACAGCCCTGGCTGTCATTCATCTATAGCGGGCGGACTGCCGAACTTCCATCATTCTTTGCGACTAGTCGTTATGCTCAGGTGGGAGGAATCGTGGGAGAACCGGGGCATCCACGAGGCAGCCGCTCCCCGTCGGATGCCTGGGAGCGGCCTGCTGCGCAACCGATCAAGGTTTGGGGATGTGCAGAGTAGCCGTGGCATAAGGCATGTCATTGATCCTGGCCTGGACTTCATACTCCTTGACTCCAGGCGTCAGATCGTCGATGCGACCGATCCAGTCACCATTGGAGTCCACCCTCAGGACCACACCTTCCGGGTCGGGGCCGTGATCATTCTTCACACGGATTTCAAACCCGTAGACACCACCGGTGCCTTCGACATAGACACTTTTGGAGTTGTAGAGCGTTACCGAAAGACGAAATAGGACCTGATGATAGGCATCTTTACTGTCCGCACTCTTTTTCATGGTGAGCATCTCCTGTTCATCACAAGGTGTTGGAAATAATTCCAACACAGGCATGGCTCACTCGGATGACAGGTAATGAACACTACGACTTGAAAATGCATTCCACTCGAGAGGCTGAGGCAATGAAACTGCGTTTCAAATGCCTCGTACGAAGCTTAGAGCAGCCCGCCCCAATCGCCAGTATTCATGGGGACCAGGTGCAGACCAGAAGAACATCCCATCAAGGCACAGCTCGTTCAGGGCTTGCGATAGTGGCCTTCACTCTCCAGCACTCATGGACATCTTGAGGACTTCATGAATCAAGCGGCCCAACTGAGGGTCCAGGTCAGCCTGCCAGCGAAGTCGATTGTCGCGTCATTCTGAGTGAGATCGGACAGCCACTAGGTGTTCGGCAAACCCTCGACTCCCGCCCCGCGCATGCCCTCCCACCGCCATGCGTTGCCAAGTCGATCGCCCAGGAATTCCACCAGGGCACGCACGCGCGGCGCGAGGTGGCGTCCAGTCGGATAGATCGCATTCAACGGTGCCGCGCAAATGGCAAACGCTGGAAGCACCCGTTCCAACCGGCCAGCGGCGATCTCGTCGCCCACGTCCCAGATCGACTTGCGTGCAATTCCCGCCCCTGCGAGCGCCAGCGCGTGGGCCGCACTGCCATCGTTGGTGACGAACGTCCCGTTGATCTGCACCGAGAGAGGCTCCTCCCCCTCGAATGTCCAGACCGTGCGTGCGTGATGACCGATCAGGATGCATTGGTGGTGAATCAACTCATCCGGGTGGCTGGGCTCACCAAACTGCCGAAGGTAATCCGGCGATGCGCACAACACCCGGAAATTCGGCGCCAGCGGACGAGCGATCAGTGATGAGTCGGCCAGGCTGCCGAAACGGATGGCCAGGTCGATACCCGCATCGAGCAGGTCCACGAGCACATCGGAAAGCTCCAACTGCACGCGCACCTTGGGGTGCATTTTCTGAAAAGCGGCAATCGCTGGTGCGATCCACTGCCGACCCAACTCGACGGGAGCACTCAGGCGCAGCGTGCCATCAATCGTCTGCGACCTCCCCGAGATGACGGCCTCCGCCTGTTCGATGGCCGCCAGTATTCGAAGCGCTTCGACATGAAACAGTCTTCCTTCCTCCGTCAGCACCTGCTTTCGCGTGGTGCGTTGAAGCAGGCGGACGCCCAGCTCCCGTTCCAGTTGCGCCAGGCGTTTGCTGACCATCGCCAGTGACAGATCCATGTCACGGGCAGCCGCAGACAGGCTGCCTACGGCCACCACGCTCACGAAGGTACGCAGGTTGGGTAGGTTGTCGATCATCATCTGATTCTTGAACAATTGGAAAGGATCTATTCGAAGAATACCCGTATTTACCTTCGATTTGTTGAGTGACCATGGTGCCAGGCCGGACAAACGCGCCGGGAACACGACCGCTCAAACCCAGGAGATATCCATGCCCTCCCAGACCACGCCACCCAGGATTCAACAGCGACTTCGCGCAACGGCCCTGCTCCCGGCCCTCATGCTGGGCGCTGCGGCCACACCCGCCGTTGCCCAATCCGACAACCTCGTCCAGCCCGCCGTCCTGGTCGCCGACGCCAGCCTGTCGAAGCAGGCACTCGACGCCCAAGCACTCGCAGCAAGCCGCTACGGCACCTTCTGGAACACCGGCGACGAGGCCATGGCGCGCCAGGCCCTGGCACCGACGTTCCTCGACAAGACCCTGCCCGGCGGCCGCGCCCAAGGTATTGAAGGAGTACTGGCCGCCTCGAAGGCTTTTCGCTCCGCCGTACCGGACCTGCATTGTGAAATCCGCCAGATGATCGTAGCTGGCGACCGGGTGGTGACTCACCTCCACTTCACCGGTCATTTCACCGGCACGTTGATGGGTAAACAGGGACAAGGCCAGGACATCGACTTCATCGCGACCGACATCTATCGGATCGCCAAGGGGCGCATCGTCGAAAACTGGCACCTGGAGGACAACCTCTCCCTCCTTCAACAAGCCGGCCTGGCCGCCAGGTAAAGGAGACTGCTGGTGAACTCGACACGGCAGCAGACGCCGGATAAGGACCGGCGTCGTTTTCTCAAGCAGACCGGCGTGATTGCCGGCGGCATTGCCACCCCGGCCATGCTCCCCAGCGCAATGGCAGGCACGGAGCAGACAATGGCCAAGACCATCCAACACCCTCCGAGCGATTGAGGTACGAGAACGAGAGTCGGGGGGCGGATATCGAACGAGGTGCAGGGCAGACAGGCCTTTACTGCGCCGCCTGACCGCCCAAAACCAGGGAAGGCAGCCCATCTGTCGGAAAATGCGGCACGCTGTCCAGGGTGTAGTAGCGTTGGTGAGTCAGAATTCATCATGTGAGGGATCAAAAGATGGCCATGGCACTTCTCGGTGACTCGGACGAGTGGAATCTGAGTTACGAATTCGACGCGGCAGTCCCTGTTTCCGGTATCTACCTCTGCACCGGGTGCGGGAAAGAACTCACCGCCCGCAAGGGCGAACGCTTCCCCCATCAGAACCAGCACCGGCACACTGACTTCAAGATTCCCGTGCACTGGCGCCTGGTGCTCAAGACCGCCGTCAATTAGGCCAGTCAACGCTCTGGCCCGTGGCCGAAAAGCCATGGGCCTGGCTCGTTTCCTGTCGGTTGCTTTGCGGTGTAGAGCCAGTCACTGACGGAACGTTCTTTCAGGCTCCAGTGCCGGAAAGCCTGGCATCGCTGCCGCCGACAGGCCGAACAACCCTCTGAGTTCCACAGGAATCAGGTGGTTCCGGCCTGGAAAACCCGTCCCCCCGGTTCCTGTTTTCCTGCTGCTCTCGATGGGAACCTACGGCACGCTCGACGAACTTTCTTCGAGCGGACCACACCCATGCCCCCTGCCATGAAACAGCTGCGCCTTATCGCACTCTCTGCAAGCCTTGCCACGGATCTGGTGCAAGCCGACCCCTCAGGCAAGGAACGTGCACACCTGGAAGACCTGCTGCGCCAGCTCGATACCGAGATGCAACCGGTGCCGGCCAGCGCTGACCGCTCAACACCCCCGAACAGATGAATCCGCACCATGAGCATGAGCCAATCGCAGCGGACGGCTTTTGAGGCCATAGGCGGTTTTACCGTGTCGCAAAGCACGCAGTTGCTGTCCGGCCTGGTGCTGGCCGTGGCGTTGGTCTTTGCCGGCTGGGCGATCTTGAGTGGCTATCGAGGCTGGGCCGCCGGCCACCTGTCCCAGGGCAGGTTCTTCAGCCTGTTCATCAAGGTGGCGCTGATCTACATCCTGCTCACCGCCCTGGTACTGCACTGACTCTTCCTGTTCCACACCCTGCAATGGAGGCACCCTGATGAACATCCAACGCGCCCTTGAAAGGTCCAAACGATCACTCTCGCGCCTACTCCTGACCGGCATTACCTTGTGGTCAGGACTGGCCTGCGCGGGCTTACCCTCGATGGAGGCCCCCAGCCGCGGCGATGGCCGGGGCATCATCGAGACGCTACAGAACTACGGCTACGACATCGTCGCACTAATCGCGCTGGCCATCTCCGCCGCAGCGTTCTGCGGAGTGGCCTACCACGCCTACAGTTGCTACTCCGAGGTGCAGACCGGCAAGAAGACCTGGGGCCAGTTCGGCCTGACCTGTGGGGTCGGCGCCCTGCTGTTGGTGATCGTCATCTGGCTGTTGACCAAGGGCACCGGTGTGCTGTGATCCGGAACGTCGTGGCAATGCTCGCCTGAAGTGATCGAGTTTGCCACGTTATTGCGACCAGGATTTAACCACCCCGTTCTTGTCGAAGGTCACACTCAGGTAATTGCTGTCATGACCTTTGTTCCCTGACAACTCTTTGATTGAATTGTTTGCCTTGTCAAGGTCATAGGTCTTGTTGCTGGCCTGGGCCAGCGCTGAAGTTGCAGAATCGGTACCCGGAATGGTGCCGACCAGATTATAAAGCGACGTCAGATTGTCTCGTACAGTACGCTTCCTGTAGATAAGGCTTGAGCTGCCATCACTGTAGTTGCTTTTAGAGTCCGGCTCTCCGTACAAACTTGAAACTTCTGCCAGGGTGGTTCTCCCCTTGAACAGGTGTGATGCCACGTAGCTTTCTGAAAACTTGTCATCCCCCGCCATGGAAGGTATTGGAGGCATCGAACTGCAACCACTGGTGATGGCCGAACTTAAAATTGCCATTAGAAACAACTTTTTCATCCCTAACCCCTTAACCCTATTTATTGAACAATCCCTGGACGCTCAGTTATTAAGCTTTGCAAACGAATGGTCATGACAGCCACCCGGACAACTTCATTCCGGATACAACCCGACAAAAATAAAGCGCCCACCACAAGGGCAAGAACAGATGGCCCACGACGCATGAAATAGCCGCTTAATACTCGGCAACAAGAGCTGAATCAGCTCTGAAACAATTCGATACCGATTATAAAGTTACACTTGGATGGCCGAGAAAATTCTCTTGCCTGAGCGTCTCAAACTGTTGTCCGTGCGTCTCAGTCGGTCTGCATCTGATCAAGGATCTTCTGCAGGGAAAATCCGGTGTGGGCACGATTGGGCTTTGCGGTGTGAGGCAGCCGTCCGGCCGCGGCCTGCTCCCTGGCTTCAGTGGGTGAGTAACCAAACGCGGCCTTGAACGAGCGACTGAAGTGCGCGTCGCTTTTAAAGCCGAATTGAAACCCCAGGCTGGAAATACGCTGCTGGTGGCCGAGCTCGCCTTGAAGAAGCTCGCGGGCCTTGTTCAGCCGGCGGAACTGGATATACGCCGACACGCCCGACTCCTGTGCAAACAGTCGGTACAGGCGCGCCCGGGAAAGGCCCAACTGCCCGGCCACGAAGGCCGGAGAGAGATCGGGTCGATGCAAATGCTGTTCAATCAGTTGACGCGCGCGATTGAGCAGCGTGTGGTCGATTTGCGCCTCGGCCTCCATGAAGTTGGCTGCACTGGGTGCCAGCGCGGCGGCGACCATGGCCAGCGTGGCTTGTTGTACGTAGGGGATGTCGTCGTGCTTGAGGTCAGCCAGCCGATGCTGCAAGGCGCGCATGTGATCGGCAAGCAGGTCGCCCAATGCGCCTCGCAGCACCAGCCCGTGAAGGTCCTTGGGGCCCAGGCGGGCGCTGAGTACATCGCGAGGAATAGTCAGGATAATCGTGTCCCCGGCAGCAATCACGCTGTCGAGTTCGCGAGCCAGGTCGAGCACGTAGATCTGCGACCGACCGGCAGCGAGCGTTGTGCGCCCGGCAGAGCCATGGATTGAATGGGAGAGGCTCAGGCAGACGTAGAAATGATCCAGGCCATCACGGCGGATCATCTGCAAAGGCCGTTTCACACCGTAGTGCACCGGCGCGCTCTCCCCCTCCCAGACACCACAGCCCATCAGGATTTCACCGACAAAACTGGTCGTCAGGCGGTAGTTGAATCCTGAAGACTCCGTTGTGCCGATGTTGATGTCGAAGATGGCGTTGACTTCTTCACGCCAGGCCTCGAATCGCGACCTCGGTGGGAGCGCCTCGGTACTGAACGTGAAAACCGGGTTTCCCATGACGTCTCACCTCTGTGATGCAGGCTTGTATTGGATTGGGAAATCATTGCGTGCGCAGCAGCGCCTCAGCCAGAAATGGGGCCGTGCGACTGCCAGGCGCCGTCGCCACTTGCCGAGGCGTACCGGTCGCGACAATACGGCCACCCGCTTCCCCTGCCCCTGGCCCGACATCAATCACCCAGTCGGCCTGGCCCACCACGCGCATGTCATGCTCGATCATCACCACCGTATTGCCGGCCTCGACCAGGCGCTGCAACTGCACCAGCAAACGGTCGGCATCGCAGGCATGCAAGCCTGTCGTCGGTTCGTCGAGCACGTACAGGCTGCGGCCCCGCTGGCTTCGCTGCAGCTCCGTGGCGAGCTTGATGCGCTGTGCCTCGCCGCCCGATAGCTCAGTGGCGGGCTGCCCCAGTCGCAGGTAGCCCAGCCCGATCTCCCGCAACAGCTGCAGTGGACGCGCGATAGCGTCTTCACCCGCAAAGAACTCGTGGGCTTGTTCCACCGTCATGTGCAGCACCTCGGCGATGTTGCGCCCGTTCCAGCGGACGGCGAGCGTGTCCTGGTTATAACGCGCGCCGTGGCAAGTCTGGCACGGTGCGTAGACACTGGGCATGAACAGCAGTTCAACGCTGACGAAGCCCTCTCCCTCGCATGTTTCGCAACGCCCCTTCGCCACGTTGAAGGAAAACCGCCCGGCGTCATAGCGGTGCCGGCGCGCATCCGGCGTGGCCGCAAACAGCTTGCGCACGTGATCGAACAAGCCGGTATAGGTAGCGAGGTTGGAGCGCGGCGTGCGGCCAATCGGCTTCTGATCGACCTGGACCAGGCGCTGGATCCCCTCCAGGTCTCCGGCCAGATGACCGCCCGTGACCTCGATCACGGAAGGCCCCTCACCATTGGCATTGTCAGCCGCATCGTCTTGCGGTTCGTGCCCAAGGTGCAGCAGCAACAATTCTGGCAGGGCCTGGGCGACAAGGCTGGACTTGCCCGACCCGGAGATACCGGTCACCGCCGTCAGTACCCCTAGCGGGATGCGAGCATCCACGCCATGCAGGTTGTGCCGCCGAATGCCTCGCAGCTCCAGCCATCCAACGGGTTCGCGCTCGCGACTAGCGGGCGCGGATATCTCGTCGAACAGATAACGCGCGGTCCGCGACTCGGCAATTTCCCGCAGCCCTTGCGGCACGCCACTGTAGAGCACGCGCCCGCCGCGCTCTCCCGCATCGGGCCCCACATCCACCAACCATTGCGCACGGCGCATCAAGTCCAGGTCATGCTCCACGACAAACACCGAGTTGCCGGCATCACGAAGCTTATCCAGCGAGTCGTACAGCGACTGACTGTCAGAGGGGTGCAGACCCGCCGAGGGCTCGTCCAGCACGTACACCACGCCAAACAGCATGGAGCTCAATTGCGTGGCCAGGCGCAACCGCTGCAGCTCGCCAGCCGACAACGTTGGCGTGGCCCTGTCCAGGCTGAGGTAGCCCAAACCCAACCCACGCAGTTGACGCAGACGCGCCATCACCCCACCGGCCAGACGTTGCGCGGCGAGGCGCTTTTCCTCCGGGAGCGCGCAGGTGCCAGGCACACCAGACGAGTTCGCATCGGCCGCCATGTGGGCCTGGAAGTCGCCCTCGGCAACCGGTTCGAGCAAAGCCGCCAAGCGATCCAAGGGCATTTGCAGGAACTCGCCAATGTCCAGCCCGGCAAAAGTCACCGACAGCGCCTCGGCCTTGAGTCGCTTGCCATTGCAGGCCGGGCACAGCCTGCCCTCCATGTAGCGCGAGACACGCTTTCGCATCAGGGCACTTTGCGTGCTGGCAAAGGTGTGCAGCACATAGCGCCGGGCCCCCGTGAAGGTCCCCATGTAGCTGGGTTCAAGTTTGCGCTTGAGCGCCTCACGGGTCTCGGCCGGCGTGAGGCCGGCATAGACCGGCGCCGTGGGCGTCTCTTCGGTGAAGAGAATCCAGTCCCGGTCCTTCTTCGGCAAATCCTTCCAGGGACAGTCGACGTCATAGCCCAGGGTGACCAGGATGTCGCGCAGGTTCTGGCCATGCCAGGCCGGCGGCCAAGCCGCAATGGCCCGCTCGCGGATGCTCAGCGAGGGATCGGGCACCATGGTGGCTTCCGTCACCTCGTACACGTGGCCCAAGCCATGACAGGCCTGGCAGGCGCCTTGCGGGGTGTTCGGCGAAAAGTCCTCGGCGTAGAGCATCGGCTGCTCGGCCGGATAGGTACCGGCGCGCGAATACATCATGCGCACCAGGCTGGAGAGCGTGGTCACGCTGCCCACTGAGGAACGTGCATTGCTCGCGCCTCGCTGCTGTTGCAGCGCGACCGCCGGCGGCAGGCCATCGATGGCATCGACATCGGGAACACCGGCCTGGTCGATCAGGCGTCGCGCATACGGCGCCACCGACTCGAAGTAGCGCCGCTGCGCCTCGGCGTAAAGGGTGCCGAACGCCAGCGAGGACTTGCCGGAGCCGGAGACCCCGGAAAACACCACCAGCGCATTGCGAGGGATGTCGACATCCACCTCCTTGAGGTTGTGTTCCCGCGCGCCGCGCACCTCCACCTGGCCGCTGGCTGCGACGCGGCATGAGGATTCACCGTATGGAGGATTTGCCATGTATCCGTGTCCTGCTGCTGAGCTGAGGACGCCACTGTACATCATCACGCTTTGGCAACTGACACGACCGACAACGACGGGTTCGCCTTATCGGCGATGCGGGCGCCTGGCCTCCGCCATGCCGGGCTCGACAACCTACTAATGGTAAGTTACTTTTAGTAGGTAGAAATTCACCCACACCCGAGCCTTCAAGAGCCGCTCACCCGCCACTGGAGCTTCAACCATGCACAGCCTGATCGTCGTCGCCCATCCCAATCCCGATTCACTGACTCACGCCATTGCTCGATGCGTGGCCCAAGGCATTGCCGCTTCAGGCCCGCAGCACACCAGCGAGATTGCCGACCTGGCGGCCGAAGGGTTCGATCCGCGTTTCAACCAGGCGGATCAGGCACTGTTCATGCAGCAGGCCGCCGTGCCTGCCGACGTGGCAGCAGAGCAGGAACGAGTGGATCGGGCGCAGGCCCTGGTGATGGTCTACCCGATCTACTGGTGGTCATTCCCTGCCCTGCTCAAGGGCTGGATCGATCGTGTGTTCTCGATGGGCTGGGCCTACGAAGACAGCGGCAACGGCAAGGTCGTGAAAAAGCTGCAGCGCCTGCAAGTCCACTTGGTTGCGGTGGGAGGCGCCGATGCAGGCACCTTCACTCGGCACGGCTATGCGCCGGCGATGAAGACGCAGATCGACCACGGCATCTTCGATTACTGCGGAGCCCATGTGCGCAGCTCAGACTTGCTTCTCGCTTCGGATGAGGGCTATCCGCAGGCTCACCTGCAGACAGCGCAACGGATAGGCGCGGGCGTGGTGGCTTCTCAGCCATAGGGCGGTGTGGGACAATCCGGTGCATGACTTCGCCAACTTCCGAACCGCCGCGCCGACGCCTGACCCGAGAAGCCCGCACCCGCCAGTTGCTGGAGGCGTCCTGGACGCTGATCGGCGATGAGGGGACCGATGCGCTCACGCTGGGCCGCCTGGCCGAGGTCGCGGGTGTCACCAAGCCTCTGGTCTACGATCATTTCGGAACGCGAAACGGTCTGCTCGCCGCCCTGTACCAGGATTACGACATTCGCCAAACCGCACTTTTCGATGCCGCCATTGCCGCCGCCCGGCCCACCTTGGCGGACAAGGCACAGGTCTTTGCCGCGGCGTATGTCGATTGCGTGCTGACCCAGGGGCGTGAAATCCAGGGAGTCCTGGCTGCGCTCTGCGGCTCGCCAGAGCTGACGGCCGTCAAGCGTCAGTACCAGAAGGCGCTCATCACCAAGTGTGCTGGAATATTCGAGCCTTTCGCCGGACCCGGGGGTGTATCGAGCGCCAGCCTCTGGGCAATGCTGGGAGCTGCCGACACCTTGTCCGAGGCTGCGCTGGTGGCGGACATCACTGAAGAACAGGCCAAAGAAGAGCTTCGACAAACTCTTCTTGGCATGGTCGAGCGCAGCCACTGAGCTTAAGGCTCTCCCTCAAAGCTTGAATTGACCCACCAGGCCTTGCAACTGCACGCCCAGGCGCGCCAGGTCGATGCTGGACGCAGCGGTTTCTTCGCTGGCGGCCGAGGTCTGCTCGGAAATGTCGCGCACGTTCAGCACACTGCGGTTGATCTCATCAGCCACGGCTGCCTGCTGCTCGGCGGCCGCGGCAATCTGCTGGTTCATCGATTCAATGGAAGCCACCGAACGGGTGATGTTGAGCAAGGACGTGCCGGCACGCCGGCTCAGTTCGACACTGCTGTCGGTCAAGGTGCGGCTGTTGTCCAGGGTGGTGGCCACTTGCGCGGTGACACCCTGCAGGCCATCGATCAGGCTTTCGATCTCCTGGGTCGAAGCCTGCGTGCGTTGAGCCAGACTACGCACCTCATCGGCCACCACGGCAAACCCGCGCCCGGCCTCGCCGGCTCGGGCGGCTTCGATCGCCGCGTTCAAGGCCAGCAGGTTGGTCTGTTCCGCCACCGACTTGATCACATCCAGTACCGTGCCGATCTTGTCGCTCTCGCGCTTGAGCTCGGTCATGGCCTCGGTGGAATGCCCCACTTCCGTAGCCAGGCGTTCGATCTGGGACAGGGCCTGTGCCACCACCTCATCACTGTTGCGGGCATCCTCGCTGGCGGTCAGCGCCACCTGTGAAGCCTGTTCGGCGTTACGTGCCACTTCCTGCACGGTGGCGGCCATCTCGTTCATGGCGGTCGCCACCTGGTCGGTCTCCACCTTCTGGCTGTTGACCCCGGCACTGGTCTGTTCGGTGACCGCCGACAGCTCTTCGGCAGCACTGGCGATCTGGGTCACACCGTCGCGAATGCCGCCAATCACTTCGCGCAGGCTGATCGTCATGCGTTGCATGCTGTCCTGCAGCTGGCCCAGTTCGTCACGGCGCGTCACCTCCAGATCCTGGCTCAAGTCGCCACTGGCCACGCGCCGGGACGCCTGCACCGTCACCATCAGGGGACCGACGATCAGCCGGGTGATGAACCAGGCGGCAAGCGCGCCCAGTATCAGGGCAGCTGCAGAGGCGCCGCCGAGCCACGCGTTGGCCTGGTTGACATCATGATCGCGCTTGGTGATCTGGCCGGCTGACAGTTGCTGGCTGGCCTCCAGCAAGGAGGCGATATCGGCGTTCAGGCCGCTCTCTGCCTGACGTGCCCGGTCTTCAGCGCCCGTGGCGCCAATGGCTTGGGCGAAGTCGTTGAAATGCGCCCGGTACTGGTCCAGGGCACGGTCGGCCTGGGCCACCCAGCGCAGGCTCTCCGGAGTTTCCAGTTGCGCCTTCACCTCATCGATATGCCGATCCGCTGCGTCGATCGCCCTGATCACTGCGCCAGCGTGCTCGCTGTCAGGCTTGAGCGCGTAGGACAGCCTCGCGATGCGCATGTCCCGGGCTTTCTCGTTCAAGATGGAAATCGAGATCAACTTGTCACCGCGCTCACTGAGCGATGCCAGTCCTTGCCAGCCAGTGAGCGCGATCAATACCGTCAGTACCAGCACCGTCGCAAAGCCAAGCGTCAGCTTCGCCCGGACACTGATATTGCCCAACCCACGTGTGATTGCTCCCGCCATCTAAATTTCCGCCGTTCAGTGTCTATGTGTGAGGTGGCGCGAACACTGCGCACCACCACATGAACGACGGAAGCCTGGAAGGTGCCGCCCTTCATGATATCAACATGACACCATCCAAAAATGGCGGTTCCATCGAGAGTGCTTTTTTTCACAAACACCCAGCTCGCCTCGACAGCCTTGTCGCGACGGCCAGGGGACTGAGCCGGTAATGGGTAGCAGGCAACTCTAGGCTCTGTCTGAAAAATCTTGATACTCGGTGATGCTGCGTTGAAAACCGCCTCGGAATGCTCATTTACTCCAGTAAAGTCGGGCGCGACCCCGGTCGTTCCTCGGCGGTTTTCGCCTTGCCTGACCTTCGTCTCAAGACTTTTCAGACAAAGCCTAGCCCCTCCTCCGTTTGATACCGGCCAATGCGCGTCCAAGCCATTCGCCAGGGCGGACTCAGACTGCTGACAGGTTCTGACAGGCACCTCGAATAACATCCGGGCTCCCACACACGAGGAAACCCCCATGAATCACCCGAACCTGTTTCTGCTCTACGTGCAGGACCCACAGAAAAGCCGCGCCTTCTACGAGAACCTGCTGGGCATCGAGCCGCAGGCCGCCTTCCCCAACTACGTGTCGTTTTCGCTCAATAGCGGTGTGGCCCTGGGGCTCTGGTCAACCAGCGCCCAGGACTACAAGAGCGGCGGCAGCGGCCATCGAAGTGAGGTGGCGTTCCTCGCCGAGACACCGGCGCAGGTCGAGGCACTTCAACAGCAATGGGTCGACCGGGGGGCCGTCGTTGAGCAGCCGCTGCATCACGCCGCGTTCGGACTGACGTTCGTGGCGCTCGACCCTGATGGTCACCGGCTACGCGTGTGCCTGCCCGACCGGGCAGTGCCCACACCCGACCAGCCGGTGTAGTCAACTCGAATCCGAATGACTTATACAGGCGCCGCGCGGCATCCAGTCCCTGGAATGTCCACAGCTGTCAGGCCGGCCGCTGCAGCCACTCCATGAGCGCCTCGGCCGGCATGGGCTTGGCGTAGTAATAACCTTGCCCCTGATCGCACCCCCAGCCGCGCAGCAGGTGATGATGCAGATCGGTTTCTATGCCCTCTGCCACGACCGTGAGGCTCAAGTCGCGCAGCAGGCTGATCAGATTTCGAATGATGTGCCACTCGTTGTTCCCGGGTTGCAGGTTGGCCAGCAGCGAGCGGTCGAGCTTGACGCTGGTGGCGGGGATGCGGCGCAAGTACACCCAGTTGCTGTAGCCACTGCCGAAATCGTCGATACCAATCGCAACCCCCAGGTCGCGGAAACGCTGGAGTTGCTGGTGCACCATCTCGAAGTCGGTCACCAGCGCGCTTTCGGTGAACTCGAGTTCGATGTGCCGGGGATCCACGTCATACACCTCGAGCGCGCGGGTCAGGTCCTCGAAAAGGTGGCCGTCACCGAGATCGAGTGCGGAGATGTTCAGCGACACGATCAGCTCCAGCCCCTGGGCCCTCCATTTGGCCTGTTGCGCGCAGACGTGCCGGACCACCAGGCGCGTGATACCGCGAATGGATGCGGTGGTTTCAGCCAGGGGGATGAATTCCGCAGGACTGATCGGGCCCAGGGTCGGATGCGTCCAGCGCAGGAGCGCCTCGACGGCGACACAGCGGTTATTGGCCAGGCCGACCCTGGGCTGATAGACGAGTCGCAACTGATCCGTGGCGATCAGCGCTGCCTCGAGGTCGTTGAGCAAGGTGGCGCTGCGTCGCAGGCTGGCATCGACCAGGGGGTCATACCCCAGCCAGCGATGCTCGCTCAGACGGGCCGCATCGGTCATGCTGGCCATCAGGCGCAGGCTGTCGAGCGAGGCATCGACTTCAACGCCGAGCTCCAGGACACTGATCGCCACGTCCGCAAACACCGGCACGTTGCCACAGTGAAGCGGCCTGCCCAGCGCCCGGACGATTTCATCGAGCTTGCCCGGCAAGGAAGCCGCCTCGCGAGGCTCGACCAGGGTCAGGAAGCTCAGGGTACTGACCCGATACAGCCGTGAGGACGCGGGCAGCACGTCCAACAGGACCTCCTTGACCGCTAGCATGAAATGGGTGAAGAACTCCAGGCCCAGGGCCTTGACCAAACGGTCCATGCCGGATGCCGAAATCGGCTCGATGAATACCGCCACCTGACCGGCCAGGGTATCGGCATCATGAAGATCCGCCTCGAAGCGTCGCCGGTTGGGCAGCCCGGTGATCGAATCGTAGAAATTCTGCTGGTGGATGGACTGCAGCCGCGACACCACGACCTGCGCGGCATTGCGCAACAGCTCCTGGTCACGTTCGCTCAGCGCTGCCCGTGACTTGCGATCGATGATGCACAAGCGGCCTACGCTCAGGCCTGGCTTGACCTCCAGCAGAGCCCCGGCGTAGTAGCGGATGTAGGGGTCCCCTGTCACCAGCGGGTTATCGACAGTACGGACGTCAGCCAAGGCGTCGCAGATTTCCAGCACCGTGTCCTGGCAAAGGCCGTTGGCACAGATCGACATCTCCTTCGGCGTGCGCTCCAGGGCCAGGCCTATCCGCGCCTTGAAGATCTGATAGTCGCGATCAATGACGCTGACCAAGGCGATCGGCACATCGAAATAGGCGCAAAGCAGGGAAACCACGCTGTTGAGTACCGGGTCCGAGCCGCTTGAAAGCGCGGACGTCAGACGGTCCACCTCGGCCAGGCGCAAGCGTTCATCTTGCTCGATTGGCGTGTTGCCCATGATCACTCCAGTTACCGTATTAAAGACGCATGAGCTTAAGAGCGGCACATGGCCAGTTTGTTCACCGCTGATGACTCCGCCCCCCGGAAACGCTTGCCCATTGAAAGGGAAAAACCGGGCGGCCACTGTCAGCCGGACTGACGCTGCCTTGAACGTGCGACGCACACAAGGCTGCGCCATGGCGCCTGGCCAGCTATGATGATGGCCAGAGACCTCGACGCCGGAGTCACCCTTGACTAGTTTTTTTAGACGGGCCGCCGACGTTCTTCAACGTCTGGAACGCATTCAGCTCAACCGCCCGACACGTTACGTGGGGGCCGTGCTGGTGGTCGCGCTGTCCTGTGCCCTTCGTGCGCAGATGTCATCCACGGCACTCCCCTACCTGTTTTTCATCCCCGGCCTGATGCTCATCGGCTTCTGGTTTGGCGTGGGCCCCTCGGTACTGGGATGTGTCCTGGCCATGCTGGCGGCACAATATTTCTTCATTGGACCGATCGGTTTCGAGGCCGATGCGACGGCCTGGCTCAACAGCCTGAGTTTCGGCCTGGTCACCCTGGGGATCGCCATTGTGTGCGCCCTGCTGCGACGCAGCCTCAGGGCGCTGGACAACGTCAACAGAAACCTCGAGGGCGAGGTCCAGCGGCGCACGGATGAGCGTGATGGTATCTGGGAGGCCTCTCCCGACCTGATCTGCACCTTGTCCGGGAGCGGCGATGTGCTGGCGATGAACCCCGCCTGGCAGGTCGAGACGGGCTGGACCGAGCAACAGCTCAGGGAGGGTGCGTTCTATAGCCTCATTTCGCCGGCCCAGTTGTCGGACGCCTTGCGCATCCTCGGTGAACGGCCGATCGCGGAACTCGACACGCAGAGTGTACGCAGCAATGGCCAGCCCCTGCTCCTGAACTGGCGAATCACCGGGCGTGGCGATCTCTATTTTGCGATAGCGCGGGATATCACGCTCTATCGCGAGCGCCAGAACGCCCTGGAGCGGGTCAGCTCGCAGTTGCAGCAGAGTCAGAAAATGCAATCGCTCGGGCAGTTGACGAGAGGTCTGGCGCATGATTTCAACAACCTGCTCACCATCATCAATGGCACCCAGGAGATGATCCAGCAGCGGCTCTCCCAGGGGCGAATCGACGAGATCGATCGTTATGTCACCCTGGCCCGGCACACCACGCACCGCGCCAGCTCCCTGACACACCGCCTGCTGGCCTATGCCAGGAAACAACCGCTGAACAGCGAAACGGTCGACCCGGCCCTGCTCATCGAGGAGATGAAGGAGCTGATTGCCAGGACCCTGACACCGCAGATCGAGTTCGAGCTGCTGTCGTCGATACACTCGACGCTCTGCCACTGCGATGCCAGTCAACTGGAAACGGCTGTCCTGAACCTCTGCATCAACGCACGGGATGCCATGCCCAATGGCGGCCGATTACAGGTCGAGGTGGACCGGCTTGCGGTCAACGCCCCGCGCCAGGGTTGCGAACTGCGAGTCGGCGACTATGTGCAGATCCGTGTCGTGGACACTGGCATGGGCATGCCGGCCAGCGTGGCCGAGCGCGCGTTCGAACCGTTCTTCACCACCAAGCCGCTGGGTTCGGGCACCGGGCTGGGGCTGTCCATGGTGCACGACTTCGCGCGCCAGGCCCGCGGGCATGCGCAAATCGACTCGGTATTGGGTGAAGGCACCTCGGTCAGCCTGTTGTTGCCGGTCTACCGCGGTGTCCCGCCGGCGGCGAACGTCGCTGACGTTGAAGCAATCACCGCAACCCACCGCGAAAATCGTGGCTCGGTGCTGGTCATCGACGATGAGGCCGCCATTCGGGAACTGGTGGGGGAGGTACTGCAGGATATGGGCTACGAGGTGTTCGAGGCGAGCACCCCCGACCAGGCCCTGCAGCGGGTCGACGAAATCCCGGACCTGCAACTGGTGGTGACGGACATCATACTGCCCGGCCACCTGGATGGTCACGGCGTGGCCAAGGCGGCCTGGGCAGTGCGCCCTGACCTCAAGGTCCTGTTCATTTCAGGCCTGATTGACGCCAGCAGCCGCGTTCCCGAACAACCGGGCAATGCCAGGCTGCTGGTCAAGCCCTTCACGATCCAGGAACTCCAGGCGAACGTTGAGCAACTGATGGCCTAGCTCAACGGTTTGGCCTGAAGGTCATCGACTCACTTGTGCAGGATCGCCTGGTGAATGTCCTGCAGTGCCATGATCCGTTGCGCGGCATTGAGCTTGATGGCTTCCTTCGGCATCCCGAACACCACGCAACTGGCTTCATCCTGGGCCACCGTCGTGGCACCGGCGTCGAGCATTTCCTTGAGACCTCGTGCGCCGTCGTCGCCCATGCCGGTCATGATGATGCCGGTGGCGTTCTTGCCGGCGAACTTGGCCACCGAGCGAAACAGCACGTCCACCGACGGGCGATGGCGGTTGACCAGTGGTCCGTCGATGACCTGGGCGTGGTAGAAGGCCCCGCTGCGGGTCACCATCAGGTGTTTGCCGCCAGGAGCGATCAGCGCCAGGCCGGGCAGGATGCGGTCATTGTTGCGCGCTTCGCGGACTTCGATCTGGCACAGGCTGTTCAGACGCTCGGCAAAGGACGCGGTGAACTTCTCCGGCATGTGCTGGACCACCACCATGCCCGGGCACACCCTCGGCAGCGCGGTCAGCACCGTTTCCAGCGCCTGGGTGCCGCCGGTGGACGTGCCGATGGCGACGATGCGCTCGGTGGTCTGGGCCATCGCGTGGCCGGTGGCGGCAGGCAGGATCACGTCCGCGCTGAACTTGCTGGCGGGAACCGGGGCCGGCGTCGCAGGCGCACTGCGCCGGCCCAGGTTGCCAAGATTGGCCTTCGCCGCCGCGCGAATCGCCGCGACCAGCTCGGCCGCCGAGTCGATCAGAAAGTTCTTCAAGCCGGTGGTCGGCTTGGTGATGATCTCCACGGCACCGGCCGACAGCGCCTGCATGGAGGTTTCCGCGCCTTTCTGGGTCAGGGAGGAACAGATCACCACCGGCGTCGGCCGCTCGCTCATGATCTTGCGCAGGAAGGTGATGCCGTCCATGCGCGGCATTTCCACGTCCAGCACGATCACATCCGGCCATTCGCGGGCCAGCTTGTCCATGGCGAAGATCGGGTCGGAGGCGGCGCCCATGACGTGGATGTCCGGCGTATCACTGAGGATCGACAGCAGCACCTGACGCACCACGGCGGAGTCATCGACCAGCAACACATTGATTTTCTTGTTAGGCATGTCTATCGAGTGTTCCCATTGGTTGGTGCCGGACCCAGACGTTGCCGTTCCACAGGTCGAATAGAATCGTACGGTAGCCGGTACTGCCCATGTCCTGGGCAGCCAGGTGCAAGCGATGATGCTCGGCCAGCTCCAGCGCGGCACGGATGTTCAGGCTGGCCACGTCCTGCGCGGGCAAGCTACGCCGCTGTTCGGGGAACATCTCGCCACCACCGAACAGCTTGACCTGGTAGTCCTGCGGCGTCGTGCCGTGGGCGCGGGCATGCCCCAGCAGCAGTTCGACCGCCTCGTCGGCATACCTGCCGTCCAGCGCAAGGTCCCTGCGCGAGCGGGCCGGCAACATGAAATGGCACATGCCGCCGATCCGTCGTTGCGGGTGCCAGAACGTGAACGCCACGCACGAGCCGAGCAGCGTGCGCAGGCGCGTCGGTCGCGCCGCGAAACTCACCTGCCCGGGCGCCAAGACCACTTCACTCACACCTGTAGGCTTCTTCATGGTTTTCGGTAGATCGACGGGGCCACCAGCTTGAGCGTGTCATTCACGCCGTGCAGGCTTTCCGAGTGGCTGATGATGAAATAACCACCGCTCTTGAGTCGCGGCAACAGGCGTGCCACCACTTGGCGCTTGGTCTTCTGGTCGAAATAGATCATGACGTTGCGCAGGAAAATCACCTCGAACTCACCCAGGTCGGGCAGGTTCTCGTTGAGGTTGACCTGGACGAAATTGACCCGGTTGCGCAGTGCCTTGTCGATCAGGAAGGTACCGTCCTGGCGGCCGATGCCCTTCAGGCAGTATTTGGTCAACATCGGCATGGGCAAGGTGCCGGCGCGCTCCATGGGGTAATGCCCACTGCGCGCCCTGGCCAGCACCTGGGTGCTGATGTCCGAGCCGACCACTTCCCAAGGCGTGGTCGCCAGGCCTTCGGCCAGGGTCATGGCCAGGCTGTAGGGTTCTTCGCCAGAGGAGCTGGCAGCGCTCCACACGCGAAACAGCCGGCCTGGCGGAGCCTTGGGCAGCACCTGTTGCCGCAGGAAGTCGAAGTGCTTGGGCTCACGAAAAAAGTAGGTTTCATTGGTCGTCAGCAGGTCGAGCGCGACCTGCAGCTCACTCTTGTGCTGATCGCTCATGATCAGCCTGAAATACTCCCCGTAGCTCTCCAGCTCATAATGCTTGAGACGCTTGAACAGCCGCCCGGCCACCAGGGCCTTCTTGCCCTGCGACAGATTGATGCCGGCCGCGCGGTACAACCATGCCTGGAACTGGTCGAACTCGCGATCATCGAGGGAGGCAACTTCCGACATGATCGGCCCTTAACGCGAATCGAGGTCGAGCCCCGGCGCCTGGACAACCTCGGCGAGGCTGGACATCTCGTCGATGGACAAGACCTTGTCCACCGCCAGCACAATCACGAACTTGCCGTCGATCTTGGCCATGCCGCTGATGAAATCGGCGCGAATCCGGGCGCCGAAGCTGGGCGGCGGCTCGATCTGGTCGGCGGGGATGTCCTGCACGGCCGAGACGGTGTCCACCAGCAGCCCGATATCCTGGCTCTCGCCCTCCTCGCTCCTGGCCTCGATGATGATGACGCAGGAGCGCCGGGTAATGGTCGAGGTCGCCCGACCAAAGCGCGCCGACAGGTCAACCACCGGCACGACGGCGCCACGCAGGTTGATCACGCCACGCACGAAGGCGGGCATCATCGGCACCACGGTCAGGCTGCCGTACTCGATGATTTCCTTGATCCCCAGGATACCGAGGGCAAACATCTCGCCGCCGAGTATGAAGGTCAGGTACTGCCCGTCCTCACTTGTCGCGACCGCACTATGCCGGGTCGTCATGACTGCGCCCATGTCGTTCTCCCTTTAGGCCCGTATCGATCCTGCGATCAGAAACGGGTGAATTCCGATTCATCCAATGCACCCGCCGCTTCCTGGGCGAGCGCCCTGCGCGGGGCCTGCGCCGCCGGGCGTGGAGCCTGGCGGTCCGGTTTGGTGGCGCCGGTGCCCTCCACACTGCGCGCAGGGGCGGCCCGGGGAGTGGCATCGAGCACGAAGAAGCTCATGGCCAGCTGCAACTGCTCGGCCTGGCTGCTCATCTCTTCCGCGGTGGCGGCCAGTTCCTCGCTGCTCGAGGCGTTCTGCTGGGTGACCTGGTTGAGCTGGGTCATCGCCATGTTGATCTGCGAGACGCCGGCGGACTGCTCCTCGGACGCGGCGCTGATCTCCTGCACCAGGTCGGAGGTCTTGGTGATCGACGGCACCATTTCATCGAGCAACTTGCCGGCTTTTTCGGCCATGTCCACGCTGCTGGAGGACAACTCGCCGATTTCCTGGGCAGCCACCTGGCTGCGCTCGGCCAGCTTGCGCACTTCAGCGGCCACCACCGCGAAGCCCTTGCCATGTTCGCCGGCCCGCGCAGCCTCGATGGCCGCGTTGAGGGCCAGCAGGTTGGTCTGGTAGGCGATGTCATCGATGATGCTGATGCGCTGGGCGATCTTCTTCATCGCCACCACGGTCTGCTGCACCGATTCGCCCCCCTCGCCGGCTTCCTTGGCGGCCTTGCTGGCCATGCCATCGGTGACCTTGGCGTTCTCGGTGTTCTGGTTGATGCTGGCGCTCATCTGCTCCACCGAGGCACTGGTTTCCTCGACGCTGGCCGCCTGTTCGCTGGTGGCCTGGCTCATCGACTGCGCGGTGGCGCTGACCTGCTCCGAGGCACTGGCCAGGTTGTCGGCGGCGTTGCGGACCTCGCCGATGATATGCGCCAGCTTGCCGACCATGTTGCGCATGGCGTTGAGCACCATGCCGGTCTCGTCCTTCGCGCCCGCCTCGATGTGGGTGCCGAGGTTGCCATCGGCCAACTGCTCGGCGGCCGCCGCAGCATGGCGCAAGGGGCGCGAGATGATCCGGGCGATGAACAGGGCCAGGCCCAGGCCGACCACCAGCGCAACGATCAGGGCGACGACGATCGAAAGGCGCGAGCTCTCGTACAGTTCCGAGCCCCGGTTGCCTGCCGAGGTCGCGCCGGCGTCGTTGAGTTCGATCATTTTCTGCAGACGGTCGGTCAGTTCATCGAAACGCGCCCTGGATTCACCGCGCAGCAGCAGACGAGCCTGCGCCTCCTGCGCCTCCCGCGACAGCTCGAGCAGTTTCTGGCTATCCGCCAGGTAGGCGCTCCAGGCACGCTTGACACTCTCCAGGAGCTGACGATCCTCGTCGTTCGACAGCAGCTTCTCGTAGGTGCCCAGCCGTGTCTCGAATTGCTGGCGCGACTCGGTGGCCTCGCGTTCGGCCTGGGCCTTTTCCTCGGCGACCTCGGTGGCGACGTGACGATTCTCCTTCAGGCGATAGTTGGCGGCAAAAAAGCGCATGCCGGCCGCTGCGCGCATTGACGGCATCCAGTTGCCCCGGATGTCTTGCGCCGCCTGGTTGACACTGCCGAGCTGGACGACCGCGAAGCCGCCCATGGCCGCCGTCAGCGCCAGCACCACCAGGAACGAGCTGATCAGCTTGATGGAAATCTTGAGATCGTAGAACCATTTCATCGGGGAACCTCCATGGAATTGCAAAGACGTCAGCGACCGACGACAGGTGGCAACTGGGGTGCCTGGGCCGTTCGGGCTTCCCGTTGTACGATTTGGTTGAGCAGTGCCGGTATATCCAGGATCAGCGCCACCGCGCCGCTGCCCAGGATGGTCGAACCACTGATACCGCGCAGCGCGCCGAAGAGCTTGCCCAGGGGCTTGATCACGATCTGGAACTCACCGAGCAGCTCATCCACCACCAGCCCGGCCTTGTGCTCGGCGTAGCGCACCACCACCACGTTCTGGCGTCTGGCGGCTGGGCCCTCGTGGTTGAAGTGATCGCGCAGGTCCACCAGCGGCAACACCTCGCCCCGCAGCCCCAGGTAGCCGCGGTCGCGGCTGGACTGGCGCTGCTGTTCATCCAGCTCGATACACTCCTGAACCATGTCCAGCGGGATCACGTAGGTGGCGTGGTCGATGCCCACCAGGAAACCGTTGATGATCGCCAGGGTCAACGGCAGGCGAATACGCACCACGGTGCCCTGGCCGGGACGGCTGTCCAGGTCGACGGTGCCGCGCAACAGGGTGATGTTGCGCTTGACCACGTCCATGCCAACGCCACGCCCGGACAGGTTGGTCACCGCTTCGGCGGTGGAGAAGCCAGCCTCGAAGATCAGGTTGTAGATCTCCTGGTCGGTGAGCACCGCTCCGCTGGCGACCAGCCCGCGCTCCTGGGCCTTGGCCAGAATCCGTTCACGGTTGAGACCGGCGCCGTCGTCGGCAATCTCGATGACGATGCTTCCCGAGTCGTGATAGGCGTTGAGGCTCAGGTGCCCCTTGCCCGGCTTGCCGGCCGCACGCCGGGCGTCGGCGCTTTCGATCCCGTGGTCCATGGCGTTGCGCAGCAGGTGCATGAGCGGATCGCCGATCTTCTCCACGACCGTCTTGTCCAGCTCGGTTTCCGCCCCGTTGATGATCAGGTCGATGTCCTTGCCCAGTTCCTGGCTGACGTCGCGGACCACGCGCCGGAAGCGGTTGAAGGTGTCGCCGATGGGGATCATGCGCAGGTGCAGCGCGCCATCGAGGATTTCCTCCACCAACCCCGACACCGTCGAGTTGGCCTCCTGCAGCGAGTCGTTATCGCAGGAGCGGGCCAGCAGGTTCGCACCGGCGCTGGCGATCACCAGCTCGCCGACCAGGCTGATCAACTCGTCGAGCTTGTCGGCATTGACCCGGACATAGTTGCCATCGCGGGCTTTCGCTTCGCTGGTTGCCGGCAACCGCGCGGGCGCAGCGGGCGTGGCCTGCTGCTCCGGCAGCATGACCAGCCCGGTGCTCGGAACAGCGGCGTCGTCATGGGCTTGCTCGACGGCACTGATCCGCACTTCGCACTCGTCACGCACGAAGTCGAAGACCTCGTTGAGGGTGGCGTGGCTGGCCGAGGAGCGCAGGTCGATTTCGAACCCCAGGTAGCAGCTCTCCGGGTCCCAGCTTTCCAGGGTCGGGATGTCCTCGGTCACTGTCTGCACCTCGACCAGTTGCCCCAGGGTCTCGAGGTAGCGCAGGAACGACAACGGGTCCATGCCATTGCGGAACACGTCCACACCGAAGCGCAGGGAGATGTGCCAGAGCACTTCACCGTGCGTATCCGCCTCGGCAACGGCAATCTCGACGCTTTCGCCCTTCCCGGCGGGCGCCTGATAGGCACCGAGTGCTGCCCGCAATGCCGCTTCGCGCTCCAGCGCAGCCGGCCCGAGTGCCTCGCCACGGTTGGCGACGACCTCGATCAGCTCGAGCATATGGTCGCCACACTTGAGCAGCACCGCGATCAGGGCCGCATCCACGGCCACACTGTCATCACGGATACGGTCGAGCACGTCCTCCACGATATGCGTGAAACTGACGATAGGCGCCAGGCCGAACAGCCCGGCGGAGCCCTTGATGGTGTGCGCGGCGCGGAAAATCGCGCCGATGGCATCCTGGTCGCCGGGCTCGCTTTCCAGCTGCAGCAGGGATTGCTCCATGGCCTGCAACAGTTCGTGTGCCTCGACGATGAAGGTCTGTAATGCCTGATCGAGATTGATACTCAACTGGACGTTCCTTGTCGGTCACTAACGGTCACGGCCCCGGTTACAGGGCCGTACTTCGACAGAGTTCAAGCGTTTGCGCGACCGTCTGGCTCTTGCCAGTCAGGCTCAAGGCCATGCCAGCCAGGCCGGTTTCACGCTCGATGACGGCGAGCAGCTGCAGCCCGGCGCCATCCATTTCGGTGACCTGCGACAGGTCCAGCTCCAGGCGCGGCACCGCACCAAGCTGCGCCAGCAACGCGCTCGCCAGCTCGGCGACGGTGTAGATCGTCAGCTCGCCGTCAACGGCTACGCGGGCCGTGTCGCCGACGGTTTCGCGGGTAACGGACATCGCAACCTCCCGGGCCGATCAGGGCAGGATCAGTTTGGAAACCGCCGCCAGCATCTGTGCCGGCTGGAATGGCTTGACCACCCACGCCTTGGCCCCCGCAGCCTGACCCTCCGCCTTCTTCGACTCCTGCGATTCGGTGGTCAGCATGATGATAGGCGTGAACTTGTAGTTAGCCAGTTTCTTGACCTCCTTGACGAAGGTGATGCCGTCCATGTTCGGCATATTCACGTCACTGATGATCAGGTGCACTTTCTGCCCGGTGAGCTTGCTCAACGCATCCTTGCCATCACTCGCCTCGATCACGTCGTAACCGGCGCCTTTCAGGGCAATTCCGACCACTTGTCGCACACTGCTGGAATCGTCGACCACTAATACGCTCTTCGCCATGATGGGCTCCTAAAAGAAGGTGATGTCCTGGGAACTCTGTTGGGCGGCGGCAGCGCCATGGTGAATACGCCGCTGCTCGTCGGTGGCATAGGTGGACTCCATGCGCGCCAGCCATTGCTTGACGTCCATCGCCGCCACCTGGTCGGGCGCGCGGCTGACCTGCAACAGGTGATCATGCAAGGCGTTGATGTTGTCGCGCACATGGCTGAGGATCTGACTGACCCGGTCCTGGAACTGCAGGTTGACCAGCACATCGGTCATCTCGTCGCGAATGCCGTAGCTTTCCTGCTTGAGCAGGTCGGCGGAGTCGGCCAGGCGCCCGGTGATGTTCTGGAAACGCTCGAGCACCAACTGGATGCTCTGTTCGGAGGCGACCACCGAATGGCTGTCCTCGTCTGCGCTGCTGGAGGCGGCCTGCACCAGCTGGGTAATGGCATTGTTGATGATGTCGACCTTGGCCGACATCTGCTGGCCGGTCTCGCTGGACTTGCTCGACAGGTTGCGCACTGCATCGGCCACCACGGCGAAGCCGCGCCCGGCTTCACCGGCCCGTGCCGCCTCGATGGCGGCATTGAGGGCCAGCAGGTTGGTTTGCGCGGCAATCGCCGCAACGTCGGCGGCCATGGTGCGCAGTTCGCCGGTATAGGCCGTAAGCCCGCGCACCTGGCCGAGCATATGGTCACGGCTGGTTTGCGTGGCCTTGAGCGAGTCGATGACCTGGCTCAGCTCGCTGTCGCTGCGCGCCAGGACCTTGAGCGCGCCGTCGGCGGCCTGGCCATCCAGTTCGCCAGCGGCGTCCTGCGAGGCCTGTACCGTTTCCTGAAGGCGCGCGGCGATGCCACTGAAACGCTCGACCAGGCTGACAATCGCCTCTTCGGTCTGCTGCCGCGAGCTTTCCACCTGCTTGGCCCAGATCGGCATGGCCCCCAGCAACACCTCGTCGAGCTTCGCCCGCGACGCCACGGCGTCCTGTGCAGCGTCCACGGCGGCCTGGCTGGTCTGGCCGCGAGCACCGGCACGCAGTACCGAGCCACGCCATGAGCCTGCGCTCCAGGCACAGGCGGCGAACCCGATCAGTACCAGCACCGCGCAGGCCGCCAGGTTGGCCGGGGAAGTCGATTGCACAAGAATCCAGATAACGGCGGGAACCACCGGGATGAAAGCGAACCAACGAAAACGCGGGTAACCGGAACGGGAATAAGGGCTGGACTGGGGTGGGGTCATAGGTTCCATCCTTGAATGTTGCTACCAATACAAACAACATAGGACTTATCTGTGCTCCGTGCCGCAACTTTAGACATCTCCTTATACCTTCCGTCCGGTTTATCAGCGGAAAACGCCCTGATCGACCACTCACGAACCCTCAACCGCGTTACCAAACGGCCGGCGTCGTACGCCTCGAGCCACGAACGCGAGCAAAAAAACGCCCGTATTTCGCAGATGATCCATACTCCTTCGGTCGTATCACCAAGTGGTCAGGGAAGCCATGGACAGCCGCACAGACGAGGGCATCTATCGCCGGGCATTCGAGTCATCTTCGGTGGGCCTGGCCCTGCTGGGGCTGGACGGCCGGATCCAGCACGTCAACCGGACGCTGGAGCAGATGCTCGGCCGCAGCGAGTCGGACTTGCTGGGCGCCTCGCTGGAGACCCTGCTGCATCCGCGTGATCGCCATGCCGTGCTCCGCGCCTTCGACCGGGCCCGACGCCAGCATGAGGAAATAGAATACGGCGAGATCCGGCTGGCTGCGCCGGAGGTCGATCGCCACTGGGTGCATCTGGGCCTGCAGGTGATCCACGACGATGCCGGCAGCCCTTCCCATTGCATGATTCGCCTGCAACCGTCGCCAAGGTCGCGCCAGCGTGCCGAACAGATATACCTGCTCAGCTACGCCCTGGACTACACGGCAGACGGGGTGCTGCTGCTCGATGATCAGCAACGCGTTCGCTACCTCAATGAAGCGGCCTGCCGTCTCTCGGGCCAGACACGCCAGCGCCTGCTGGGCCAGCCGCTGTCAGCGGTCCTGGCACCGGTTGCAGGGCAGTTGACGGACCTGGCCGATGACGAGTGCCTGGAAGAAGACCAGGAGACCCAGCGGGTATTCAGCTGCGAGCTGACGGTACCTGGCGAGGACGCCCCCCGCTACGTCACCATCCAGTTCAACCATTTGCGCTACGACCAGCGCCGCTACAGCCTGGCGCTGATCCACGACTTCTCCGAACAGCGGCACATCGCGGGCACCCTCCGGCGCAATGAGCGGCAATTACGCGCCCTGATCGAAAACACCCCCGACGCCATCGGCCGGCTGACTCCCGACTTTCGCCTGATCTACGCCAACCCGGCCCTGGAGGCGCTGTGTCGCCTGCCACTGGTGGAGGCTCGCGGCCGACCCGCCCGGGAAGCGTTCGGCGACAACTCCCAGGTCGATATCATGGCTGACCTGGTGCGCGAGGTCGCCTCGACCGGCGAGTCCATGCAGGAAGAACTGATACACGGCATCGACGGCCCCACCGACCAGCAGACCCACTACCTCATTCAGCTTGTGCCGGAGCGTGATGCGCAGGGTGAAGTCACCAGCGTCATCTCGATAGCCCGCGACATCAGCGGCATACGCAAGGCAGAGCGACGCCTGGCCGCCAGCAACCGCCAGTTGCTCGAACTCTCCAGCCGCCGGGAAAGCGCCCGCGAGGAAGAACGCAAGCTCATTGCCCAGGAGATCCATGATGAGCTGGGCCAGCACTTGACGGCACTGCGCATGGGCATATCGCTGCTGCGCCTGAAACACGGCGAGCAGGCACCGGGACTTGGCGATGGCGTGGAATCGCTCATGGCCCTGTGTGACCGGACCATCGGCGTGGTCCGCTACATCGCCACCAGCCTGAGGCCCGCGGCACTCAACATGGGGCTGTACCCTGCCCTGGAGTGGCTGATCAACGAATTCCGCAGCCACCACACGCACATCGCCTGCGAGTTGCTGGCCCACAGCGGCGCACCGGCCCTGGACGATAGCCAGGCCACTACCGCGTTTCGCATCGTGCAGGAGGCCCTGACCAACATCGCCCGCCACTCCGGAGCCAGTCGCGCGGTCATCAGCCTGGAGCGTGCCGACGACCGTTATGTACTCGACATTACCGACAACGGTCACGGCTTCGACCCGGCCAAGGTCGGCAGACACTCGCTAGGGCTGGCCGGCATGCGCGAACGCGGGGCCAGCCTGGGCGGCGAGGTGGTGATCTTCAGCCATCCGGCTCATGGCACCACGGTACAGGCCACCTTCCCCGTCAACGAACCTACGGAGACCGTATGAACCGCATCTTCATCGCCGACGACCACGCCATCATGCGCGGCGGCCTCAAGCAGCTGATCGAGTTCGACAGCCGTCTTCAGGTGGCGGCCGAAGCCGAGAATGGTGCCCAGGTTCTGGAGCGCCTGCGCGACGGCGAATTCGATCTGCTTCTGCTCGACATGAGCATGCCCGGGCTCAGTGGTGAAGACCTGATCAACCGCGTCCATACCCGCTATCCGAAACTGCCGATCCTGGTCCTGAGCATGCATAACGAGGCGCAGATTGCCCAGCGTGCCCTGCGGGCCGGCGCCAACGGCTACCTGACCAAGGACCACAACCCGGAAACGCTCCTGGCGGCGATCCATCGCGTCGCCAGTGGCGGCCGCTACCTGGACCCGCGCATTGCCGAACAACTCGCCTTTGCCAGCAGCAGTCCCTCGGACGATGCCGCCACCCAGCTCACCGATCGCGAGTTCCAGATCCTCCGACTGCTGGCCCAGGGCCTGAGTGTCAACCAGATCGCCGACCAGTTGGTGATCAGTAACAAGACCGTCAGCACCCACAAGGCCCGTTTGATGGAGAAGATGGGGTTCACCAGCAACGCCGAAATCGTCAAGTACGCCATGACCCATGGCTTGGCGGTATAGGCCACCCACGCCCGCGCACCGCCCCCGTCCCTGCTGCACGACCCGCCCCTTGAGCCCAGCGCCAGCGTCAGGACGTCCGCGCTCGCGTCAGGAAATCCCTACACGGATGAAAGATGTCCTTATGCCATCACCGGGATAGGACGATAGAACCGCAAGCACCGCACGCCCATTCTGTACACAACGCGCAACGCCATGTCCTGGCGAGCCCTGTGTCCTGAAGGCCTGCGACCGTGACCAGTCAACCACCATCAGGCCCTGGGCGCCACCAGGATTTCGTTCGAACGCGTCTGCCGGAGGTCCAGCCTGTCCTTCCGGCACAGATGCTGACAGCCGCTTGCGAGCTGATTCGCCCCTGATCCGGAGTCCACCATGAATACGCTGAAAGCCACCGATTGCAGCCGCCACCTGGTACTGGACAGCGCGCTGACCATCTACACCGCCGCCGACACCAAGCTGTTGCTGGCCAATGCCCTTCGCGGCGCCGTCGACCTGCACCTGGACCTCAGTGCCATCGACGAAGTGGACTGCGCAGGCCTGCAACTGCTGCTGGCAGCCTGCAACGAAGCCGGTCGCCAGCACGTCACGCTATGTCTTGAGGGCGTCAGTCCGGTCATGACCGAGATCCTGCAACTGAGCGGCATGCGTGATCTGCTGCCGATCGAAGGGGTACGTTGATGAACCTGGACAATGTGCTCGGCACCTTCATTGCCGAAAGCCGGGAGCTGCTGCTGCAAATGGAGCAGGCCCTGCTGCAGATCGAGCAATCGCCGGATGACCCCGAACTCATCAACGCCATCTTCCGTGCCGCCCACACCATCAAGGGTTCTTCCGGGCTGTTCGGCTTCGACTCCCTTGTTGCCTTCACCCATGTGGCCGAAAGCGTGCTGGATCGCGTCCGCGCCGGCGAGCTGCCATTCAGCGCCGACCTCAGTGCGCTGATGCTGCTGGTGGGCGACCACCTGGCCGGCCTGGTCGACCATATCGCCGAGGGACGCGACCTGGCGCAGCTGCCCCAGGCCCTGTGCGTCCATGAAGCCGAGTTGGTGGCACGCCTGAGCCAGTACTTGGCAGGGCCGGCCCCTACCCCGCCGCCATCCCCTGCCGAAACAGCAGAAATCTCTGCCGATGCAGTGTCCAGCCAGCATTGGCACCTGTCCTTGCGCTTTGGCACCGACAGCCTGCGCAACGGCATGGACCCGGTGGCCTTCGTTCGCTACCTGGGCACCTTCGGCCACCTGCTGCACATCGAACCGGTCCTCGATCACCTGCCCGCACTCGACGCACTTGATCCGGAAGCCTGCTACCTGGGCCTGGAAGTGGCCTTCGCCAGCGAGGCCGAACGGTCGGTGATCGAAGGCGCCTTCGACTTTGTCCGTGAGGACGGGCGCATCCGCATACTGGCCCCCGGCGATTCGCTGGCCCGTTATGCCGACCTGCTGGCCGAACAGGCCGATGAAGGTGTCGCCCAGCGCCAGCGCCTGTTGCGTTGCGGCACCCTCAGCGAGGCCGAGCTGCTTCGACTGGACACCCGGCCAGCCACCGCGACCCCGCCAGGCACCGACGAAAGCGCCTCGAGCCTCGTCGAGTCGAGCGCCGGTGTGGCCGTCGGCAAGGTCGCCAGGGAGACCAGTCGCGCCAGCGGCGAAGCCAACCTGATCCGCGTCGATGCCAGCAAGCTGGATCAACTGATCAATCTGGTGGGCGAGTTGATCATCGCCGGTGCCAATACCCGCATGCTCGCCCAGGGCAGTGGCCTGGTGAGCATGAGCGAGTCCGCCGAGACACTCTCTCGCCTGGTGGAAGAAGTGCGCGACTCGGCGCTGACCCTGCGCATGGTACAGATCGGCACCACCTTCAACCGCTTCCAGCGGGTGGTGCGCGATGTCTCCAAGGAGCTGGGCAAGGACATCATCCTGTACATCAGCGGTGGCGACACCGAGCTGGACAAGACCGTGGTGGAAAAGATCGGCGACCCGCTGACCCATCTGGTCCGCAACGCCATGGACCATGGTATCGAGTCGGCCGAGCTGCGCCGGGCCAGTGGCAAGCCCCTGCAGGGCGTGGTGCGCCTGAACGCCTACCATGAAGCCGGAGGCATCGTCATCGAAGTGAGCGACGATGGTGGCGGCCTCAACCCGGAGAAAATCCTCGCCAAGGCCATCCAGCGCGGCCTGGTCACCGAGGGCCAGCCACTGACGGACAAGGAGATCTTCAACCTGATCTTCGAGCCCGGCTTCTCCACTGCCGAGCAGATCAGCAACCTCTCCGGCCGCGGTGTCGGCATGGACGTGGTCAAGCGCAACATCACCGCCCTGCGCGGCAGCGTGGAACTGGACAGCCAATCGGGTGCTGGCACCCGCGTACGTATTCGCCTGCCGCTGACCCTGGCAATCATCGACGGTTTCCTGATCGGCGTCGGCAGCTCCAGCTACGTGGTCCCGCTGGACATGGTCGAGGAATGCATCGAACTGCCCAGTGGCGACCTGGATGACCTCGATCAGCTGGATCTGCGCGGTGACGTATTGCCCTTCATCCGCCTGCGCAACTACTTCGACGAAACCAGCCAGCGCCCACGCCGGGAGAACGTCGTGGTGGTCAGCTACGCCGGGGTCCGCGCCGGGCTGGTGGTGGACCAGTTGCTTGGCGAGTTCCAGACCGTGATCAAGCCCCTGGGCAAGGTGTTCGGTCAAGTCCCGGCCTTCTCCGGCTTCACGATTCTTGGCAGCGGCGCGGTCGCGTTGATTCTCGATATTCCAGGCCTGCTCGCCCAATTCACGCAGCCCGGTCGTCCCGGCACCCCAGGCGTTGTCCTTCCTCAATGGAGTAACCTGCAATGAACATAGCCGTTCGCATCCTCGCGTTGATCGCAACCGCCATCTCCGCCCTGCTGGCCCTGGTATTGGCATCGAGCCTGGCGGCCGGCATGGTTATTCCCATTGCCGTCGTGGCCGCCATTGCCGTCGCCGTTCAGGGCTGGCTGCTGCAACACAGCCTGGCTGACCAACTCGGTGGTGAACTCGATACGCTGCTCGAGCTCGGCCAGCAGTTGGTACGCGGCGAAACCAGCCGCCAGTCGTCCACGCCCGCCGTCTCCGGCACACTGCGAGGCTGCCTGCAACAGCTCGGTGGCCAGATAGACGGGCTTGCGCAGAACCTGCGACACGTTGCCGACGAACATGCGCGCGGGGAAATCGACGCCACCCTGAACACCCGGTTCCCAGGCCTCTACGGTGAAATGGCAGAGGACATCAACGCGCTGGTGACGAGCCACATCGATGTCAAGAAAAAGGCCATGGCCTGCGTCTTCTCGATCGCCGAAGGGGACCTGAGCGCTCCCCTGGAGGCATTCCCCGGCAAGAAAGCCTTCATCAACGAAAACATCGAGACCTTGCGTCGCAACCTGACCAGCCTGCTGAGCGAAATGCGCCGCATGTCCGACGAACACGACCGGGGGGACATCGACGTCGTCATCGACGCCTCGCGCTTCCAGGGCAGCTACGGCGAGATTGCCCGCGGCATCAACGCGATGGTCGCCGGCCATATCAGCGTGAAGAAAAAGGCCATGGCCTGCATCAAGGCCTTCAGCGAGGGGGATCTGACCGCACCGCTGGAGCAGTTCCCCGGCAAGAAGGCCTTCATCAACGACAACATCGAGACCCTGCGCCGCAACATCCAGGCCCTGATCGAAGACACCCAGATGCTCAGCAAGGCCGCACTCGACGGGCACCTTGACACTCGCGCCGATGCCAGCCGCCATGAGGGCGATTTCCGCCGCATCGTCAACGGCATCAACGATACGCTCGAAGCCATCATCACCCCGCTGCGCGAAGCGATGGGCGTGATTGAAGGGATGGCCGTGGGCGACCTCACTTGCACCATGAATGGCCACTACAACGGCCACCTTGATGAACTGAAGCAATCGCTCAACGCAACGGTACGCAAACTGGCCGACGTGATCGGCCAGGTACACCAGTCCACCAGCATGCTCAGCAATGCTGCCGAGGAAATCTCCGCCACCGCGCAAAGCCTCAGCCAGGCCGCATCCAGCCAGGCCGCCTCGGTCGAGGAGACCAGCGCCGCGATGGAGCAGATGTCCGCCTCGATCGGCCAAAACACCGAAAATGCCAAGATCACCGACGGCATGGCCGGCAAGGCCGCCCGTGAAGCCAGCGAAGGCGGCCAGGCCGTACGCGACACCGTCTGCGCGATGAAGACCATTGCCGACAAGATCAGCATCGTTGACGACATCGCCTACCAGACCAACCTGCTGGCCCTCAATGCCGCTATCGAAGCCGCCCGTGCCGGCGAGCACGGCAAGGGGTTCGCGGTGGTCGCGGCCGAGGTGCGCAAGCTGGCCGAACGTAGCCAAGTGGCCGCGCAGGAAATCAGTGAGGTGGCCAAGAGCAGTGTTTCCCTGGCCGAGCGCGCCGGCACCCTGTTGGACCAGATGGTCCCCTCGATCAGCAAGACCTCGGACCTGGTGCAGGAGATTGCCGCCGCCTCGGAAGAGCAGACCACCGGCGTCAACCAGATCAGCGATGCCATGACCCAGCTCAGCGATATCACCCAGCAAAACGCAGCCGCCTCGGAGGAGCTTGCCGCCACGTCGGAGGAGATGACGGTGCAATCGAACAACCTGCAGGACCTGATGCGCTTCTTTCAACTGGCCACGCCCGGTGGTGCCGCCAGCGTGTTGCGCTTTCAGCACACGCCATCGCAGATGCATCGCGGCGCCGCGGCACTGGATGCAGATGAGCAGGACAGCGGATTCATCCGCTTCAGGAGCTGACTCATGGGCATCGATCTCACACTGCCTGCCGCAGAAGAACAACAGCGCCAGTACCTGACCTTCAGGGTAGGTCGCGACCAGTTCGGCGTGGCTACCCGCTACGTGCGGGAGATTCTCGAGTTCCACGCCATCACTCCGGTACCGATGATGCCGCCTCTGGTTCGCGGGGTGATCAATCTGCGTGGCGCCGTGGTCCCGATCATCGATCTGGCCGAGCGCTTCGGACTGGGCGGTACCGAGCTGGGGCCGCGGACCTGCATCGTTATCGTGGAACTGCAGGACAGTGACGAGGTTCAGTTGATGGGGGCCCTGGTGAACTCAGTCAACGCCGTGACCGAGATCGAGCCAGGCGCCCTGCGCCAGGCTCCTGCCTTCGGCAGCCGCATCCCGCCGGAGTACATCGAGGATCTCGCGCGAGTGGACGAGCGCTTCCTTACCCTGCTGCGCATGGAGCAAGTTCTGAGTGTCGACCAGATCGCCCTGCTGGCTGGTCAACGCAATACCTATCGACAGCCCTTGATCTGAATGCACAGGTACGCACAGGAGCCTTGAACATGACCAGCAGCAAAATGCCCCTTGCGGGTTTCAATTCAGCCCCCCTGCCGGAGGCGCCCCAACAGTACCTGACCTTCACCCTGGCCGAGGAAGTGTTCGCCGTCGGCACCCGCAGCGTGCGTGAAATCATCGAGTACGGCTGCCTGACCGGCGTACCGATGCTGCCACCCAGCGTGCTCGGGGTGATCAACCTGCGTGGCGGCGTGGTGCCGATCATGGACCTGCGGCAGCGCTTCGGTGCGGGGCCGACCACCATCAAACGGCGCAGTTGCATCGTGATCCTGGAAGTCGAGCGCGGTGATCTGCGCCAGGTGATGGGTATCGTGGTCGAGGCGGTCAATGCGGTTATCGAGATCGATGCACAGTGCGTGGAGCCGCCCCCCAGCTTCGGCGGCCACCTGCACACGGGGTTCATCAACGGCCTGGCCAAGCTCGACGGCCGCCTGGTGGTGATGCTGGATATGGGCCGGGCCCTGTCGCTGGACGGCCTGCAGTGCCTGGCCGAAACCAGCCAGTACGACGGCCTGCAACAGTCGGCCTGACCGGGAGCTCGCCATGACCGAACTCAGCCTTTCCAACTCGGAACTCCAGCAGTTTCGCGCAATGATCCACGAGATTGCCGGCATTGCCATGTCCGAAGCCAAGCGCCAGTTGATCGCCGGCCGACTGAGCAAACGCCTGCGTCACTTTGGCTTGGGGAGCTATGGCGACTACTACCAGTTGCTGATGAAGGACAAGGGCGAAATGCAGATGGCCATCGACCTGCTCACGACCAACGAGACCTACTTCTTCCGCGAGCCCAAACATTTCGAGTTCCTGCGCGAGAAGCTGGTTACCGAGCTACGCGGCAGTGGCCCACTGCGTATCTGGAGCGCGGCCTGCTCCAGCGGCGAAGAACCCTATACGCTCGCCCTGCTGCTGGCCAGCACCCTCCAGGGCCGCCCTTGGGAAATCCTCGCCTCGGACATCAGCACCCGTATCCTCGACAAGGCCCGCGCCGGTCTCTACCCCCTGGATGCCGCGCAAGGCATTCCCGGTGACCTGCGCCAACGCTTCTGCCTGCAGGGCACCGGGCGTAACGAGGGCCTGTTCACGCTGGACGCCAGCCTCAGGCAACGCGTGCAGTTCCGCCAGATCAACCTCAACAGCACGCTGCCGGACGTGGGAATGTTCGACGTGATCTTTCTGCGCAACGTGATGATCTACTTCGACGCCGACACCAAGCGCCAGGTGGTGCAACGCTTGCGTGCACGCCTGCGTCCAGGGGGCTACTTCCTGGTCAGCCATTCGGAAAGCCTCCATGGCATCACCGATGAGCTGGAATCCGTGCGGCCTTCGGTCTACCGGAGGCCCCATGCGTAAGCCCAAGGGCGTCATCGAGGTGTTCCTGCAGCCGGGCGAGTTGTATTTCAGCGACCGCTACACGCGCCTGCGCACACTGCTGGGTTCCTGCGTCTCCATCGTGCTCTGGCACCGCGAGGCGCTCCTGGGTGGCATGTGCCACTACCTGTTGCCCACCTCCTGCCACCCGGACCACAAGCCGGACGGTCGCTACGCCGATGGCGCCCTGCATCAGTTGCTGAGAGAAATCCGCATGAGCGGTACCCACGCCAGGGATTACCGGATTGGCCTGTTCGGCGGCGGCAACATGCTGGAAAGCCGCAATCGCCAGCACATCGGTCAAAGAAACGTCGAGGCCGGCCTGGCCCTGCTGGCCGCCCACGGCCTTGCCTGCCATGCCCAGGATGTGGGTGGCGAAGGCTACCGCAACCTGATCTTCGACGTGTGGAGCGGCAGCATTGCACTGCGTCACCCCAACCCTCAGCACGTTGCCAACCGGCGCAACGAGGCCAGCTCATCATGAAAAACATCAAGGTGATGATCGTCGACGATTCCGCCGTCGTGCGGCAGGTGTTGACCAGCAGCCTGTCCGGCCATGGCGGTATCGAAGTGATTGGCGCCGCCGCCGATCCGCTGTTCGCCCTAGAGCGCATGAACCGCAACTGGCCGGACGTGCTGGTGCTGGATGTGGAGATGCCGCGCATGGACGGCATCAGTTTCCTGAAAAAGCTGATGGCCGAAAGACCGACCCCCGTGGTGATCTGCTCGACCCTGACCGAGAAAGGCGCTGCGACCACCATGGAAGCCCTTGCCGCCGGCGCGATAGCCATCGTCACCAAGCCCCAGGGCAACCTGCGCCAATGCCTTGTCGAGGCCACCGCAGAGCTGGTGAGTGCGATCAAGGCCGCATCCCAGGCACGCCTCAAGCCAATTGCCATCGCCCCCGCCGTAGCACCCAGGCTCACTGCCGACGCGATACTGCCCGACGCGGGGCCGAGCGCCATGACCCGCACCACCGAACGCATCGTGGCCCTGGGCACCTCCACCGGCGGCACCCAGGCCCTGGAACAGGTGCTCACCGCCCTGCCCCAGGTCTGCCCGGGCATCGTGATCGTCCAGCACATGCCGGAAAAATTCACCGCAGCCTTTGCCGCACGCCTGGACAGCCTGTGTCGTATCGAAGTGCGCGAGGCGCGGCAAGGTGACCGGGTCATCCCCGGGCGCGCCCTCATCGCCCCCGGCGGTCGCCACATGCTACTGAAGCGAAGTGGCGCGCAGTACGTGGTGGACATCGTCGATGGGCCGCCCGTCTCCCGGCACAAACCCTCGGTCGATGTGCTGTTCCGCTCCGTGGCCCGGGCTGCAGGTGCCAATGCCACCGGCATCATCATGACCGGCATGGGTGACGACGGCGCGCGCGGGTTGCGGGAAATGTACGACGCCGGCGCCTATACCCTCGGCCAGGACGAAGCTTCCTGCGTGGTCTATGGCATGCCCAAGGAGGCTCGCAAACTGGACGCGGTGCAGAGGGAGATTCCCCTGGAGCAGATCCCGGCCTACATGCTCAAGGGAAACCGTCCCTGAGCACAGGGCTCTCGTCAGACCTGGGGCGTTAAGGATGCACCATGACTCTCCGGGACCGAACACCTGGAAATGGATCTGTTCCCGCCTGAGCGCGCGCTGCCGGCATCAGCCTGTACAGCTCAGTTGCTCAGGGTAAAGTTCGATGGAAAACAGTGTGGTGTTCCTGGCCAGGTAGAAATGTTCCTGGTGAAACTTGAACCGGCTCATCGCCGCCAGCAGTTGCGGCTCCTTGCAGGCCAATTGCTCCAGATTGCTGCGTATTTTCTCCTTCATGCTGGCCTTGCTGTCTTCGGAGAGGCTGCTCGCGGCCAGGTCGACCCGATAGCGGTAAAAGAGCGTGTCGCCGTACGTCAGACCGACGAACTCAAGGGTGGTCATTGCATCCAGTTTCTTGGGCAGGGTCGCGTTCAACTGAGCGAGTCGCTCGGTCAGCAATGCCTGCTGAGTCACCTTTTCCTGTTCGGCCTTGTGCGCGAAATAACGTCCAACTCCAGCAATCACTACTACCGCCGCGATACTCAGATAGAAATTACGCGGGTTGCGCCGCTTCTTCGGCGCCAACTTCATCAACATCTCGAATGACTCGTCCTGAGAATAAAAAAGCTCCTAGCGCTGCCAGGAGCTACAAGTGAAAACGGCATGGCCTGACATAATACGCCCGCGAGATCACCGGGCATTCAATCAGCCACAACGTGTGCAGATAGGCACTAGGCCCAGCGTGTCCCGGCCACATTCCACGACAGGGCATGCTGCTCTCTCACCAGGCTCCAGATGCCGTTGTCCAGGCGGTGCGTGAGCATTCTCTTGAAGAACCGCGTGCTGCTGCCTTCGTACTCGACCAGCGTAACCAACAGCGGTAAATCGGCCTTCCACCACTTTTCAATGTAAGCCTGCTGTTTCTCAAGGGTTCCAGTGGGCATATAGCCGAACAGAAAACAGAACTGGGGGCGCTCCTTGATGGCTGCGTTGGAGAGTTTTTCCGGTTCGTTGATACTATTTTCGCAAGGACTGCACCACTCCCACTCGGCAAACAGCACAGGCGAGTTCTGCGAGTCACGAATCACCGCATCAGTCCGCCCACCGGACTCAAAATGAGCGTAGTACCCCATCAGATCGGCAACTCGGCGCACAGTGAGACCGGTATGAATGTTCCAATCAGACGTCGACCCCATATCCCGGTAGGTATTATCCAGGGGAAAATCGCGATACCAGCAGTAAGCGAACAGCGTCGAGAAATCATTTAGCAGGTCCATCTTCATTTTGTTGCATCCGTTCCGGTCGATAAGGTTCTGAGCCCTTGATCAAGGTTTCTGCGCATTGGGCCAGCGTCGCAAGTATGATACCTGCCCCACGCCGTCCGCGGGAGACGGTATGTTCGAGCACAGGAAGTCTCATGAAAAAAATGCTGTTCGGTGTCTGTCTGCTGTCGCTGGCCGGTTGCGCCAGCTCGCCCGATACCACCTTCTCCCAGGCCACCCCTGGCTGCAAGTCGAGCACAACCGAGGTCAATGGAAAACCGGTCACCACGCAGTTCTGCATCAAAACCATCGCCTTCAAACCCTCGCAATACCGAGTGACGGTCAACGATCAGATGCTGTTCAACGGTACTGATTTCCAGCGCGTCGCCTTCACCCAAACCATCAAGGAAGGTCCGACCAAGGGCGGATGCGACGAGCTGATGGAGTTGCAGAGCAAAGGCTCGAAGACGGCGCCCTTGAACCAGTTGCCCGCTGAGTTGGTGGCAGGTTGCCGGATCACCGCCGACGCGGCCGGTAACTCCCAAGCCTTCAGTAAAGACGCCGAATGCGACAAGGTATTCTACAAGTCGCTGGTATCGTTGCTCGGCAAAGTGATGCCGGTTGAAGTGGCCCGTCAGTGCACAGTATCGGTGGGTGAGCAGAGAGTGTTTGACCAGCGTTTCGATTTCTAAAATGGGAACGAGAGCAGAGGCATTTCCTCTGCTCTGCCCGGCAAGGAAAATCTGCTCACCGATCGTGTCCCAGGACGTGGTGTAACTCATCATCGCTCTGGCCACTGAGTTTGCCGTTTAGTTGATCACGGCCGACAGCTTGGCCTGCGGATTATCGCTGACCGCCTCGAAGGCCTCCAACTGCATATAGCGCCGTTGCAGGCACCACTCGTCGTTCTGCTCCAGCAGCATCGCCCCAACCAACCGTGTAATCGCCGGATCGTTGGGGAAGATGCCCACCACTTCGGTACGCCGCTTGATCTCAGCGTTTAGCCGTTCTAGCGGGTTAGTGCTGTGCAACTGCTGTCGATGTGCCTTCGGGAAGGCCATGTGCGCCAGCACTTCATCTTCGCAACCGTCCATGAGCGTGGCGATCTTGGGGTATTTCTCACGAAGTTGTTCAGCCACCAGCCGCCATTGCTGATGGCATTCGGTTCGACTGTCCTGGGCAAACACCGTGCGCAGCAAGGCCGCTACCATGGTGCGCTGGCCCTTGCCGACATGGGCCATGGCATTGCGCATGAAGTGAACGCGACAGCGCTGCCAGGTCGCGTGGAACACCTTGGAAACAGCGGCCTTGAGCCCTTCGTGAGCGTCAGAGATCACCAGCTTCACACCCCGCAGCCCGCGCCGCATCAGGCTTCTCAGGAAGTCCGTCCAGAACGGTTCGGCTTCCGACGGGCCAACCCGCATACCCAGCACCTCGCGCCCGCCGTTGGTGTTCACGGCCACAGCGATTATGACGGCGACCGAGACGATGCGCCCGGCCTCCCGCACCTTGACGTAGGTGGCGTCAATCCACAGGTAGGGCCAATCGCCCTCAAGCGGTCGATCAAGGAAGGCGTGGACGCGCTCATCGATCTCGCCAGCGAGCCTGGATACTTGGCTTTTCGAGATGCCGGACATGCCCATGGCCTTGACCAGTTCATCGACCGAGCGTGTCGAAACGCCCTGGATATAGGCTTCCTGGATCACGGCTGCCATGGCCTTTTCGGCGGTGCGTCGTGGTTCGAGAAAACCGGGAAAATAGCTGCCCTGGCGCAGCTTGGGGATCTTCAGGTCAACGTCGCCAGCGCGAGTTTGCCAGAGGCGATCGCGGTAGCCGTTGCGGCTGCTTGTTCGGTCTGGGCTTTTGACGTCGAAACCGGCGCCGCACAAGCCCTCGACGTCGAACTCCATCATGCGCTGGGCAACAAACTGGATCATTTGCTTGAGCAGATCAGCGTCTGCCCCTTTCTCAACCAACTCGGTCAATGCGATAGTGGGCTTGGTCATCGTGGTTTCCTGGTGAAGGTTAAGTCCGCAAACTCAACGTTAGCCAAGAACCACGATGACCCACCTCTTTCGCCCGCAGGGCGCCTTCGGTTGGTTCAGTTACACCACTTCTCGGGACACGATCCTGGTTTCAACGGGCACTGTCTATGAGGGAGACACCGTCAGGGGTCACTGTCTAGCAGCAGACCACAGGCCTAGCAGTTGCCCATGCTCCGCAGGAAATCATGGAGCCCCTTCTGCGAAACCGACAGCTTCGCCGGGCAGAACCCGCACGAGCATCATTGACTTTACTAAAAACAAAACGCAATCTTGTCTTTGAACTAATCAATAAATCTCATAAAAGACTGCTTAATATAAACACCTAACACAAAAAGATCCCTTAACGTCAAGGAGATGCTGAGCATTTCCAGCCGGGGCGTGATGCTTCGAGCCGCGCATTGACCCAGCCCAGAGCCTGAGACAAATGATGCCAATACGCTTCATGCCCCCTGTGTTTGTCGCCACGCCGCTCGTAGGCGCACTGGGTGCTCTCTGTGCAGAGCGCATCGGGTGCCTGCAAGCACGTTGATATGACCGAATTGCCGCCCAGGCAACTCTCCCAATGACCCACACATGAGACACGTAACATGGAATGGCTGATGAGCCCCGAGATCTGGATCGCGTTCTTTACCTTGACTGCCCTGGAGATTGTTCTCGGCATCGACAACATCATCATGATTGCGATTCTTGTGGGTCGTATGCCTCCCCACATGCAGGCACGAACCCGTTTTTTTGGATTAGCGTTGGCGATGGTCACGCGCATCCTGTTGCTGCTTTCCATCACTTGGATCATGCGGCTCACCGACGACTTGTTCGACGTGTTGGGCCACGGCATATCTGGACGTGACCTGATCCTCTTCTTCGGGGGTTTATTCCTGCTTTGGAAAAGCAGCACCGAGATGTATCAGAGCCTCGAAGGTGAGGAGGAACCTGAGGCCAATCCGAAAAGCCTGGCCGGTGGCTTCATAGGAACGATCATCCAGATTGCAATTATTGACATTGTCTTCTCATTGGACTCCGTGATCACCGCCGTGGGCATGGTCTCTAACGTGCCCGTGATGGTCGCAGCGATCATTGTCGCCGTGATGGTGATGATGCTCTGCGCGGGAACGATCAGCGGTTTTATTGAGCGCCATCCGAGTTTGAAAATGCTGGCTCTGTCTTTCTTGGTCGTGGTGGGTACCGTTCTGATTGCCGAGGCTTTTGATGTGCACGTGCCCAAGGGCTACGTTTACTTTGCTATGGCGTTTTCGCTGGCAGTAGAAGCACTGAACATCCGCATGCGCACAGCCCATGGCCGCAAAAACGACCCTGTAAAACGGCGCAAGGACGTTACCGGCAACCGATCACCGCGCAGCTAAAACTCCCCGCCTCCCCCCGTAAATCGCCAAGTTACAGGCTTGAGCGAACGGGGAGGTGTTCGCCATCGTTTAGGATAAAGACTGCCATGAGCACTAGATCAATGGGCATCGCCCTGCGCGCCACGTTAGGATTTTCGTGTATTGCCGCCCTCTGCTTCTTCTTGGGCATCTTTGCCCTACAGCAAATCAGCGAAGTCCGAAGCCAGGCGCTAGAGATTCAAGACAATTGGCTTCAACGCGTACGAGCGCTTGCAGCAGCCAACACCTCCCTAAACCGCTACCGCATGGGATCAATGCAGCACATCCTGACCAACTCTTCTGAAGAAATGGATGAGTATGAGGCGAAGGCTTCAATTCGCTTGTCACAAATCCGCGAGCAAATGGCTGTGTACAGCCAACTGTTGCAGACCGACTCAGAAAGAGATCAGCTGCAAACCTTCAACCTGAGTCTGGAGGCATACGCCAAAAGGCACCAAGAGCTCTTGCAGGTCTCTCGGGCCGGGGACAAAGCCGCAGCCAGAAATCATTTGGCATCGATCCGAAATGCCTACGATCAGATGACCAAGAGCTTTGAACAACTGATTATCCAAGCCGACCAAGGTGCGAAGGCTGCCGGCGAGCAGTCGTTGGTTTCTTACACAGAAGCGAAATTCGGCGTACTGCTCGTCATAGCTCTGGTTGTCCTCGGCACCATCTGTATCGCTTGGCTGCTCACACGCAGCATCATCGAGCCCCTGAACGAAGCACTAAAATGCGCCCAAACCGTCGCTGCTGGGGATCTCACTCACGCCATCACTCCATCGGGCAATGATGAGGCGACTCGATTACTCGAAGCCTTGGAAGCCATGCAGGGCGTGCTGCTTTCTACACTCAGGCAAATTGGAAGCAGCTCCACACAGCTGGCGTCGGCAGCGGAAGAACTGAACGCGGTGACTGAAGAAGGCGGACGGGAGACGCACCGCCAGCACCTGGAAATTGAACAGGCCGCAACCGCGGTAACCCAGATGTCGGTGGCAATCGAGCAGGTCGCGCGCAACGCCGCATTCACCCTCGAGCTGACGCAGACCTCACAACAAAAGGCACTCAGTGGCCAACGCTCAATGGAACAAACGCTGACATCGTTGGCGAGTCTGGCAAATGACGTGTTATCCAGCGCCCGAGAAGTCGAAGGACTTGCCGATCAAGCACAAGGTATCGGAAAGGTGTTGGAGGTGATCAGAACGATCGCTGAGCAAACCAACCTCCTAGCGCTCAACGCGGCCATTGAAGCCGCCCGGGCAGGTGATGCAGGCCGAGGCTTTGCAGTCGTCGCCGATGAAGTGCGCGCGCTCGCTCACCGCACCGCCCAATCTACAAGGGAAATCGAGGAAATGATTGGGAGCATTCAGACGGGTACAGATAAGGCAGTCAAAGCGATGCAGCTCAGCAACACCCGTTCGCAAGAGGTGCTGACAAAGGCCGAACAGGCGAGCGCCGCGCTAGAGACCATCGTTGAGAACAGCAACGAGATCAGTCGCCAGAACCTTCAAATCACTACCGCAACCGAGGAACAGGCGCGAGTCGCCCGCGCCGTTGACCAGAACATTTTGACCATACGCAATGTCTCTGTACAAAACTCAGAGGGCGCAAAGCAGATTAGCGCAGCCTCTCAGTCGCTGGCGGTGCTCGCCGCAGAGCTGTACACGATGCTGAAGAAGTTCCGCACAGATTAGACCTCTGATGGACAATCAAAAACTCAAGCCGAAATGCCAGTCATTGATTGTCCTCTTGAGCGTCTTCGACCACACACAAGGGTTTGCTTGCTACCGGCTCATTGATTATCTGAGCCTGCACGTTGAAGACATGCCCTGGCAACTCTGGGCTGATTACCCCATCTTCGATGGGGCTGCTTGGGGGATGCAGAAGAACGCGACAAGCGCAAAGACAGCGGTACTGAGCAAGCGATTCAGAGTGCCGGCTCAGGCCGACTCAAAAGCAGCCTCAACGGGCAGCTCAACTGCCTCGAACAGCTCCGCTGCGACTTTATGACGACGAGCTTGCTCCAGGTGCTTACGCATATGGTCAGCCGCCGCAAGGCGATCACCTCGCTCAAGACAGGCAAGAATCGCGAGGTGCTCGACTGCCTGCTCACGGCGTGGCGAACGCTTGCTGGCCTGCCGGTACTCCACCAGACGGCGAAGCTGGTCAAGTCGGCGAACTGTCTGTACGTGAAATCTGTTGCCAGAAAAACTGGCAAGCGTCTCGTGGAACTGAGCATTCGATTCAAACAGCTCCTGAGGCGTCATGGTCAGGTATCCGCCATCTGCAATGAATTGCTGCTGCTTCTTACAGCGAGCCAATGCTTCCGTATCGGCCATGAACGTCGGGGCAAGTAGGCCTGCCGGCTCTATGATCGCTCGGAAGGAATAGCTCTCTTCATAGGCTTCGACCGAGTCAATCATCGGCAGAAACTGCCAGCCCTGACCTGCACGCTGCTCGATCCAACCCTCTTGCTGAATACGCATCAACACACCACGGAGCATGTAGCGTGAAATGTTGAATAAACGCATCAGGTCCGTCTCTGCGAACTGCTCGGGAATCTGCCCATTGAGTCGCATCACCGCGATCTGCTGATAGATCGGGTCATCGATGGAGACCGACAAATCCTGGGCAATTTCGGCCAGATCATCATACGGCTTCGCCAAGAAAAAGCCGCGGTTGCGATCCTGGTTCAGCATGCCTCGCTCAGCGAGGTAGTTCAGAGCGATCTTGATAGGAGTCCGTGACGTCTTCAAAGCCTTGGCCAGTCCCAGTTCCGAGACGTGATGCCCCGCCGCCAGTTGTTCTTGGCGAACATAGGCAACGATATCGCGAGCTACGCGGGCTTGAAGTGGCGTCAGATTCATATCTTTTCCGAATTAAGGCATCAGAGGGTGGGGCTCGCTCAGTGAAACGAGCCCCACAGCGCCTACATTATGCCTTTTGCGGGCTCATTTCCAAATGGGGCTCACTCTCAACTGCCCGGGGAACCATTGGTTTACGAGTCATAGTCAGTGCAATAACCGCTCCAGCCACCAGCAAGATACCCGCAATCATGAAGGCCCAGCTGTACGACCCGGTGGCCTCGATAACGTAACCCGTGACAATCGGAGCGGCCATACCGAACAGGTTGCCACCCACTACGACGAACGCCATCGCCCTACCCACATCGCCTGCGCTTGGCAACAGATCATTGAGCAGAGAGAAATTCAATGAAGTGGTGGACGCAATACCTGCCAACGTGAGGGAGGAAATCAGCACCAACGTCACAGTGCTGCCGGCAAACGGCACCAAAAGAATGCAGCTGGCAACAACCATAGCGAATGCAATCACGTTACGGCGCTTACCCGAGCTGACACCACCACCACGAGTCAGATACCAGTCGCTGAGCTTGCCAAGAGCGATGCAGAGCACGACTGCTGCGGCATAAGGAATCGCTGTCACCAGACCGCTTTTTTCGAGGGTCAGGTGGCGCTCCTGCTGAAGGTAGCTGGGCAACCACGTTAGAAAGAGATACTGCGTGTACACGTTGCAACCCTGGGTCAGCGCAAGCCCCCAAAGGGTCGGAGTTTTCAACAACCGTTTCAGACCGTAAGCCGCCACTGCCACCCCACCGGCGTTGCCACCCCCGGATCGCGAATCCAGGATGGTTTTACGCTCTTGGTCGCTGAGCCACTTCACCTCTTCGGGCTTGCCGTAGAACAGGTACCAGGCCAACAGCCAAACGAAGCCGACACCGCCAGCAATCACGAAGGACCAGCGCCATCCGACACTGGCTACCAGCATCGCAAGCACGATCGAGCAAATCGCTGGACCGGCGTAGGAGCCGCTGTTGAAAACAGCGGTGACAGTGCCGCGCTCCTGACTCGGGATCCACTCCCGGATCACCTTGGCGCCCACCGGATTGCTGACCGATTCACCCGCCCCCATGACAAGACGCGCCGCCAGGAGCGACGCAAAACTCATCGCCGCACCGGTCAGCGCCGTAGCCGCCGACCAGACAAGAATGCCAATACCACCGATGCGCTTTGCACCATAGCGATCGATCAGCAGACCAACAGGGATCAGGAAGAGCGCGTAACTCCAGATAAATGAGGAAAAGAGGTATCCCATGCCGACTGCACTGAGATTGAATTCCTCGGCGATTGGTTTGGCAGCGATGGACAGGGCTATACGGTCCATGTAATTGATCATCGCCAGAGAGAACAGAAATACAGCAATCCAGGCTCTACGGTACGGCATGATTACACCTTTATTTTTCTAGGCGCGGCTGCGCCGGCTACAAGCATCGGCAGCCGACCATCGACACAGTCGACGGTCGACCACCGACTCACGAAGCTGTGTGATAGAGCGGGAACGCTCCGAACATCACGCCACCTACCAACATGACCATGCTCACCAAGAGCGCCCACTTCAAAGCAAAGCGCTGGTGGTCACCCAGGTCGACTTTGGCCAATGCCACCAGCAGGTAGAGCGAAGGCACCAGTGGGCTGAGCAAGTGGACCGGCTGCCCCACCACCGAAGCCCGAGCGATTTCCAAAGGCGTGATGCCATAGGTAGCCGCAGTCTGGGCAAGCACCGGCAGGATGCCGAAGTAGAAGGCATCGTTAGACATGAAGAAGGTGAAGGGGATGCTGACCAGTGCGGTAAAGACCGCCAGATAAGGTCCGAAGGCATCCGGAATAACAGCCAGCATTCCCTTCGCCATCGCATCGACCATCCCAGTACCGGAAAGAATGCCGGTGAAGATGCCTGCGGCGAAAATCACCGACGTCACGGCAAGAACGTTACCGGCGTGGGCGCCGATCCGCTCTTTCTGCTGCTCCAGATGTGGGTAGTTGAGCATCACCGCAATGGCGAAGCCGACCATGAACAGCACCTGAATCGGTACCGCGCCCATCACCAAAAGGCCAATCATCGTGGCGGTGAGCAGGAGGTTTGGCAGGAACATGCGCGGGCGACGGTTACGATCGCATTCTTCATGCGAGCCATTACCCAAGGCAATTGCACCGTTGTGGAAATCGTCCACTGCAATCACCCCCAGCCGTGCACGCTCACGCCGTCCCAGCATGATCGCAATGAGCAGCAAGCACCCACAGCCCAGCAACATCGACGGCACCATAGGCAGGAATATATCCATCGCATCGACATGCAGCGCAGCGGCAGCGCGTGCGGTCGGGCCGCCCCATGGGGAGATATTCATGATGCCGTTGGCAATGTTGACCACACAGGTCAACCCGAGAACGCTCATTCCCAAACGCTGATACAGCGGAAGGAATGCGGCAATCACGATCATGTAGGTGGTGGAGCTATCGCCGTCGAGCGACACCAACATCGTCAGGATAGTGGTCCCGACCAGCACCTTGAGGGGATCGCCTTTTACGATCTTCAGAATGCAACGCACCAGTGAATCGAACAGACCCGCGTCGATCATGATGCCGAAGTAAAGAATCGAAAAAGTCAGCATGACGCCGGTAGGCGCCAACGTCTTGATGCCATTGAGCATCATTGCGCCCAGGCCGGCATAGAAGCCACCGATCAGGGCAAACACGATGGGCACCACGATCAGGGCAACCAGCGCGGTAAGCCGCTTGGTCATGATCAGGTACATGAAACAGGTGACCATCGAAAAACCGAGTACGGTCAGCAGCATGTCGCTCTCCTTATTGTTTTAGCGCCGCAAAACGAGCTTTAGCGGTACGAAGAGGAAGAAGCGGGCTGATGCCGGACGGATTTACGGCAGGTCTGATTGCATTTCATCTTGATTTTCCTCGTTTTTATCTTTGTTCGGGACCATCTGGCTTGTAGCTGGCAGAGATACGAATGGCTTCTGTTCAGGCTTAGAAGCGACCACTCGGCACATGACTGATGCATTTCTGCTGGAGATAAATTGACTCAAGTTTAGACAAAGTGCAATATCGCCTCACAAAAAACACGCCTGTGAGGTCCCCGGCATGAGCAAGCACATTGGCCAAACCCTGGCCGTAAACGGTCGCGATTACCGCGTCTGCAACGTATCTGAAGCCGTAAAAGCGGCAGGAGGCGACTTTTCCCGCCTGCCCATGAGCCTTCGGATCCTTGCTGAGAACGTACTGCGCACCGAAGCAGATCCGACCGAGGCGCTGAAAGTGATTTGCACTCGATCTAAAAACAGCGACATCCCATTCCGCCCCGCTCGCGTGGTTCTTCAGGACCTGCTCGGCACTCCGGCCCTGGTCGACTTGGCTGGCCTGCGTGACGCTGTTGCGAAAGCAGGCGGTGATCCACGCCAGGTCAACCCGGTCACCCCTACTCACCTCGTGGTGGACCACTCGCTGAACGTAGAGCGCTGGGGTGATGCCAGCGCCCTGGCCGATAACGAAGCGATCGAGCGCGAGCGCAATGCTGAGCGCTTTGCATTCCTGGACTGGTGCAACAAGGCCTTCAACAATCTGTCGATCGTGCCTTCCGGTAACGGCATCCTTCACCAGATCAACCTGGAGCGCCTGACCACCGTCATCGGTACTCGCGAGGTCGAAGGCGACCTGTGGGCGTTCCCCGATACGCTAGTGGGCACTGACAGCCACACCACCATGATCAACGGCATTGGTGTGCTGGGCTGGGGTGTGGGTGGTATCGAGGCCGAAGCGGCAATGCTGGGCAAAGCACTGATGATGCGGGTTCCCGAGATTGTCGGTGTCCGACTCGAAGGCGTGCCGCCCTCGGGCTACATCGCTACCGACATCGCGCTCGCCTTGACCGAGAGCCTTCGTAAAGCCGGTGTAATCGGCAGCGTGCTGGAGTTCCATGGCCCAGGCGTAGCAGCCCTCTCCCTGGCAGACCGAGGCACCCTGTCCAACATGGCCCCCGAATTCGGTGCGACCGCCGCCATGTTCGCGATCGACGACCGCACCCTGCACTACCTGCGACTGAGCGGCCGCGGCGGTGAGATTGCCGAGCTGACCGAGGCTTATGCCAAGCACCAAGGCCTGTGGCATGACAGCCTGGAAACCGTCGAGTACGACCGCGTTGTCACGCTCGACCTGAGCGGCGTTGGCCGTGCGATTGCCGGCCCGAAACAGCCGCACCAGCGCATCCTGCTGGGTAACGGTGAAGCAGCAAAGGACATCCCCACAGGTCTGGACAATGGTTCGGTCGTCATCGCCGCCATCACCAGCTGCACCAACACCTCGAACCCGCGTGGCGTGATCGCCGCGGCCCTGGTCGCTCGCAACGCGCTCAAGCGCGGCCTGCATCGCGCGCCATGGGTCAAGACCTCTTTCGCACCGGGTTCCAAGGTCGTCGCCGACTACCTGGATCGCGCCGGCCTCAATGTCGACCTGGACAACTTCGGATTCAATGTCGTGGGCTACGGCTGCACCACATGCAATGGCATGTCCGGCCCACTGTTGAGCAAAGAGATCGAAGACGAAATCCGTGCCCGCAAGCTGGAAACCGTTGCCGCCACCTCCGGCAACCGCAACTTCGAAGGCCGCGTGCACCCGCTGGCTCGCGAAGTCTTCATCATGTCCCCTCCCCTGATCGTGGCGTACGCCATCGCAGGTACCTATCGCGTAGACCCGCAGGTGGATGCGCTCGGTACCGACACTGAAGGCAAGCCGGTTTACCTGAGCGAACTGTGGCCGTCGGATCAAGAGCTGGACGAGATCGAGAAGAAAGCACTGTCCGCCGACCTGTTTGACAAGGCCTACAGCTCGGTACCTCGCGAGGCTGGCGTCATCGCTTCGGACCTTCGCGCCGGCGTTACCGATCAGTACGCATGGGATCAAAGCAGCACCTACATCCGCAAACCGCCGTACTGGAGCGACGAACTGACGGCGACTGACCCTCAGCGCGACCTGAAAGACATGCGTGTGCTGGTGATGCTGTCGGACAACATCACGACTGACCACATCTCGCCGTCTGGCGCCATCCTCTCGGACAGCGACGCTGGTTCATACCTGAAGGGCCACGGCATTGGTGTCGATGACTTCAACTCCTACGGCACTCGTCGCGGCAACCACGAAGCGGCACAACGCGCCACCTTCGCCAGCCCACGCCTGAAAAACGAACTGATGACCGACGGCCGCGAAGGCCCCTGGACCCTGCTGCTGCCAGAGAATCGCGTGAGCACCGTATTCGAAGCCGCACAAGCTTATGCCAAGCGTAAGCAGCCGCTGATCGTCGTGGCAGGTAAAGAGTACGGCAGCGGTTCGTCGCGTGACTGGGCGGCCAAAGGCCCTCGCCTTCTGGGCGTACGCGTGGTCGTTGCCGAGAGCTTCGAGCGCATCCACCGCACCAACCTGGCCGGCCTGGGCATTCTGCCGCTGCAGTTCCCGGAAGGCGTGACCCGTAAAACCCTCGGCCTGACGGGGCACGAGAAATTCTCGGTGGAAGGCATCAATGACGCTTTCGCTCCGGGCGACACGCTGCGACTCGTCATCGAGCGCGAAGACGGCAGTACTGAAAACGTGAGCGTCACCAGCCGTCTGGATACGCACGAAGACGTGCGCTACTTCCGCCGCGGCGGCCTGCTGCCGCAGCTGCTGGTCGAGAGCATGGAACAGGCTGCACAAGCGAAACAACTGGAAGGAGCCGTGTAATGACCCAAGTTCGAATCCCTGCCGTCTTCATGCGCGGCGGTACCAGCAAAGGCGTCTTTTTCCTTGAGCAGGACGTCCCTGCCGCCGGCCCTGAGCGCGATGCTCTGATGCTGCGGGTCATTGGCAGCCCGGACCCATACGGCAAACAGATCGACGGCATGGGTGCCGCCACCTCCAGCTCCAGCAAGGTCGTCATTATCGGCAAGTCGGGACGCACCGACTGCGATGTCGACTACCTGTTCGGCGCACCAGCCATCGAAAATCCAGTGGTCGACTGGTCCGGCAACTGCGGCAATCTGAGTGCAGCCGTCGGTCCTTTCGCCATTCGCCAAGGGCTCGTCGATGCACCTCGTGACGGCATCGCCACCATCCGCATCTGGCAGGCCAATATTCAGAAACGCATCATCGCCCATGTCCCGATGAAGGATGGCGAGGTCGTTGAAGAAGGTGATTTCGTGCTCGATGGCGTCGCCTTCCCTGCAGCCGAAATCGTCGTGGAATTCCTTCAGCCCGGCGGTTCGGGCGGCAGCATTCTGCCAACCGGCAATGTCGTGGATGAGCTGGATATTCCGGGCTTCCCGGGCTTGCCAGCAACGCTGCTCAACGCCGGCAACCCGACGATCTTCGTCGACTCCCAGCGCGTTGGCCTGACCGGGACCGAGACCCAGGATCAGGTCAACGGCAACGCCGAGCTGCTGCAGTCGCTGGAAACCATCCGTGCACACTGCACCGTGGCCATGGGGCTGGCGGCTAGCGCCGAGGAAGCAACGCGCCTTCGACCCCATACACCTAAGCTGTGCCTGGTGGCTCCACCGCAAACCTACGCAGCTGCCGGTGGCAAGACGGTCGAAGCCGCCGAGATCGATGTGATCGCTCGCATCCTCTCCATGGGCAAATTGCATCACGCAATTACCGGCACTGGCGCTGTAGCCGTTGCCGTGGCAGCCGCCCTGGAAGGCACGCTGGTCAATCGGATCGTCGGCGACATCGGCGAACGCCAAGTCAACATGGGCCACACCGCCGGTACCGTCGCCGTTGGCGCGCAGACCACTCAAGTCGATGGCAACTGGATCGTGGACAAGGCCGTCATGAGCCGCAGTGCACGCCGCCTGATGGAAGGCTGGGTTCTCGCACCTTCGAAGTACTGATTGATCCGCTACCGCCGACCGGCGAAGGTCGGCGGTACTCATCACAACAAAAACAACGATGAGATTTTGCTATGCGCCCAACACCGCGTTCACCCGTCATTACTCGACGCACGCTGCTCTCTTCAACTTCCATCGTCGCTGCGGCAACCTTTCTGGGCCTCGGCGCGGGAGCGGCAGATGCCAAATCAGGACCTGAGAAGAACCCTATGCAGCCTGCCAACTCGAACAAAACTCAAATGGTCTATGTGGGTTCCAGAACCACTCGCGAGCGAAACGCACGCGGCGCAGGCATCACGGTTTATCGCCATGATCCACAGACAGGTCGCTGCGAACTTATTCAAACCGTCGGCGATCTGAACAACCCCTCCTTCTTATGTCTCGACCAAACCCAACGCTTGCTGTTCTGCGTGCATGGTGATCAGTCCATTGTCAGCTCATTCCAGATCGAACCAGGCAACGGAACGCTCACCCACGTGAGCTCGGTCAGTTGCGAAGGGAACAACCCCGTCCACCTTACCGTGGACAAAAGCAACAAATTCCTCGCGGTGGCCAACTATGCCACCGGCAGCATTGTCATTCTGCCGTTCGATACAGACGGCCGCCTGCAACCGGTCATCAGCAAATACGACCTTCCGGGCAACCCTGGCCCCCATAAGATCGAACAGACCAGCTCCCACCCGCACATGATCCCACGCGACCCATCGGGTCGTTACCTGGTGGTGCCGGACAAAGGGCTAGATAAAGTCTTCGTGTTCGATTTGAAACAGCAAGGGAGTACGCTGAAACCTGAACTGGCTCATGAAATCAAGGCACGCGAAGGTGCTGGCCCCCGGCATGTAGTGTTCTCTCCCACCGGTTCTTTTGCCTACGTGGTAAATGAGCTGGACAGCACAATCACCAGCTACCGCTACAACCAGAACGACGGCTCCCTGGTTCCATTCCAGGTGGTCTCGGCCCTGCCTCAGGACTTTGTAGGGGACAGCCGTGCAGCAGCACTGGTCATGGCACCGGACGGAGTACATTTGTTCTCCTCCAATCGCGGGCATGACAGCGTGACCATTTTTTCGGTGGATCAGCCCACCGGCAAGATCAACCCGATCGGCAACGTACCTAGCCAAGGCAAGAAGCCCCGCTTCATGACGGCCTCCCCTAACGGACGTTTCCTGTTCGTCGCCAACGAAGACAGTGACAACATCAAGACCTTCTCCATTAGCCCGAAAGGCGAACTGACTTTGCTGGAACATCAGATCGAGACCGGCAGCCCGGTCTGCCTGGTTTTCCGCACCGTCTGAACCTCACTGTTTCCTGATCCTGGCGTGCCGGGAGACACGCCTATACCCCGCGGAGTAGCACATGCATAACAAAAACAAGATGGGTTGCGAGCTTCTTGCCGCGACTCCTTACCTAGCCGCACCTACCGCCTATGGGGATGGCTTTATCGACGACAGCAAGGTCACCTTGCAAACGACGAACTTCAACATCAACCGCGATTTGCGTGACGGTGCTGGCCAGTCCAAGCATCGCTCGATGCTTTAAACCGCCTGATCGTGCCCTAGACACGCCCCATTTTCTAACCCTGGAGAAGGCATGAGCCCTATCGCCCAGCAGGTCCTCAACGACCTGGCGCCCAATGGCATCCTGCGTGCCGCGATCAACTTCGGTAATCCCGTGCTGGCTCAGCCAGGCGCTGACGGAGAGCCGCATGGAGTGTCTGTAGCGTTGGCCAAGTCGCTGGCTGATGAACTGGGCGTAGGTCTTGAGCTGCGCACGTACGACGCAGCCGGCAAGGTATTCGCTGCACTTGAGGAGAATGCATGGACGCTCGCCTTCCTGGCTATCGAGCCTGTCCGCGCCGCTCAGATCAGCTTCAGCGAACCCTACGTTCTGATCGAGGGGACCTATCTGGTTAAAGCCGATGCCCCCTATTCAACGATCGAGGACCTTGATCAACCTGGACTTCGGCTTGCGGTAGGCAACGGCGCGGCATACGACCTGTACCTGTCACGCACCTTGCAACATGCCGAGCTGCACAGAGTTGAAACATCGGCGGGCGCTGTAGAGTTCTTCATGGACCTAGGCCTGGATGCTGCCGCCGGCGTAAGACAACCGCTGGAGCAAGTCGCAGCCAAGAACCCGAATTATCGGGTAATACAGGGAGCGTTCACCGCTATCCGCCAAGCAGTCGCGGTTCCTCGCGGCCGTAATGCGGGAGCCGCCTATATACGGGATTTCGTCGAGCGACGACTTGCCGAGGGGTTCGTCCGAGGCGCGTTACTCGCCAGCGGACAAACAGACCTCAGCGCACCTCGCTGAGGTCGAACGCCTGCAGGTGCGTCTCACCTGCTTCCAACCGTGATCACTGAGGTAATAAGCAAGATGGCCAAGGCCGCCGATGTCGTTGTGCAATGCCTGGAAAACGAAGGTGTCGAGTATGTGTTCGGCATTCCTGGCGAGGAAAACCTCGACCTGCTGGAGTCGCTGCGCAAGTCGCCGATCAAGCTGGTCCTGACCCGTCATGAACAGTCCGCCGGCTTCATGGCCGCCACCTATGGCCGCCTGACCGGCAAGACCGGCGTCAGCCTGTCGACCCTCGGCCCCGGTGCCACCAACCTGGTGACCGCCAGCGCCTACGCCTACCTGGGCGGCATGCCGATGATGATGATCACCGGCCAGAAGCCGATCAAGAAGTCCAAGCAGGGCCGGTTCCAGATCATCGACGTCTGCGGCATGATGGACCCGATCACCAAGTACACCCACCAGTTCGCCTCGGCCGACAACATCCCGGCGCGCATGCGCGAAGCCTTCCGTCTGGCCGAGGAAGAGAAGCCGGGCGCCGTGCACCTGGAACTGCCGGAAGACATCGCCGCCGAGCAGACCGACTCGATGCCGATCCCGCCGAGCCTGCACCGCCGTCCGCTGGCCGAGCACAAGGCGGTCGAGGCCGCCGTCGAGAAACTGCAGAAGGCCCGCAGCCCGATCCTGGTGATCGGCGCCGGCGCCAACCGCAAGATGACCGCCAAGGTGCTCAAGCAACTGATCGACCAGACCGGCATCCCGTTCATCACCACCCAGATGGGCAAGGGCGTGGTCGACGAGCGTCACCCGCGCTTTCTCGGCAACGCCGCGCTGTCCTCCGGTGACTTCGTCCACCGCGCGGTCGAGGCCGCCGACCTGATCGTCAACATCGGTCACGACGTGATCGAGAAGCCGCCATTCTTCATGGTCCGTGGCGGTACCGAAGTCATTCACATCAACTTCCGCTCCGCCGAAGTCGATGCGGTGTACTTCCCGCAGATCGAAGTGATCGGCGACATCGCCAACGCCGTCTGGCAGATCGGCGAAGCGCTGGGCGACAACCCGCACTGGGACTTCAGCCGCCTGATGGCGATCCGCGAGGCCAACGAAGCGCAGATCGCCGAAGGCGCCGACGACAACCGCTTCCCGGTCTACCCGCAGCGCCTGGTGGCCGATATCCGTCGCGTGCTGCCGTCCGAAGGCATCGTCGCGCTGGACAACGGCATCTACAAGATCTGGTTCGCCCGCAACTACAAGGCCCACAAGCCCAACACCGTTCTGCTGGACAACGCCCTGGCGACCATGGGCGCCGGCCTGCCCTCGGCGATGGCGGCGCACCTGGTCTACCCAGACCGGCCGATCCTGTCGGTCTGCGGTGACGGCGGTTTCATGATGAACAGCCAGGAACTGGAAACCGCGGTACGCCTGAAGATGAATCTGACCGTGGTGGTCCTGCGCGACGACGGCTACGGCATGATCCGCTGGAAGCAGGCGAACATGGGCTTCACCGACTTCGGCCTGGACTACGGCAACCCGGACTTCGTCAAGTACGCCGAAGCCTATGGCGCCAACGGTCACCGCGTCGAAAGCGCCGAAGGCCTGCTGCCGCTGCTCGAGCACTGCATCAAGACCCCGGGCGTGCACGTGATCGATTGCCCGGTGGACTACAGCGAGAACGACCGCATCCTCAACAGCGAGCTGCGCGAACGCGCAATGGCGGTCTAAGCCGGTAAACACCAACTTGGGCCCCGATCTGAATGATCTACGGCGCAGTACTCACCCAGTACTGCGAAGGAACTCAATCAGCTCCCGTGCACTGGGGCAGGAGGGGTGAGCCGATGAGTGCTCGACGCTGAATCCCCAGTGTGTGACGGCTTTTTTGGCAAAGGCGACTTTGTTACCAGGCCCTCGAGCACCTCGCTCTGCCGCGACCTGCTTGACCCTCTCCCATGGTTTTTCTGCTGTTTGCTCGGGAGTGTCTTCAAAAAAATCATCGGTCTTTAACCAGGCGTTCATGGCCTGGGTGTCAGCCAGGAACCATGCCTCTAGGGCCTTGACGGCGACAAACGCAAATCGGACGCGCTGATGGGCAACGCGGTCCCTGACGGTTCGCACATGAAGCTCATCCTCCAAGTCGGTGAGGATGAAAACCTCCTCTGCCCCTGCCTCATCCAATCGGTCAAGAAACGCTTCGATGTTATGGGGCAGCAGATTCCCACCACCGTTCGCATCGACCACTGGCGTGACCAACTCGTAGCCGCAGGACTGCAATAGCGCTCTAAACGCCTGGGACTCAACGACGATTCTTTCGCTGGCGCCCTCCACAATAAAACCGGCCTTTACCATGGTAACCCCCCATCAAAGAGGTTGGTCAGCCAGGCCGTATCGAGCGGAATCTGCTCTTTCTTAACTCCCGCTTTGGAAGCGGCTTGTGTGCGGGTCTTACCGTCCTGCTTGCTGACGAAATACAGCTCTGGGGTTTCCAGGTTCCGGACAATCGACTCGCTGTGCGTGGTCAGAAAAATGGGGTGTTTGACAGAGGCGCTGTCGCGCATCAATTGCACCAGCTCACCAATGGCCTTGGGGTGAATACCGCGTTCCGGCTCCTCGATGATGGTAATGCCCGTCTTGCTCGTACGACTGAGCACCGCAGTCAGAATGCACAGCACATAGATCGTGCCATCTGATACCAGCTTTGCCGGAAAACGTGTTTTTGTTCCAGACTCCTTGAAGGTAATGACCGTCGACCCATCCAACCGCTGCTTCTCGGTCGAGAGGCTTTCCATTCCAGGGACGATCAGCTCCATCCATTCCAAGACTTGATCCCTGAAATCAGGATCCTTCTCAAGGACGGTAAGCATCGACGCAACATTCTTGCCTTGTGTGTCCAGCTCGGTGGTATCGGTGGTTGAACTATCCGGTTCCTTCGCGGCCATCGGATCAATACGGAACACCTTGGTGTTGGTCAAAAACGCACGAAGTGGGCTCTGTCCCAACAGCATCAGAGCCGCCAGATCCTGCGGGTAGTCAGGCAGGCTTTGGAGCCCCGTCGATTCGCCCATCTGGACTTTCAAATCCGCGCCCGGACGACGGTCGATCAACAGTTTGCCATCCACTTTCAACGTCTCGGACAACTGGGGTTTCTTGTCCAGGGAGCGGATCGTGAGGCTGTAATCGTGGACGCTCCCATCCAGCTCAACCTCCATGGAGAAACTGATGCTGGTGCGCAGTTCCTTGCGGTACTTGTAACAGTGAATCTGAGAAAAGCCCCCGAACTGAGTTCTGGCCTGTGACGCACCGAATTTAACAACAGCCCCCATGAACGACAGAGCATCGGCGATGTTGCTTTTCCCAGAGCCATTGGCACCGGCAAATACCAGAAACGGCGAGACATCCTTGAGCTGAAAATCAGCCAAGCTCTTAAAGCCTTTTATGTGCAGCTTCTTGATATTCATGAGCTTTCCTGTCGATCATTCTGAGCTTGAGTGAGCGTCGGTCTTGCCCCATCGAAGGAGGCCTGAAGCGCCTTTCTGACACCGGCTCGCTTCAACACCTCTCCCCAGGATTCAATTCGAAATTCGGGACCTTGTTTCACAATACGAGTGCCAAACTCCACGTTGAGTACTCGCACGTAGTCGTCGATCTTACCTTTGCTGAGCCCCGTCAACGCTGCAACACTGGTCGCCGTCGCGCGCTCCAGGCGGTCGATCGCGGCCAAGGTCACAAACAGCCGTCCAGCATGCCCCTTGGGATACTGAGGAACGCCGTGCTCATTCACTTCGTATTCGCTCATGCGGTCACACCTGTTCCACTAAACGGAACTATAAAGCGAGCAGGCAAGCACGTCGAATAGTTTCTTGGCGGGTCCGACAGCGAACGTTTGGTGGTATTCAAGCAACGTTGAGTGTTTTCTCAAAGCCATCTAGTCAGCAGTGTGCCCGTGACGAGCTGCGCCTCAGGATCAGGGGAGCGCTTCGCCCAGTGGACCACCTTCGTTTTTTCGAGCAGTAGCAGTAGCTACCAGCATCGCCTGATGACTCAATTTGAAACCGTTTCATACACTCCAGAGGTGGGCACTCACAAAGAGCGACAACATCGTATTCCCCTCCAAACAAGGACCTGCCTACATCACCGCCCGAACGGTCAGTCGCGCTGGCGGATGAAGTGGACAAAGTCCCCGAGGAGAATCCCGTTGTGATCAGCCTCGCGTCCATTGGCGGTGCAATCCGGCGGCGTTCCGCCAGTACACCGTGGTTTCGAACTGGAAGCTGATCACAAAGCATGCTGAGCAGGCTTGGGCGATGCCCTGGGCAACGTTGTCCAGATCCTCCATGCTCGAATGACCTTTCGGCTCGGGGCCTTTGATCCTGAGATTACAGTACACCGAGACAGGAAAATCCATGCCCTTGGCATCCTCTGCGTAGAGCTCGAAGTCTTCGTTCCTTTCCTCGGCCCAGACTGAAATACCTGAGGTGAAGTAGGCCTTCAGCAGGCCATCCTCCCAATAGACTTCCTCCGCGCCCGCCTTAACTAAAACCTGCTCCAGGATCGGCAAGGTGAGTGCGCTATCGGCTTCCAAAAACATCTCAAGGCTCACGTTGAAACCTTCCTCATGGGGTGTCATTACAAGGGTTGTTCTCGACTGAACGGCTTACGCCCTGCCCGCTTGCTCGTAGAAAGCCTCAATGGCCGTGATGCGCTCGCCACCGATCGCCTCAACGACGTCCTGAATGATCTGTGCGAGGGTCTCCAGGCTTTCATCGAGGACCTCGATGCAAGCCAGTCGGCCGGGCGACCAGTCCAGAACGGCGCACTGCGGGTACCTCTCCAACAGCCCGGCCAGCGCCTGGCGAGGGGGCTCGTCACGGGTGTATTGGACGTCAAAGTAGGGGGTACTGTTTTCCCAGCGTGGGTAGACCAGCACCCAGACATCAGCTGGGCCAGGAAAGCACAACGTAACGCTGCGATCGGCCCACTCGGGGTCTCCACGCCTGATCAGGCGAAGCACCTCCAGGATCGACTGGCAATCGGGTATCCGGATCTTGCCCTCATTGGGATTTACCACAACCGCCACCATGGCCGGGCTTTCGCAGGCGCAGGTGCTGCTGGTTTCGATCTCTGCCTGATTGCGATTGGCATGTTCGTAGGCCGTGTAGGCATCACTCATTCCAGAAATCTCGTTGATGCGGGTAGTGAGCGCCTACCCGCCTGTCCTTGAAATGCTCAATAGGTCCCCTCTTCGAGCACCTGACACCGATCATCGCGCTGCATGGCGGATCAGATATTCGCCCGGCAGGTGCTTTCAATCCTCGAGGTTCTCGGCCATGAGCGCGATCAGCTCCATGGGGCTGCGGCTGTTGATCACGTTGTAGATCAGCTCGCGCTTGGACCGGGGCAGCTTCTTCACGCAGCTCTTGGCTGAGGCCCGCACCGCTTCGTCCGTGCCGTGAATACGGGCGGCCAGCAGCAGGATCAGAACAGCGTCGGAGAGGTTCATGGGGCAGTGGCTCGAAGGATCTGGGCGTGAGTGTATCGGCGGTGGCGGCGCTTTCTACAGATACAGGGGGGGGCAGGACTTCGCTGTCTGCGCGCGTTGCGTCCTGAGCACTCTTTTCACGCGAAACATACGCTGGAGCGATGGCCGATCACTGATGCCACGCCTCAGGTTCATTGGCATCGCCCGCACGAAAACTCTACTCCTGATTCGGCAACAATCGCGCTTACCTTGATCCAGTTTTCCTGCTGCGACGCTGCAAACCCTTGGGGAGTATTTGAGGCTTCTCTTTCAGGAGCCTCGCTATGTATCCACTCTTCCCCCTCCGCGCTGCTTGGCGAGTACTCGCTCCTTCAAGGCCATCACCCGCTGTTGAGTACTGCTACACCTTAGCGCGGTGCTTGCATGCACAGGCGATGAAACCATGAACCTGGGCACACGCAGATACCTCAGGATCCTGGGGCTGGTTGTCCTGGTGCCGTTGGTACTGGCGCTGCTGAGCCTACTCATCGCGAGCCTTGTGGCGATCGGCGGTGTTTCCTTCATGCGCTTCGCGGCCTGGCAGGAGTGGCAGATCCACAACTACTGGTCTTTCCTGGCGGCCCGGCTGATCTTTTTCGGCGTCACTGCCTGGGCATGGGTGTGGTTGCGCCGCCGGACACTTCAGGTTCAGCCGGCCACCCTCAAACGCCTGAAAAAAGCCGAATTGACCGCGGTCCTGGGCATCCTGTTGATCGAGCTGTTGCGGGCCCTGGCCCTCTGGGAGGAGTTGGTATGACGCTCTACACCAACGACTACCTGGAGTTCTACCTGACCCTGGTGGGATGGCTGGTCAGCAACGGGATCTGGAATGCGCTGATGGACTCAGGGTTCTTCGCCCTGCCCTTCCTGGTCATCATGCTGCAGGAGTGGTTCGGGGCACGGGAGGACGGGGGTGGCGCTGATGCAGTACTGGCGGCCTGCGCCCGCATCGAACATCGCTTGTGGTTGGCGGCGGCGGTGATCATGTTCGCCGGCGTGCCCTTCATCACCATTAGCCTGAATACTCTGCAGTTCGACAAGAGCCGCTCGGAACAGTGCCAGTACCAACAGCCCTTGCCCCAGAACACAGGATGGGGCAAGACCTTCACGACCCTGAACGACCAGAGCGCCAAGGTGCCCATCTGGTGGTTCTTCGTGCACTCGGTGTCCAAGGCGGTCAGTGGTGCAGCCGTGGCTGCCATCCCGTGTGGAACGGATCTGCGGCAGATGCGGATGGAGGTGAATAATTCCCGGCTGAAGAGTCCGCTTCTGGCCCAGGAGGTCGCGGACTTCACCAACGATTGCTATGGCTATGCCCGGGCCAAGCTGTTCATGATGCAGCCCAAACTGACAGAGGCGCAGACCCATGACACCAACTGGATTGGCTCCAAGTATTTCTTGCAGCAGAAAGGTTTCTACGACACCTATCACTCCAGGACGCCGCGAGCAGAGTGGCCCTACGACCCGAAGCGGGACGCGGGCCTGGCCCAGGTGAAAGACGGCGGTGGCTACCCGACGTGCAATCAGTGGTGGACTGAAGAAAAACAAGGGTTGAGGGTGCGAGTGCTTGCCGAGATGGATAAATCCTTGGTGGAGCGCTTCGTGAAGTGGGCCACTTTTTCCAACCGGGAAAAAGTGAACGACGCGCTGATTCGGCAACTGGTGTCACCGAGGAATCAGCAAGTCACCCAGGGGCAGGTCTATACCGACTATGGGGGACGGGTCGGCCCTTCGGTTCCTGATTTTGCGGCGCGGGTGACGGGGGCGGTCGGGACGACCATGGGGACCCTGACCAACATGCCGGCCATGGACGTGGTGCGCCAGGCACTGCCGATGGTGATGGCGTTCCTGAAGATGGCGCTGGTGATCTGCATTCCGCTGGTACTGGTGCTGGGTAGCTATGACCTGAAGGCGCTGGTCACTATCTCGGTGGTTCAGTTCGCACTGATCTTCGTGGATTTCTGGTTTCAGCTGGCGCGCTGGCTCGACAGCACCATCTTCGATGCCCTGTACGGGTCCGGTTCGCCGCATGCGAACCTGAACCCGTTGATGGGGTTGAACAATGAGCAGGCTGACTTTCTGCTGGGGATTGTGATGGGAGCGATGTTTCTCGCTCTCCCATCGTTTTGGATGACCTCGCTAACCTGGGTGGGCTTTCAATCTGGACAAATCTTGCGAGGTCTTGCAGAAGGAACAAATAGCGCTCAACAGCATGGTGGCCAAGGAAAAGGCATTATTGAGAGAGCGGGAAGAAGCCTAGCCAAAAGATACAGCTCAAAATGAAACCGGTATTTATATTTCACGATAGAAAGCAGGATCACTCATATTTTCAGGAGAATAAGGATCAGGAAAAACCTCATCTGCCTTAAACACTACTAGTTCCTCTTCCTCTGCACCTGAGCTGTTCAGCAATAATTCCTTGCAAAGGATAACGCCTATAACTGCAACCACAACCCAAAACGCCAGATACAGGAAAGCACCGATCAGGGATAGCCGCACCAGCCCACTCAGCAAGCTCGCCAACGTGGCGGACATGCCCTTCTCAATCGCCCACCGCAGCATCGGCGCCTCAAATCTGCGGTAGCGGGCCGAGAGCCCGCCAAAGACGAAGCCAATGCGGTAGGTAAGTCCTTTTTTCTTTGCTTCAGTAGCCATGCCTCTGACCTCGTGCTTGAGATTTCTCTCGCCGTACAACTTGTCGGCACGACGCTCAATTGAGCTTGGCAGAGGGTCTGAATGGGGGCTTGTAGGAATATTCCCAAATAACAACAGATTCGGCGGTAACAACGAGGAATGCGTGGCTCTTTTAGAAAATTGAAAGATGCATCTCTTTCACTTGAGTGAAATTTCCGAGACAATTCCAAGTGCTTGTTTTGCGCCCAATCTCGCCGCTAGTCTTCGTCCCGTCACTGTTCATCAGTGATCGGGTTTAGCAGCCTGCTCTGCACTTAGATTGCGCAAAACGCCACCTCAAGAGGTTCCTTTCGAGCCTCAGCTTTATGGTGGTCGTGCGCGGGGCGTCTTCGGGCGCGCCGGTTTCCAAGTGCACCGGTCTGCTAACCCGCGTACGGCTGCCACCTCTCGTTTAGCAGCGATGGTGACAGCCTCCATCAAGCACTTGGAGTTATCAAATCATGTTCAAACCAACTCCCAATCCGCCAGCAAAGCCCAAGCTGACAAGCATCGATTCCCGCATTGCCGACCGGGCACTGGCCCACCACAACCTCGGCCCAGATGCGAGTGCAGAGCCCACTCCTCCGCCCACTGTGTCACCACCCTGCCACGCGCCAGTAATGCTCGCCCAGGAAGAAACCCTGGTCGACATCCACTCGATCCTGCAGTCGGCCGCGGCCACGGCCTACGAGAACGCCGACAACCAGACCGGACCCAATCGCAAGGTCGCGATGGGCGTTGTGCACCTGATTGAGCTGGCGCAGTTGAGGATGGATCAGGTCCTGGGTGGACAGGCGATCAGCGCCCGCGGCTGATCGCACTGACGCTTCATGGGCAGCGGGAAGCCAAAGCAGCGCTCCCCGCTCTCCCCCTACCCTCTGCGCATCTCTGCCGGGCCGCTGCCCAGTGGAAGCCATTGTGCAACGCAAAATCCCGGCACGAGCTTTATCGTCTTGGCGTCGATATGGACCCAATGGTTGTAGCGCACCTGGCCCAATCGCTTCCCCTTACTCCAGCGTTCGCGACCCCCTCGCGTATTGGCGTACCGCCGTGCCGCGCACATACCGCGCCGGTGGCTCGCCCAGCGTCTTGCGGAACATGGTGATGAACGAACTCACCGATTCATAGCCAAGCGCTTCGGCGGTCTGCTGTACCGACTCGCCCTCTGCGAGGCTCTGCAGTGCGACGATGATCTGCCATTGCTTGCGCCATTGGCCGAAGCTCAGGCCTGTTTCGCCCTTGATCAAACGTGCCAGCGAACGTTCGCTCATCGCCACATGCCTTGCCCACTCGGCCACGGTCGCACGGTTTGAGGGATCTTGCGCCAGGCTGCGGGCAATAGTGCGTAACCGAGGGGAAGCCGGTAGCGGCAAGTAGAGCTGTTCAGAAGGGGCCTGCTCCAGTTGTTCAAGCAGCACACCGACCAGCCGGGCGGTGGAGCTGTTGTCCGGGTAGGTCTGCACCTGGCCGCTCAAATGGATAATCAGCTCCAGGATCAGCGATGACAGCGCCAGCGTACAGCAGTGCTCCGGCATGGAGGCGGCGCCAGGCTCCACGAACAGAAAGAATACCTGCCCATTGGCGGTCACCCGATTGCTGTGGGCAACCCCACCGGGAATCCATACTCCGAAACCGGAGGGCACCATCCATACGCCATCCTCCACGGTACAGACGATACCGCCCCGGTAGGCCACCACCAGTTGGCCCTTGCGATGCTGATGCACCGCCGATTCGCTGTCGTTACGCTGGGTTTCCAACATCAGGGCCACGGCAGGTTGCGGTAGGTCGTCATGTTCAAAGTGGTCAACGTCGAAACGATGGATCTCGGCCATAACGTGTCCCTGAGCCTTGGCTGGATTTGATTATATTTTGGCAGTGTACTCAATATCGGCAAGCATGGTCGTTGCATATGATTCTCAACAAGGCCGCATCGAGATGGGGCCCGAACGCAACGATCATCCGAATACCGGTGCCCACCATGCTCAGCGAAGTCTCCATTGCCAGTCTCTATGTGCCTCCTTTCCTGATCTACCTCGGCGTCGCGGTCCTGGCCTATCGGCTGTTTGAACGGGCGCTACGTCGCGGGCTGGATTGGACCTGGCATCCGGCGCTCGCACGCTTTTTCGTCTCGCTCATCGTCGTTTCGGCTCTGGTCGTGCACTGCTGAGAGGAGGCCATCCGTGTCTATCGTCAAAATCCTCAAGACTCTTGCAACGCTGTCGCTTGGCGTACTGGCCCTGCTGTTTTGCTGGCAGCTCTGGCAAGCCTATGTCCTGGCTCCCTGGACCCGTGATGGACGGGTCAGCGCCCAGGTGATTCGCATCGCCCCAGAGGTGTCCGGTCAAGTCGAGCAGTTGCTCGTGGGCGACAACCAATGGGTGGCCTCGGGCGAGCTGTTGTATCGAATAAGCGCCCGCTCCTACCGCTTGGCCGAACAGCAGCGCAGCGCCGAACTGGCCGAAGCACGCAGCGTCTTCGAACAACGCAGTGAACAGTTCAAACGGCGCGCACGGCTGGGCGACGCCATTGCTCGCGAAGAGGTCGACAACGCGGCCCGGGACGTGGCGGTGGCCAAGGCACGCGTGGATGCAGCCAGCAGCCAATTGGCCCAGGCCCGGCTCGATCTTGAGCGCACCGAGATCCGCTCACCGGTGGATGGCTACGTCACCCAGCTTCGCCTGCAACCGGGGGACTATGCGGTGGCGGGCAACACCAACCTCTTCGTGGTCGACAGTCACAGTTTCTGGATTACCGGCTATTTCGAGGAGACCAAACTGCCTGGCATTCACCTGGGTGCACCTGTTTCGATCAAGCTGATGGGGTTCGCGCCGCTGCTCGACGGACACGTGGCGAGCATGGGCCGGGGTATCGCCGATGGTAATGAACTGCGCAGCGACAGCGGCCTGCCTCAGGTGAGTCCAACCTTCAGTTGGATACGTCTGTCGCAACGCGTGCCGGTGCGTATCGAGTTGGACAGCGTGCCCGACGGCGTCGAGCTGGCCGCCGGCATGACGGCCAGCGTTGAGGTGAAGGCGACCGAACCTCACTGGCGGCTCACTCGCTGGTTGCAGGCGTTCATGTAATGGCCAATCACTTATCACGCCTGCTGCAAGCGATCCCTCGCCCTTGGACGCCCGCGACCTTCGGCTACGTGCTGCGCAGCATTACGGCTGCCGGGCTGGCCCTGTGGCTCGGCTTCTATTTGAACCTGGAGTCGCCGTTCTCCGGCGCGTCCACTGTCTTGCTGTTGGTGCATCCCATCCAGGGCGCAGTGGTGGGCAAGGGCCTGAATCGGGTGATCGGTACGTTAGTGGGCATGATCGCCGCCTTCGTGCTGACGGCGCTGTTCGCCCAGCAGATGCTGCTGTACATCCTCGGCATCGGCCTATGGTTGGGCCTGTGCGTCGGCGCGATGACCCTGCTCAGGCACTATCAGGCCACGGCGGCGGTGGTCGCCGGTTACACGGTCTGTCTGGCACTGGGCCCCGCGCTCGTCGCACCTGACAAAGCGTTCGACCACATCATCACTCGCGGCACGGCCGTGGTGCTCGGTGTGTTCAGCCTGAGCCTCATCGCCACGTTGTTCAGTCGCAAGACCTCGGAGCAGAAAGTCCGCCACGCCTTGTCAGTGGTGTGCTCGCGCAGCGCCCAGCTACTGGCGGCACAGTGCTCGGGCAAACAGTCGTCGCAGATGGCGGCGGATCAGCGCCAGCTCGCGATAGACATCGGCAAGGTCGATGAGCTGCTGGGAGTCGCCAAGGGCGAGTCCTCGCTCATTCGTACCAGGATGCTGACCATCCAGGTGGGACTCGCGCAACTTCAGGCCGCGATCCTCCATGGCCCCCTGGCCGAACCTGAAGCAGACATCCAGCATGCCCTCGCCGACGTCAGTCAGGAGTTGCAGCGCCTGGGCGAAGGCCTCGCCAACGCCACTTGCGGGTTCGCGGCGGCGGCGGATCAGGCCGGTCATATACGGATCGGTCCTGCCCCAGAGACGTGCACTAGCCTAACCCCCGGTTCGATGTCTTCTGTAGAACGCCTGGAGGACCAACTGGCGGACTTCGCTGGCGCCCTGGAAAGCTTTTCAAGCCTCGATCGCCAGGCTCACCCCCCTGAGCGCAGCATCGGTTTTCACCGCCATTATCCAGACGCCCTACGTAACGGTATACGCGCGTTGTGTGCCACGCTGGTCACCGGCGGGCTCTGGTACCTGACCGCCTGGGACCAGGGACCCACCCTCCTGGCGGTGCTGGGTCCGAGCTGTACCTTGCTGGCTGCAGCCGCGGCCCCCATCCACGGCCATTCCGGTTTCATTCGCGGCACCCTTTACGCCGTGCTGACGGCCGCTGTTTACAAATTTCTGCTGATGCCGCAGATCAACGGCTTTCCGCTTCTGTTCATCACCCTGGCCATGTTCTGGTCGCTGGGTATTCATGCCACGACTCAACCTCGCCAAGCCCTGCAAGGTGTCGCCTATCTGATCGCGTTCAATACGCTGGTCAGCACCGGCGGTACCGCCCAATACGATTTCACCGACTTCGCCAATCAGGCACTGGCGTGGATCGCAGCAATGCTCATTTCCCTACTGGCCTTTCACATCCTGCCCAAAGATGCCGGCAAGCAGGTCCTGGCGCTCAAGAAGGCGTTGCATAGAGAAACGCTTGTGTTACTTCGCCATGGTCAGCGTGTCGATCACGATCAATGGCAGGCCAAGCAGCAGCACCGCATGGTGTCCTTGCATAACCTGCTGGGCCCGGAACCTCAGCATGACGACCAGGCAGGCTACCTGTCGCTTCAATTAGGCCGTGAGCTCAAGCGGCTGCAGCGTAAGGCCAGTGCACTAGACCCCTCCTCTCCCATCGCCAGGTGCGCGCAGGCAGGGAGACTCAGGATTGCCCGGAACGCCCACGCCCCGTCGATCAGTGCCGCCCAGGCACGACGAACATCGAAGACGATGACGAGACTCGGTGCTCCTCACTGGGCGGCGTGCTACCAGGACTTGGCCTGGCTGCTGCAGCGATATGCGAACACGACCCACTGCCCTCTGGCAGGCCATCGCCGTACAAAGGACATTGGGGGTGACGCATGAATCGCAATGAGCTGCGCAAGGCGGACATCAACCTGATGGTCGTCTTTGAGACGTTGATGCAGGAGCGAAACGTGACCCGAGCGGCCGATAAGCTGTTCGTGGGCCAGCCCACCCTCAGTGCGGCACTCAATCGCCTGCGCGCACGCTTCAACGACCCGCTGTTCATCCGCGTCGGCCATCGCATGGAGCCCACGGCCCGGGCCAACGAAATCATCCATCATTTGTCGCCGGCGCTGGATGCCCTGTCGACGGCCCTGAGCCTGACCCGTGGTTTCAATCCCGCCAGCAGCGACATGACTTTCCGCATCGGCCTGTCTGACGACGTCGAATACAGTTTGCTACCGCCCTTGTTACGCGCGTTGCGCAAGGAAGCACCGGGCATCGTGCTGGTCATCAAGCAGGTCAACTACTGGAATGTATCGGAGTTGCTCAAGTCGGGCGAAATTACTGTGGCGGTCTGCATCACGCTTGAACTGCCGGCAAATGCGAAGCGCAAGCTGTTGCGTAACATGAAACCGATGGTCGTGCGTGCCGACGCATCGCCCGAGCCCATCACGCTCGACGATTACTGCTCACGTCCCCATGTGGTGGTCTCACATGTGGCGAACATCTCCGGCTTCGCTGATGAATGGCTGGCCGCGATCGGCCGCAAGCGCAAGGCGGTACTGTCGGTACCGCAATACGTAGCGGTGCCGACGCTGATGGCCAGTACCGACCTGCTGTGCAACCTGCCGGATCACTTGGCTCTCACACTCCATGAACGAGGTTTGCTGCGGGCAGAGCCTTTACCCTTCGCGACACCGACCCTGGGGTTGTCGCTCGTGTGGCTGAGCCTGACGGACAGCGACCCTGCCGAGCGTTGGTTGCGCAAGAAAATGGAGCAGTTCATGAGCGATCACAGCCTGATCGCGCCGGTGTCGGCGGTGGTTTGAGCCTGGGCGACGGTTTCCGCTCTAGTCGTACCCGTCAAGCTTGAGGCTGATGACCTTGCGAAAGCTGTCCAGGGCACTCATGTACTCGCCTATCTCGAACAACACTGGCGCAAATTTGGCCGAAGCTGCCGCCGTCGAGCTTTTGTTTTCGGCTATTCCGATTTTTAAATCACGGCCCGCGTTTTTAGGAACGCGAAATACTTAGGGTCGTCGTTGTCAAAAATCTCATCTCCAGCCGCCATGTATGCTCGCATAAGTTCATCGGCGGCTCGATCAGTTTCATCTTTTTCGTACAGTACTTGGCCCAAACGCAAATGCAAAAATGGATTGCCGACCGCATCGGGACAAGTCATCGCATACTCAAGGGCCTCTTTTGCGGAGGTAAAGAATTCTCCCTGAAAACAGGCATCACCGATAGCGGCAAGCACCCATGTCGCCGCTTCCCAGTCATTTTTGGGTTCTGGAATCAACTCCCACGCTAGGTTGTACTGATCGATGGCAGCCTTGAAATTACCGCTCTCCAGATGTTCATCACCCAATTGGCAAAACGCCTTGATCTGCTCATGGATCAATTCATCCAATTCGAAAGTTTCCATCTGAACTCCGTGTCTATAAGGCTCAAACGCGTTAGCCGCCGATTTTGCAACCAAGCTGGGTGATAAATAATCGTAAAATCACGACGATTATAGGCCAGCTAACGGCCGATGGACACCTGTAGTGAGAGGCAAGGCGTCGCGGCATGGACTCATATCGGTAAAAAATCGGTATGCAGCTATCAGGTCGGTTCTGTAAGGCAATTAGTACGTGGCCTACAGAATTAGCAGTTCCAATTCATCACCGAAAAGGCTGATGTTTTTCGCTCATGACCAGCAGCGGTCGGCTAAAATCGGAAAGTGCCTGCTGACCTCCCTTTGCTACGTGGAGCTTTTAGAAGGCGCTACCCCTCGGATAAAAATCGTTTAGTGATCATTGCCACGGCATCCGCCGGAGAGGTCAAGGCAGTGTCTATTTCAAACGGTGCGTTATCCCACGGTTCATATTCATGATCCAATACAGATTGCCAGGTTGGTGGCGATAGGCCAGGGATATCAATTTTCCTAGTTTCTACCCGCCGTTGGTGTTCATATTTATCAGAACAAATCACCTGGATGTCCACTAATGGAGTACCAGAGCGAGTCGCAATCTCGCTCCAGGCGTTTCGGCTTTCCATTACTGGGTTAACACAGTCGACTATGACTGTACTGCCAAAACGAAGATTGCTCAGAGCAAGCTCATTAGCGACCATATAACCGCTTCGCCCTACGTCTTGTGCCAGAGCACCCGAGTTTCGGAGAGCCTGCTCAATTGTATCGATCCGCAGATACACCGCACTTGTTCTGCTAGCAAGTTCACTTGCTATCGTCGTTTTTCCTGTACCTGGAAGGCCGCTGAAGACAATAAGCACTCTATGTACTCCGATTATTGAGTTGGCCCAGTCTAGACCAATACCTGCCAAAGCCAACGTCCGCTATTGGCCGTTTTCTGTCGTTCCTCATGTACCATTTGAAGTGGGTGGGCGGAGCCTCCACAGTTCCCGATTCGATTCCACTGAAAGCCATAACTAGCTGATTTTTTTATAGATATCCTATGAGGTACGGCTGGAAATCCATTAAATTCCAGCCCAGCGAAAACCAGGACTTCACTACCAATGAGCGTCCATCTGTCTCCGCTACAGAATGCCCAATGCAGAGTCCATGGCCTTCCATCCCTAACTCACTACACGTCCAAATCGCTCTGCCCGCCATACCAAAATGTCCCGGCGATCAATTGGCCCTCGGTGTCGTTGAAGTCGGTGTGGTACCTGACGGGGAAGACCTGCTTCTCCGTGCCAAGGGAGGCCAGCAGCGCCCTCTCGTGCTCCTGGTTAGGGCCCTTCAGCATCGGATGTGCGCTGAACTGGAATCTCTCACCTTCGTGGAAGATCGTGAGGCAGTACGCATCCTCGTCCATCACGAATCCCTTGAGCAATCGTCCGTCAGCCGCCTCGATCGTGGCGCGCACGAACAGGCGCATCCGCGGCGGAAATGGATTGGACTCCAACAGGGTGTAGACGCAATGATCGCTGCCGACGGAGTTCATTTCGAACAACTGAAGCACCTCGTCCCGATCCAGCCCCCAGCGCACGACATCCTCGATCTCCTCACAGTCGTAGCGTTCCGACCAGACGGGGTAGTAATCGAAGGCCTCTTCGTTGAGACGTGTCTCAGGCAGAACACGGAATGCAGCAATGGCTTGTGTGTCGATGGCCACGGGGGCTCCCAATGCAGGTGGTGAAGTTTGGCGATATGAGTGAGCCAGCCAGCGGCTCAACCGAACTCAACGTTAGATGCTTCGTCAGGATACTGCGCGTGCATGTCATCCAGGCATGCTTTCAGCAACCTGGCATCGTTTGGCAAGCGCCTGGAAAAGCCGTCCCAGCCCAGAATTTTCAGTTTCAGGGGCATTGGGACCAGGCCGGTTATGGCATCCCAGAAGGCATCCCAGTTGCAGCCGTACCATCCAGGAAAATCAAGAGCGTTGCTCAAGAGGGTGTGTACCTCGTCGGAGTTTGCCGCGTGACTCAAGTCGACTTCGACAAGCGGGAGTCTCGTCATCCCTGGTACTCCGAAAGGTGGTCATGACATACGGGCCGAACTGTATAGTACCCCGTGGGAATGGTTGGGCAGTTTTCCATTTTAGGCAGCCAAGAGCGAGTGCTCACTCCAGGGTTCAGCCAGCGCCATCACTGGCGGCGGCAAGAAGCGGCACCAGAACATCGCTGATGGGCGTCGCAATGCCGTGGACCCGGCCGCGACGCGCGATGATGCCGTTGCGGATGTCCCACTCCAGTGGCCGACCGGCTTCGCGATCCGTCAGGATGGAGGTACCCATGTCGGCCGGGAATGCCTGAAACGTGTCGAGAATGGCCCGGGGCACCTCATCGCCCAGTTCAACACCCTCGGCACGTGCCACGGCCAGACACTCCTGCAGATAGTCCAGGGTGAGCCTGGAAATGTCGGACCGGTTGAACATTCCCGCACGACGATGCGTGAGTGCCATGAGCCCGGCCACCGCATTCTGCATCAGCTTGCGCCACGCCAGGGCGTTGAAGTTCGAGGCCAGCTCCACCGAGCACCGGGTGCCTTTCAGTGCCTGCGCCACCACCTGGGAAGCCGAAGTGTCAGGCAAGCTGATGCGCACGTTGCCACGCAAGTGCACCGAACCGTCGGCTTGCGCCTGCGCAGGGAACCACACGACAGCGGGAACGACCCGCGCCTGCGGGCAATGCGGGGTGACGCTCTCCAACTGCTCGATGCCGTTCTGGAGCACGCACACGACAGTGTCCGGACCGCTCAACGCCGCCAGCCAGGCTGCCGCCGCCGCGGTTTGAGTCGCCTTGACCGCGAGAAAGACGAGGTCGACCGGCCGATCAATCCCTGCCGGATCCGTCTGAACCGGACCAGGCACAACGACAAGGCGACCCCTATCGCGCAGCGTCAGGCTGTCGCGGGGAGTACGCCCACACAGCAACGGAGTACGGCCGACTTCGTGCAGCGCTGCGGCGATCGTGGTACCGATCGCACCGGGCCCCAGAACCGCGACGCCTGCTTCAGCTTTTGTGGTCATTGACGAGGACTCCTTCAGGTTTGAGGTGGAACACCTGCTCATCGGGTGATTGTGCTATCAACCACGCAACTGTAATGTATTACACATGACTAAAGAAATTGGTAATTCCATTACAGGCGGTGCCGAGCGATTGGGACAATTGATCGGCAGCATTCAGGCACGCAGCGGCGATCTCGCTGCCAGCGAGGCGAAAGTCGTCGCGGTCCTGCTCGCCGATCCGTTGTTTGTCGGTGCAAGCACTACCGCACAGGTGGCCGCCCGTGCCGGTGTCTCGCCGCCCAGCGTGATTCGCGCGGTGCGGGCAATCGGTTTTGGCGGATTCGCCGAGCTGAAGATCGAGATCGCCCGTGCCCGCGGGACCACCCAATTCTTTGCGCCACCTGAAGCCCTCGCCGCGAACGCGTCTTCGGCCGCCGTGCTGGAGACGTCCATCCGAGCAGGCACCGACGCCCTGACCGCGCTCGGTGGCGCCCTTGAGCTCGCAGCGCTCGAGAGGGCAATCGATACGATCCTCTCTGGACGCCAGGTGATTGCCTTCGGAGCCGGCCCCTCCTCCACGGTCGCCGCCGATGCGGTCTTTCGCCTGCGTGCGGTCGGCGTAATGACCATCGGCATTGCGGACCACTTGTCGGCCATGATCGCCACACGCCTGCTGGGCCCCGGTGATGTTGTCATCGCCGTCAGTTCGACCGGTCGCACCTCATCCACGCTCGCCATCGCCGATGCCGCCGCCTCTGCCGGGGCTTCGGTCATTGCCATCACCAACCAGTACGGCACACCCCTGGCAAACCTCGCGGATACCGTGCTGGCGGTGGGCGGTGCGCCGTTGCCGGCGCAGATGGCGGCAGCGGGCAGCAGGCTGGCCCAACTCGTGGTCGTTGACGCGTTGGTCGCGGGTATCGCCCTGCTCGATCCGGAGCGCAGCCGTCGCGCAGAGCGGGCAGGTATCGACCTGCCCGATATCGACTGATGAGCCCAGCGACTGTCGGGCTCGTCCTCACGGCGGCGACAGCCCATGCACTGTGGAACATCGCCTCCAAATACAAGCGCGAAGACACCTACCTGTTCGTCTGGGCCTACACTTGCGCCTCGGCGCTGCTAGGCGTGCCGATCGGCGTTGCGCTCATGCTCAACGGTGAGCAGGTGCTCGACTGGCGGCTGCTGGTGGGCTGCGCCGTCTCGGCGACCTTGCATATCGTCTACTCCCTCATCCTGCAAGCCGGTTACGCGCGCGCAGAACTGGGCGTGGTGTATTCCGTCGCACGCGGCACAGGCCCCATGCTGACGATGCTGTTCGCGGTTCTGCTGCTGGGGGAACGGCTCACTGCCGTCGCGATATTCGGGGCCTTGCTCATCGTCGCGGGCATTCTCGTCGTGGTCGGCAATCTGTTCAGGCACCCGAGCAATCCTCCCCTACCGGGCGTGCTGTGGGGAGCGGCGACAGGCGCAACCATTGCCAGCTACACCCTTTGGGACAGTTATTCGGTCACTTCGTGGCACCTGGCGCCGCTGAACTATTACGCCGGCACACTCCTGCTGCAAACCCTGATCCTGACGCCCCTCGCCTTGCTGCGACGGCAGCGGATCCCTGCCGTGCTCCGTGCTGACGCAGGGCCAATCCTCATCGTGGCCATCCTCTCCCCACTGGCCTACATCCTCGTGCTCACAGCCATGCAGAGCGCGCCGGTGGCACTTGTCGCGCCTCTGCGCGAGTCATCCATCGTGATCGGCTCTTTCCTCGCCTACTGGCTCTTTCACGAGGGCCACCTCGCGCGCCGGGTCACCGGGGCCGTGATCGTGCTGATCGGCATCGTGGCGATCAGTCTTTGATGTCTGGGCCGTAACACACGCCAGAGGCCAACGTGTTTGGCGTAGTCACCGCACCCAGGCGATGCTACCGCTGCTGCGCCAGGTGCCCGCATGAGTCCGAGGGGGAAAGCAGATCGATCTTCAGCGCTCGAATCCCCTGCGAGGACTGAAGGCATAGGCCAGCCCTCCAATCAGGATGAGCGCCGCCGAGAAGGTAAAGATCTCGCTGTAGATCGACGCATCGGGCAAACCGCGATGCAACCCATCGGCCGCGATCAGTCCATAGACCCAGGAGGCAAAGGCGGAGCCAAGGAACACGAAGCCATTGAGCAGGCCCAGCCCGCGACCTCGGAAGGAAGGCTTGAGCAAACTCCGGGCATGCGACATCACCAGCGGATGAAGCACCCCGACCGTCGCCAGCAAGGCCAGCAGGCCCACGTCGGTGACCACTCCTGCCTGCGGCCAGATCATCAAGGCGATGGCGGAAAAGAACGTCAGCAGCGTCCAGTTCAGGACGGTTGAGCGCACGGCATAGCGCTGGACCAACCCGGACATCAGCCCGGCCGCCGCAAAGGCGCCGACACTCAACACGGCCAAGGCCAGGCCTCGAGTACCGATATCCAACGCGAAGACACTGGCCAGGTACGGACCTCCCCAGGCGTTCCTGAATGAGGTGCCGGCAGCCATGGCGATGCACATCGGGATGATCGTCCACAGCGCCGGCATCGCCAGCAGGCTCAGACTGGCCCGCACCATTTCGGCCGGACTCTCGGTGTGCTCGAGGGATTGCCCCTGGTCCTTCACGCTACGCCAAACGCTCGCCGTGATGAAGGCAAAGACCAGCGCAGCGATTGCCATCGCCGGACGCCAGCCAATGCCCTCTATGACCCATCCAAGGGGGGCGGTCGCGCACAGTGCGCCGAGCATGCCCAGTGCATTGGTCCGACTGATGAACGGGACATAGCGATCAGGCGGCAGCACTTCAGCGGCGTAATGCATCAACCCCATGAAGATGGGCGCGCAGGCCAGCCCCAATCCGGCCTGGGCCAGCATCGCCGTGAGGCCGCCAGGGGCACACACGAAAAGCGCCGCGCTGAAGACCCCAAGGGCCATCAGCACCCGTGTCGGCCCGCCTACCCCATAACGGTCAAAGGCGATGCCGACAGGGATCTGTGCAATTCCGAAAGAGAGGAAGAAGCAGGATGACAGCAGGCCGAAACCCGCGGGTGACAGGTGCAGGTCCGCCTGGATTTCAGGGGCCATGACCCCGAGGCAGGTCCGGAAGAACTGGCTCAGCAGGAGCGCGCACGTCAGGGCCGTCAGGCCACGGGTTGAGGCTGGGTTGTTCATCGTCACCTGGTTGTCGGCCCCCGGCATCGACCTGGAAGGTGCACGCGAAGCGGGGAAATTGTTGTTCTTGTCCGTCGCGCCAGAACCGGGGGACCGTCGCTGGAAGTGGCGAGACAGAGCATGGCGATTGTACCGATTTCGGCCATCTCCGACGCACCGATCACGGAGAGCAATGCTGACAGATTCATTTTCATGCCCTGCCTTGCTGTCAGGTGTGAATCTGATCCACTGCCTGCCCGGTGCTCTCCACAACGAAGTGCAGCCTCTGTACTCGCCAATGGCTTGCAACGACAGGGACTGGGGTGTGACGATGAATAATGAGTATCGCGCTTGACCTGAAAAATGGGGATAGATTTACTTTTACGGCTCGCCGAATCGATAAAAATAGGTCTGTCCCGAATGGCACTTACTTAACGTCTAAGTGCCTGAGCTAAAAGCGAAAAATGAAGAAGGGCTGATCTTGGTCTACGGTGATAGTTGCGAACACACACCCAGCACCAAGGATGCAGCCCCTCATGAATCCTAGACGCCAGATCCTCCACCATCAACGACAACGTATACGCCGACACACCACGAGTTGTGATGCCCCAGCCTTTTTCAACCTGCTCACGACCCCTCAGTTCCTGCGGCGGGTCGAGTCGATCTTGCCGGTGCATCGGGACCGACTGTTCCCTCCGACTGAAACACTATCCATGTTCCTGGCCCAGGCCCTGAGTGCCGATCGCTCCTGCCAGAATGCCGTCGATGAGCTGTCCATCAAACGGGCCTGCGGTGGCTTGAAACCCAACAGCACTCGCACAGGGGCTTACTGCAAAGCCAGGCAGCGCTTACCGGTCGAGATGGTTTCCACATTACTTCGAAGTACCGGCTCTTCGATCAGTGATCAGGCCATAGCGTCCTGGTGTTGGATGGGGCGCCCCGTGCGCCTGGTGGACGGTACGACGGTGACCATGCCCGACACGTCAGCCAACCAACGCGCCTACCCGCAATCGCGCGGTCAGAAAGTAGGTCTCGGTTTTCCGATTTGCCGGGTTGTCGGTATCGTTTGCCTGGCCAGCGGTGCCGTCCTGGATGTCTCCTTGGGGCGCTTTCGAGGCAAGGGTGGTGATGAGCAGACACTCCTCAGGTCGATGCTCGATACGTTGAAAACGGGCGATGTCCTTCTGGGGGATGCCTACTACGCGACCTATTTCCTGCTGTGCGAGTTACAGCGCAAGGGTGTCGATGGCGTGTTCGAACAATATGGCGCCAGACGACGTCGGACTGACTTTCGCCTGGGCCAACAGCTGGGGCCGGAAGACCATTTGATTGAACTGAAAAAGCCCGAAAAAAGGCCACCCTGGATGGGACAAGCCTTTTACGAACAGGCACCAGAGCGCCTGACGGTTCGAGAATTGAAGGCTGACGGCAAGATCCTGGTCACTACGTTATGTTGCCCAAAGCGAACTCCCAAGGCCGCCCTCAAGGTATTGTTCAAAGGGCGATGGCATGTCGAATTGGATTTGCGCAATCTCAAGGCCACACTCGGGGTTGGGCAGTTGAGCTGCAAGACACCGAGCATGGCGGTGAAGGAGCTATGGATCTATTTCCTGGCGCACAATCTGATCCGGATGATCATGGCGCAATCAGCGTTGCTGGCCGATTGCTTACCCCGTGAGCTGAGTTTCAAGCACAGCCTTCAGCTCTGGTTGGCTCTACGGCAATACGGCAGTGCTGCCGAGGAGGAAGACATGTCCAATTTGTTCATGCTGGTTGCCCAGCGACGTGTTGGAAACCGCCCAGGGCGGATCGAGCCTCGGGCGGTGAAACGAAGACCTCAGGCCTATCCACTCCTGACCAAGCCGCGTCGGTTCGCCAGGGCGGAGGTTAGAAAATACGGGCACCCGAAACATGTTAAGTAAGTGCCATTCAAATCCGTCCCCGTTTTCGGTCCCCGTTTTCGCACTGAAGCTGTCAGAACAGCAAATGATTCAAAGAATAAATACACCCAACTTTTCATCGTTTTTTTAAAAATTTTAGAAACACTCTCTTAGCCACCAATTCCCTTTAGAACATCGCCCACGTTTGACACGAACCAAGAAAGCTCCTCTTTAGACTCGCAATCTACCCTCCCCGATATCTGAGAGTTATTAAATCTATCCATGACCGCCCCCATACAGCTGGCTAGAACCTTAATTTCACTCTCAGATATTCTAGCATAGTAAAGTGTAACGCTAGCTATACACTCCTTCCTGATAAGATCCATTCAAAATACCTCAACTCAAAATTAAAAACCAAAATTAGCAGACCACCATTTCCCGCAAGCAAAACAAAAACCTTACAAGCTATAGTCAGCACATCAAGATCTAAACCTATCAGGCAAATACTCAAGACGTTCCATACCCCTTAAAAGACCAACCAAATCATCATAAAGCCCCAACAGCTCCAACTTAGTTTCCCCTCCTGTCACGGCAACAACGTCAACATCAGAAAACTCCTCAATCAAAACACGAAGGCAATCCGCATACACCATGAACTCACCTTCAGAAAACCTGATATCAAAATATACCTCTTCACCTACGCGCTCTTTCTTCAGAACATCCATAAATCACCACTTTATATATTCAGAGAATTTTTCACTAAACCCATTCAGCTCTTCCTGGGTTGGCCTAACCCATTCCCCTCTCTGAATCCGCCGATTGGTATTATTACTGTTATTTTCAAATGTAGTAACCAACTCGCCATCCTGCTCCAAAACATGGATACGACCATTTGCCCCCTAACAATCCAACGCCCATCATCTTGAAAGGAAAAACGGGGACGGATTTATTCTCCCGAGTCTCGCTTCGGCCGCTTCGGAATTCGTTTCAACAATACTCTCCACCTCGCCCACGAAACGATCTGTTCCTGTCAACTGGCCTTGTTGCAGAGCATTATCGGAGAAAATAAATCCGTCCCCGTTTCTCCAGAGAAAATAAATCCGTCCCCGTTTCTCCGGTTTCTGTTGTAGCCAGTGCATGAGAAAACGGCTTCGACGGGTTCAACCGATCAGGTTGAGTTGAAGGACAAACCCTGCCGTTAAAAACAGCAGGGCGTGGTGGCTTTTAACCTTGACTTGAGACCGACTAATGGGCGTCCCCGTTTCTGCAAATTTATTTTTCAGCAGTAAAAAATAAATCCGCCTTCGTTTCCCCTAACCCTCTACTTTCTTTTACTTTTTTCAGAAAACACCACATCAAACCCGGAAGACTCGCAACTCTCGAAACCATACGCCACTTCCCCATCAGCAGAAAAAACCATGAACCGCCCATTCACAACATCGGACACATGAACATAATCACCAATAGCAACATCCGTCCCCAACTCAACCGCAAGATACTTTGCGAGACTACCTAGCGACTCACCATATAACTCAAAATAGCAATAGCACACAACAAGAGTTTTGTAGCCTACTTCACTGACATTCAGCCTAACTCCGACCAGATATTGCTGCTCAGAAGGTTCAGCGCCCCAAAACTCATCAATCTCTACAACCCCCCCAACTGGGATACCAAAATAGCTTGAGAACAGAGCAGAGACTCTCTTCATATCAAGCTCTTTCCTGATAGAAATCTCAAAAATTGAAATAGTCATTTTCTGCTATTAAACAAATTTATTAATTTTTGACCAGAACCCTCGCTGAGGCCCGGATTACCAGCTCGCAACATACCTTCATATGCCCTTAGCGCGCCACCCTGAAGACCTCCATTCCTGACCATATCCACATACAAGCCGAACTCAGCCTGAGTTAATTGCACTAGCCCAGGCCCTGTCCTTGGGAATATGGTAGAGCTTCCAGGGTGCGTCCCATAAACTCGTCCCGAGGAAGTCAGAATATCTCCACTACTGAGAAGGGAAGCCTTTCCAGCATTAATCTCTGCTAGATCGACATTCAAGTCAATATCTCCCAACGCAACCGTTTTAGGCGTGGTTCTGTCTCCCCCACCAAACCGTGTAGAAGCAGTTATGGTATTGACGCTATGAGCTCTAGAAACAGTTGCAGGATCCTCCGGAGTGAAAAATCCTTCATTTTAACAACATCTGCTCCAACGCCGCGGTCCTTTCCAGTGTAATTTTGCCAGTCGGGGTGGTAAGGATCGGCTTTCATTTCCTCCGATACCTTAGTCGCCCCTCCTACTTCTTTGGCAACCACATTACCTACCGCAGCCTTAAGCCCAACTATATTCAGAAGAGCTTGCGCAAACCAACCGATTCGCTCCCCTGTGGTTGCCTCCTTTTCGGTAACCGGGTTAGTCACACCTGCCGCCATCGAAAGCTGGCAAGCAATGCCAATCGCTCCCATACCACCGCAGCCCTCCGCAAAGGACTCTGCAGCAACTCTTTTCAGGTCTAACGTAAGATCACTAACCGTCTTCGCCTCGTTTGCAACCCCCACCAACGCCTGTTCCTGGCTCGCATACTCCAGACGCCACTCATCCCCTTGCGCGGTTTTCACCGATTGATTCGTGACAACACAGAACCCGTTAGGAGAGTTCTTGCACATGATGATCTCGCCAGGGTAATGATCAACACTGCTGGCCCTGGTCATGTCGCTGTCTTCGCTGACGACCTCATGCTTGAGCTCGCTTTCCGCTTTTTTGCGCAAATCTTGGATATCCGCAGCCAACCGGCTGCACTCTTCCGATGAAACGCCCACACAATTGGCGTTGTATTCGCTCTGTTTCTTATCTAGATCAACACCTTCTATGAAACTCAGATGGTTGTTCTCTACCGCATTCTTTGCCGCTCCAGCAGCAGCAATCGCGTTCTGCAAACCACCAGCCGCCAGCCCACCGGCCAGGCCACCAGCAAGCGTCGACAGCGCCGAAACCGTCTGTTTCTCCGACTCGGTCAACTGATCAACAGACTTATTCGGGTACAGTTGCTTGGCGATGTATTCACCAATGCCCGCACCGGCCAAAGCCGAGTTGCCTTGCGAGCTTGCAAGCACTGCTCCCCAGACGGCATGCGCCATCAGGTTTGCGGCGTCGTCACCTTTGGTGGCCTCCTTGATGCTCTGGGCCACATAGGGCGCCGCCGCCCCCGCCAGCGCACCACCGATGTTCCCGCCCAGAACACCCTGCACAACTGCGCTGACCGCCTGGGCTGCCTTCTTGAAGCTGCTGCCCACGCCATAGTTCTGGCTGACCTGTTGAGCGATCTGCTCTCCAGTTGGATTGGCGTTGCCCTTATCCAGCAACTGTTGCCGGGCAGCCTTGTACTCCTCGCTATTCGAATCCCGAGCCGCCTCCATCTTGGCCTTGGCAATCGCATCCGAAACACCATTGACCAACTCCACGGAACTGCGAATCAGCTCCATGCGCTCTTCCATCGCCTTCTTGTCAGGCCGGTCGAGCTTTTCGTTGGCATTGGCCGTATCGCGACTCAAGCCCACCAGGTCGTTGGCCCCCTCAGCGTTACGGACGACGATGGTGCCCTCACTGACGGCGCTACGGGTCTTGCTGCTGTCCGAATCGCTGAGCGACATGCCGAACATCCCGCCCAGGCCGGCGCTCGAAGCACCAGCGCCAAAGCTGGCCGAACCGCTGACGCTGACAGAGGTGCTCTTGATCTCGCTCTTGTTCTTGATATCACTGGCAATTAGACGATCGGTGCTGAGCAGGTTCTTGTCCGCCGTCGCATCGCTGGCAATGACCGCCCCTTGCAAGGTGGTGTTATGACCGACATAGATGTCGTAGCCACCGGCACCCGCAAACAGTCCGCTCTGATCCTCGACCGCCTGGTAATTGCTCTTCATGTTGCCGGCGGCAAGGTTGGCCGACACCACGACCGGCACGCCATAGCAGAACGGAGGGATACAGATGCTGCCGCCGATACCGGCGCTGCCCTGCTTGTTCTTCTCGGTCTCGGAGTCCTGGCGCGAGGCGATGTTGAGGTTGCCCTCAACCAGCGCATCGATCGACTTGGCCCGTACCTGTGCACCCGCCAGCGTGGTGTCATTGCCGCTGTGCAGCGTCAGCGCACCGGTGTCCAGCGTGCTGTTGACCTGGGTAACCGAACTGCCGGTGCCCAGGCTCTTGGCGATCTGGGCCCCAAGGTCCAGGGTGAAGCCATTCTGCTGGCCGATGTTGAAGCTGGCGCCAATGGCCGTCCTGTTGTTGGAGCTGTTGTTGGCCCAGTTCGCGGTGTTCTGCGCACTTTCCAGAACGATGTCCCGCTTGGCAGTCAGATCGGTGTCGGCTGCCTTCAGAGTGCTGCCGATAACGTGGATATCACCGGTCGTCCCCGCCGCCTTACCGGTCGCCTCGATAGCCAGGGTCTGCCCCACGTTGAGCGAGCTTTGCTTGGCGGTCTGGCTCTCATACTCACTGGTGCTTTTGCTGTGGGTGTTGGCGATCTCGGTGCCGATCTTTATCAGCGAACCGTTGGCCGAGGTGCCACCCTGTTTGTTGGCGTAAGCGTCCGCACTGTCGGATACCGAACTCCCCATACCTCCCAGGTTGTAGGCAGCTAATGCAGCCTGGGCCAGCTTCACCGCCTTGAGCTTGGGATCATCGGCATTCTTCGCCGCCTTGACCGCACTACGGATAGTGTTGACGCTGTCCACGACAGAGCCGCCAATCACCCGGCCAACCGCCAGGCTCGCAGACTTGTCGGTAGTGCTCTGGCTGGCACTCTCCATCCCGGCAGCGATACTGACGCTGGAGCCGGTCAGGCTCATGTTCTTGGGAAACGAGGACGGATTTATTTTCAACCTACCACGCCGAAAAATAAATCTGTCCCGTCTCCTGCACGCGACGTGAGGCGACGGTAGCCGAACGCGTAAGTCTTCCAGGTTCGACTCCTGGACAGAGCACACCCCGATGCGGACGAATGCACACTGCGAAAGCGGCCCCTGCACCAACGCAACAAAGCAGAGGCAGCGTGTAAGTCGGAGTGCCCGACCGTAAATCAACCGGAATATCCATGAATTCTTCCAGTGGGCGCGTAGTCTTTTATTCCGTGTCCCCAATAGGAGGCTTGTGATCTTCTTTGGTATTTGCAAAACACTCCTTCATCAGTCGGCTCCTCCTGTAATCATTCGGCAGCTCAACAAAGTGTCCAAATTTGCAGTTTTTTTCGTTGACGATATAGGCGGGATTCTCAGGCCAGAACAAAAAAATCATCATCAGTAGAAACATGGATTGCAGTCCTTTGCGCATTTTTGACCGGCCTTATAACAATCGCCGAATCCAATAGCAACCCACCTGCCAGTCATTGGTGAGCGCGGCGACATCAAGGACAAGAACAGTCGAATCCAGGGCACCTAGGGACTGAATGGGTGTCCCCGTTTCCACCGTTTCCATGTTGACCACCGCCCCCGAACTTTGAGCGAAAGAAGGCCCAAAGCTCGGCGGCTTTGATTGCTCGGATGCTGAGGATTGGTGAACTGTAGAAAGCAAAAAGCCCAACTTAGGGTTGGACTTTGCGCGCGGAAAAACCAAAAAATAACACGAACTCCACAGACAGGGACTTCGGTTGTCAACTGGTTATTTTAAGACTTCGCAATTTTCGAACATCGGTACTTTGGCTACGTCACCATTGCCGGTGCAGACTACCGAAATTTGCACACCTTTCTTGAGCGATGCGAGAGAGGCCATGTCCGATTTTTCAAATTTGAACTGCGGCCCCAAATACGGGTTAGTGCCCGCAAGTACCAGGTACGGTTTCCCGAGGAAATCAGTATTGATATCGGTGATGCGTCCGGACACCTTCACGCGCTTGCCCTTGTACTGCATGTCAGCAGCAACAGTGTTGTCTTCGTAATCTTGGGAGACTTTCGTCGACGTGTAAGCCTTAAGTGGTTCTGCCTGGGCCGACTGTTTAGGAGCCGAACCTTGTGTACTAGATTGGGCTGCCCTTTCCTTGTAGGTGTCATAACTGGTTTTTGAAATCGAGCCCATGCCAATCAACGAGAAAAGACACAGAGCCATCCAGAGGAGACCGACAATGCGCGCAAAGGTCGAGTGCCCCTTTCTCAGCAGCATCCAGCCAAACAGCAAGGGGAACAACAGAATTCCAAGCCCTAGAATAAACCCTACTTGCCGCTTCTGCGGAGCCGTCACTGCAACTGCTTCGTTCATTTCGCTCTCCATGGCGATAAGATTGGGCGGCATTCTAAACCACTCCTATCAAATTGCCAGCACCTTCACCCAAGCCCCAAAAGGCAGTGATCGCGCCACAGAACGGTGCATTTTGATTTTGTGGCGCGGATTGATGATCATGCGGGATATCAAACGCTGCTTTGGATCAAGGAACGATGCCCGGACTACTCACTCTGCGGATCTGCCTCACGATATGTGCTCTTATCGGTCTCCTACCCGTTACCGCCCTTTTCATCTACGGCACCCTGGCAGTCTTCATTCCACTGCTTTTCACTGATCTGCCAGCGAAAGGGATACTGTGGGTACTTAGCGTCTTTGGGGTGTCCGTTTTCAGCCTGTGGTCGGGCTGGAAAATCTATGCCCGGGCCATGGCAGAAACCCCAGCCCTCAGCAGAAAATGGCTCTTCCTCGCTGGAGCCATCGCCTCAACCGCCTGGGGAGCGGTCATAGGCTGGGGCATGTGGGGCAAGATGCCGCAAGCTTTACCATTCTTCATGATGCCCGGCGTCACTTCCTGCCTGATGCTCTCGATAGTCAGTTGGCGATGGAAGAGAAACAGAGAATCACAGGCTACTGCGATACCCGATTGAGGGCCTCATCAGCCTTGTCGGCGGCCTGGTTGGCGGTGGTCGCAGCCTTCGATGCCTTTGCCGAGGAGGGAACGACTGGCGCCTGGCCTGCGACCTACTGCTGAGAGTTTGGCGAGGACTACAAGCGCTATACCGCGGAGGTACAGCCATGATCGCCCTCGCCTACATGGCCCACTTGACGAGCATGAAATCAGGGTCATGCCTGGGCTCAAGAAAGGAACCCATGACGACTACGTGAAGGGATTGAGGCAACTGAGGAAGGCTTTTGAGGGTGCTCCAGTCGAGGCCATTACCACCCAGGTGCTTGCCCAGTACAGGGATGGCAGGAAGGCAAAGGTTCGCGCGAACAGGGAGCTGGCCCTGCTCTCGACGATATTCACCCACGCGCGCGAATGGGGCTTCACGACGCAGGCAAACCCGTGCCTTGGGCTTCGCCGAAACAAGGAGGTGCCCCGCGACTTCTACGCCGGCGAGGCTGTGTGGGATGCTGTTTATGCCGTGGCGCCTCAGGAGCTGAAGGATGCTCGGGCACTCGAAAGAAGAGATGACGAAGAAGGTGTACCGCCGCGTTGGCGAGATCGTCAGCCCGACCAAATGACGCCGAGTTGCGGAACTGCTGCCTTTAATTGCGGAACACTTCAGTTTTTGCAGGCAAAGAAAAAGCCCCGTAAACTATTGATTTACGGGGCTTTGAATAGTGGAGGCCGAGGTCGGAATCGAACCGGCGTAGATGGATTTGCAATCCACTGCATAACCATTTTGCTACTCGGCCTCAGGGTCGAATCGAGCGCCCTTGCAAGTCTGACTTGCCGCAACTCCTTGATTCTTCAGCGATCGCTACGTTGCCGTCCGTGCTGATGGCGCGCATTATGTCCTAGTTACATGACACTGGCAACCCCCTGAATTCTAAATATTTTTTATTTTTTCAGATCAGCCCTCGCCCGCCTTCCGCACCGCCAATTGCACCAGCCGCGCCGCCAGGGCCTTGGCCTGGATCGCTACGTCGGTCACCGCCGTACTCTCCCACCACATCCCCCGCAATGGCGGGCCCATGGCAAACAGCCGGGGCGAGGTTTCACCCTCGGCATCCACCACCGCACCACCAGGATCAGCCGCAATCCCCAAGGCCAATGGCCCCGGTCGGATCAACCCACGCGCCAGCAGTTGCTGCGGCAATGGCCGATCGACACGACGCCAGTCGTATTCGATACCGGTGGAGTTGATCAGGCCTACACCGCTGACCGTCACGGTCTGCGCTTCACCCCGTGGCCGGAGGGTGATGCTGACCTGCCCGTCGCGCACTTCAACCAAGCCCTTGAGCGAAGCCGCCTCGATGGTCAGGCGCCCTTCCCTGTGCAGGCGCTCCACCAGTTCGGCACTCAACGGCGGCGAGCGGTGGTGGTGGCTCTCCCACCAGGGCCGTACATGCCGTACGAACTGGCGACGTTGAACGTCGGTGGCCTGGCTCCACAGTCGGCCGATATGGGCGCGCACGGTATCCAGCGGTGCTTGCCAGTCGATACCGGCGTCGATCGCCTCGGCACATTGCCGGCGCACTTCGCGCAGCAGTTGCAGCGGGCTGCGGATGCCATGGTCAGCGGCCAGGAAATCGACCCAGGTCGGCGGCTGACGGCGGACATGCGGCAGCAGGCCATGGCGGGAGAAAACACGGATCGGCCCGCGATGGCCGGCCTGCTCCAGGGAAACCACGGCATCGACCATGGTCAGGCCGGAACCGATGATCAGGATCGTGCCCTGGGGATCGAGACGCGACATGGCGGCCACGTCCCAGGGATCGACGGCGGCGGCGTTGAGGCCGCTGGATTGTTTCTGGCGGGTGCGCGCAGCCGGGAACATGCCGGTCGCCAGCACCGCGTGGGCGGCCTGCAGTTGCTGACCGTCAGCCAGCGTCAGGCGAACGCCGTCGCTGTCAGCCTGCAGGTCGACCACCTCACCACGCACATGCTCGGCGGTCGAGCCCCAGGCGGCGCCCTGCTCCCGCGCTTCGGCCAGGCGCTGCTGGACGTAGAGGCCGAAGATGCCACGGGGCATGAACAGTTCGCTGACCGGCACGTGTTGCTGGTCCGATTCGGGCCAGCCGCCGTCGGCGATATAGGCCTCGAGCCACTGGGTGAGGTCGTCGGGGTTGTCCGGGTCGACGCTCATGCGCGCCGCGTTGCCGTTCAGGGTGTGACCCAGCTCCGTGGCGCTGTAGGCCTCGCCACGGCCGAGTTCGGCACGTGGCTCGATGACCAGCACCCGGCGCCGTCCCGGCAGGCGCAGCAACTGCACCGCCAACATGGTACCGCTCAAGCCACCGCCGACGACCAGTACGTCGGCCTGCCCCGCTACCGGCGGGATGGCGTGTGTCGCCTGTCCGCTCAGGACTTCACTCATGCTTCGCTCTCTTGTCAGGGTTTGCCCAGGTAGAAATCCTGCAGGTCGCCCCGGGCCAGCAATTCGTCCGACGTTCCGCTGAGTACCACCCGGCCGGTGTCGAGCACGTGACCGTGGGTGGCATATTTCAGCGCTACGTTAATGTTTTGTTCGGCAATCAGGAAGCTGACGCGCTGCTCACGGTTGAGCTGGGCGACGATCTCGTAGATCTCTTCCACGATAATAGGCGCCAGGCCCATGGATGGCTCGTCGAGCAAGACCAACGTCGGCCGGGTCATCAGGGCCCGGCCGATGGCGACCATCTGCTGTTCGCCGCCGGAGGTCAGCCCGGCCTGGGTCTTGCGCTTGGTTTTCAGGCGTGGGAACCAGGCGTACAGCCGCTCCAGGTCATCCTGCAGTTCGCGCCGGCTCAGGCCACGAACGAAGCCACCGCTGCGCAGATTGTCCTCCACGGTCAGTTGGCCGAACACGTGCCGGCCCTCCAGCACGTGCACCAGGCCATCACGCACGCGCTGGTTGGGCTCCACCGCCAGGCTGTCCTGGCCCTGGAAGTGGATGCTGCCACGGGTGACCTGCGCCCGCTCGGCCCGCACCAGCCCGGAGATGGCCTTGAGGGTGGTGCTCTTGCCGGCGCCATTGGCACCGAGCAAGGCGACGATGCCGCCACGCGGCACGCTCAGGGACACCCCGGACACCGCGAGAATGCTGCGGTCGTAGATCACCTCGATGTCGTCGACCTGCAGCAACGGCGCCGCCCCCGTTTCAATCGCCGGCTGGCCCATGGCTCACTCGCCTGCCGCGCAGGTGCGCGGGGTCAGGTTCTTTTCCTTGGCGAAGGCCGCCGACTTCTCGTCGATCAAGGGGCGCAGCAACGTGCGGTCGGCGGCGATCCAGTCGCTGACCAGGCTCCAGTGCGCGCCATCCCATTGCTGCACCCGGGCCGAGCCGCCACCCTCGTGGTCGCTGCAGGACAGCTTGAGGTTCTGCATCAGCCCGTAGAAGCCCATGGCCTTGAGCCGTGTGTCGTCGATGTCCAGATGCTCCAGGCCCCAACGGCCTTCCTCACCGTGCAGCGGCCGCTTGCCGAACTTGCCCTGGCCGGTGCGAATCGCTTCCACGGCGATGGCGGCGTTCACCAGGCCGGAGTTGTAGTAGACGCTGCCGAAATTGCTCAGGTCCTTGAGGTCGCTCTTGCCCTTGTCGAGGATGTATTGCTTGAGGCGCTTGTGGATCTCGAAGTCGCTTCCCGCCGGGTACGGTGTCAGAGCCAGGTAGCCCTTGGCTGCGGCGCCGGCCGGTAGCACGTCTTCGCTGGAGCTGGCCCAGATGTCGCCGACGATATGGTCGACCGGGAAGCCGAAGCGCGCAGCGGTCTTGACCGCCACCGGGGTCGAGACGCCCCAGGTGCGCAGGAACACCCAGTCCGGATTGAGCTGACGGACCTGGCGCCATTGCGCCGACTGCTCGTTGCCCGGGTCGGCGACCGGAATCTGGATGTTCTCGAAACCGTACTTCTCGGCCAGCAGCTTCAACGGGCCAAGGGTCTCACGACCGTAGGCCGAGTCGTGGTAGACGGTAGCGATCTTCTTGCCCTTGAGCTTGTCGAAGCCGCCTTCGCGCTGGGCGATGTAGTTCACCAGGGTCGAGGCTTCGCTGTAGAAGGTCAGCATTACCGGGAAGTTGTAGGGGAAGACCTTGCCGTCGGTGGCTTCGGTACGGCCGTAGCCGAGGGTGATCAGCGGGATCTTGTCGACCTCCGCGCGCTCGCTGAGGGCATAGGCCGCCGGCGCGCCGTTGGGCTGGTAGACCGCCACCGGCGCGCCATCCAGGCCGTTCTTGAAGCGCTCGTAGCACTCGATGCCCTTCTCGGCCGTCCATTCGGTCTCGCATTCCTGCCACACCAGTTTGACGCCGTTGATGCCGCCCTCGACCTCGTTGATGTAGTTGAGGTAGTCGATCATCCCGGCCCACACCTGCACGCCGCTGGAGGCGTAGGCGCCGACCCGGTAGGTGGCCAGTGGGAAGAACTGCTGGTCCGGCGAGGCCTGGGCCAGGGGCGCCGCCGCGCCGAGGAGGGTCAGGGCCAGGGCGGTGGCGGTCAGTGAACGTTTGAAAAGTGCACGCATGGTCGAATCGGTCTCCAGGGATGGCGGATCGGGAAGTCAGAAGCGCAACGGCCAGTGGCGCAGCCGTTCACGGGTATTGCCCAGCAGGCGGATCAGCCCTTCCGGCTCCTTGACCAGGAACAGGATGATCAGCACGCCGAAGATGATTTTCTGCAGGTTCTGCAACTGCCCGGCGTCCACCGCGCCGCCCAGCAGGGCCTGGCCGAGGTGGCTGAGCAGGATCGGCAACAGGCTGATAAAGGCCGCGCCGATGAAGTTGCCGGCGATGCTGCCCATGCCGCCGATAATGATGATGAACAGGATCTGGAATGAGCGGTTGATATCGAAGCTGCCGGCGCTGGCCGTGCCCAGGTAGGCGAAGGCCCACAGCGCCCCGGCGATGCCGAGGTAGAACGAACTGACGGCGAACGCCAGGCGCTTGTAGCGCGCCACCGGGATGCCGATCACTGCCGCGGCGGTGTCCATGTCGCGGATCGCCATCCAGTTGCGCCCGGTCTGGCTGTTCACCAGGTTGCGCGCGGTCCAGGTCAGCAACAGCACCGTGACCAGCGTCAGCAGGTAGCGCCCCAGCGGCGTGTTCAGGTCGTGGCCGAACAGGCTCAGGCTCGGCGCGGAGATGGTCCCGGAGGAGCCGTAGTTGTAGAACCAGGGAAACTTGACGAACAGCCACTCCAGGAAGAACTGCGCCGCCAGGGTGGTGACCATCAGGTAGAAGCCCTTGATCCGCGAGCTGGGCAGGCCGAACAGCAGCCCCACCAGCGCACTGATCACCCCGCCGCCGAGCAGCGCCAGGGGCAGGCCCAGTTCCGGCAGGCGCAACAGGAAGCCGTAGGTGGCAAAGGCCCCCACTGCCATGAAGCCCGCCGCGCCGACCGAAGTCTGCCCAGCGTAGCCGGTCAGCAGGTTGAGCCCCAGGCCCGCCAGGGACAGCACCAGGAATGGAATCAGGATCGCGCTGAGCCAGTAGTCGTTGCCCACCAGCGGGACCACGCCGAAGGCCAGCACCAGCAGGCCGACCAGGGTCCACGGCAGGCGCCGCTGGACCAGCACCCAGGGTGCCGTTTCAGTGATGACAGGAACAGACATGCTTCAGACTCGCTCGATGGCCCGCTCGCCGAACAGGCCGGCCGGGCGGATGTAAAGGAAGACCAGCGCCAGGACATAGGCGAACCAGGGGGTGATGCCGCCGCCGATCAGCGGGCCGATATAGACCTCGGCAAGGTTCTCGGCGGCGCCGACGATCAGACCGCCGACGATGGCTCCGCCGATCGAGGTGAAACCGCCGATGATCAGCACCGGTAGCGCCTTGAGCACCACCAGCGACAGCGAAAACTGCACGCCCTGGCGCGCGCCCCAGAGCAGCCCCGCGACCAGGCCAACGACACCGGCCACCGCCCAGACGATCTGCCAGATACGGTTGAGGTGGATGCCGATCGACAGTGCCGCCTGGGTGTCATCGGCCACCGCGCGCAGCGAGATGCCGATGCGGGTCTTGTTGAACAGCAGCGCCAGCACGACGACCAGCACCACGGCTGTGGCGGCAGCGATCAGGTCGAACTGGCTGAGCATCACGCCGTGGACGAACAGCGGTATATCGTCGATGCCCAGGTCCAATGCCCGCACCTGGGAGCCCATCAAGCCCTGGGCCAGGCCCTCAATGATGAACGACAGGCCGAGGGTGGCCATGAACAGGGTGATCTGCGAACGGTTGACCAGCGGCCGCAGCACCAGGCGCTCGATCAGCAGCGCGCCGATCACCATCACCACCACGGTCAGCAGCAGCGCCAAGGCGAAGGGCACGCCCTGCTCGTGCAGGCTAACGAAGGTCAGCGCGGCAAACAGCAGCATCGAGCCCTGGGCGAAGTTGAACACGCCGCTGGCCTTGTAGATCAGCACGAAGCCAATGGCGACCAGCGAATACAGGGTGCCGGCGAGCAGGCCGCCGATCAGGGTTTCCAGGAAGAAGGCCATCAGTGCACCGCTCCCAGGTAGGCCGCGACCACTTCCGGGTTGGCCTGCACCTCGGCCGGCGTGCCGTCGCCGACCTTGCGCCCGTAGTCAAGCACCACCACGTGGTCGGACAGGCCCATCACCACGCCCATGTCGTGTTCGATCAGCACCACGGTGGTGCCGAGGTCGCGATTGACGCCGGCGATGAACCGGGCCATTTCCTGCTTCTCCTCGGCGTTCATCCCAGCCATCGGCTCGTCCAGCAGCAACAGGGTTGGCCCGGCGATCAATGCCCTGCCCAGCTCGACACGCTTTTGCAGGCCGTAGGACAGGTTGCCCACTGGCACATCACGCAAGGCCTGCAGTTCAAGCAGTTGCAGGACCTGCTGGGCCTTGCGCCGAAACACCTCGGCCTCGCGCCGCGCCCGTGGCAGGCCCAGGGCCTGTTCGAGAAAGTGGCTGTGCTGGTAGCGCGACAGCCCGGTGAGCAGGTTGTCGAGCACGCTCATCTTCTTGAACAGCGCGTTGTTCTGGAAGGTGCGGCCAATGCCACGGCGCGCGGCGTCCAGCGGATCGATACGGCGAAAGCGCTGCCGCTCGAAGACGATCTCGCCGCTGTCGAAGCGGTAGACACCGTTCAGTAGGTTGAGCAGCGAACTCTTGCCGGCGCCGTTGGGCCCGATCAGCGCGCAGATCTCGCCACGGCGGACCTCGAACGACAGTTGGTTGATGGCTTTCACGCCCTTGAACGACAGGGATATGTCCCGCACCTGCAAAATCGGCTCGGCCACACTCATGCGCTTTTCCGTCCCGGGGCCTGGAGCCGCCATTGGTTGAAGGTTGCCGGCAGCTTCACGGGCTGACTCGGCTGCCAGATGTATTGCAGGCGCTGGAACCCCAGCAGCCGGCGCACCCGTTGCTTGAGCAGGCGCGCGATGAGGCGTTCGGGATGGGCCAGCGACCATTCGCACAGGCGGCGACGCCAGGTGCCCGGGGCCGCCAGGCGCTGCTCGATCTCGTCGGCCAGGGTCTGCAGGCGCTCGGGGGAAAGCAGCAGTCCGGAGGGCGCCACCTCGCGGCGATCGCGACTGGCACTGTCGCGGCTCTCGGCGAACGCCAGGCTGTGGCCGCTGTTCAGCCACTGGTCAAGCAGCACCGCTAGGCCGCCCGACCAATCGGTCCCCTCCTCGCTCCAGAGTTGCGGCTGCGCCAGCGGCGCCCGCCACAGCACGATCGGGCGCGGTGCCTGGTTGTCACCACAAAGGCTGGCAAAGGCCAGCACGGTCTGGCGCGGCAAGCCCGGTAGCCGGCCGGGCAGTTGGTTGGCTATCAGCACGCCGGGAGCGCTGTCCGCCTCGCCGGCGGCGAGCCAGTCGAGCAATTGCTGGCGGCTGTCGACAAAACCGTGGCTGGGTTGCAGGCGCCAGAACGCCTGGCCAAGGGCTTCGGCACTCAGGTCCGGCGCCAGGCTGAAGACCTGGCCGCCGATGGAATGGGCTGCCAGGGCCACCAACAGCAGGTTAGGTTCAAGGCTACCGCTGAGCGCCAGCCGCGACTCGGCGCTGAAACCCTGCTGGCGCAGGCCATCGGCCAGGCGCTCGACTTCGCGCAGGGTGTCGATCCAGCGCCAGCTGTGCCATTGGCCATGGCGCTTGTGGCGCAAGGCGCTTTGCAGCGGACTGACCTGGGCCCAGTGCCGCAACTGTTCGAGGGCGGCGGGAAGGATCGAGACCGTTTCGGGTTGCGGCGGCAGGGTCGCTGGCGGACGCTTGAGTTCGTGCACGCTCATGGGGATCACCTCGTTCAGTCATGTGGCGAGGGGGCTTGCCCCCGTCGGGGTGCGAAGCACCCCTGAAATCGGCGATTGCGGTGTGTCAGGTGGAATACGCCGATAGGTTTGCGACTGCTGTGCAGTCGAGCGCGGGCGAGCCCGCTCGCCACAACAGGTCCCGGTACCCGGCCCCCGGATGAACATCCGAGAGCTTCGGCCCGGCGCCGAACAGCTTCTCGCGCAAGGTCCCCGGCGCGTACGCCTTCTTGTACACGCCGCGTTTCTGCAGCTCCGGCACCAGCCACTCGACCGCATCGACGAAGGTCTCATGGGTCAGCGCATAGGCCAGGTTGAAACCATCGACGTCGGTGTCCTCGACCCACTCCTGCAGCAGGTCGGCCACCGTCTCCGGCCCACCGACGAACAGCGGCCCGAAACCACCGATGCCCACCCAGTCAGCCAGCTCGTTCGGCGTCCAGACACGGTTTGGATCCGCCGTGGAAAAGGTCTCCACCGCCGACTGGATCGCGTTGGTGTGCACATGCCGCAGCGGCTCGTCCGGCTTGAACTGACTGAAGTCGATCCCGGTCCAGCCGGAAATCAGCGCCAGCGCACCCTCATAGCTGACGTAGGATTTGTACTCCTCGAACTTGGCCTTGGCCTTGGCGTCGGTCTCATCGACGATCACCGTCTGCAGGTTGAAGATCAGGATGCTCCTCGGGTCGCGCCCGGCCTCGGCGGCGCGCCGGCGGATATCGGCCACCACCTTCTTGAGCAGCACCTTGGACGGCGCCGCGACGAACACGCACTCGGCATGCTCGGCGGCGAACTGCTTGCCGCGGCTCGACGCCCCCGCCTGGTACAACACCGGCGTGCGCTGCGGCGAGGGCTCGCACAGGTGGATGCCGGGCACCTGGAAGTGTTTGCCGAAGTGCTGGATCTCGTGAATCTTGCGCGGGTCGCTGAACAGCTTGCGCTCGCGGTCACGCAACACCGCGCCGTCTTCCCAACTGCCTTCCCAGAGCTTGTAGCAAACCTCCAGGTACTCCTCGGCGTAGTCGTAGCGCGCGTCGTGCTCGGTCTGGGCGCGCTGGCCGAGGTTCTTCGCCCCGCTCTCCAGGTACGAGGTGACGATGTTCCAGCCGGCGCGGCCCTTGGTCAGGTGATCGAGAGTCGACAGCCGCCGGGCGAACGGATACGGGTGCTCGAAAGACAGCGAGGCGGTCAGGCCAAAGCCCAGGTGCTCGGTCACCAGCGCCATCGGCGGGATCAGTTGCAGCGGATCGTTGACCGGCACCTGCGCCGCCTGGCGGATCGCTGCATCACCGTTGCCGTTGTAGACGTCATAGATGCCGAGCACGTCGGCGATGAACAGGCCATCGAACTTGCCACGCTCGAGGATCTTCGCCAGGTCGGTCCAGTACTCCAGGTCCTTGTACTGCCAGGAACGATCCCGTGGGTGGGCCCACAGGCCAGGAGACTGGTGGCCCACGCAGTTCATGTCGAAGGCATTGAGGCGGATTTCACGGGACATCGACAGCACTCCTGGAACGGTCGGGCAGCACGCCATTGAGGCGGAAGTTGCCAATCAGCTTGTATTTGAGGTGCAGGGGGTCCTGCAGCGGGTCATGGCTGGGTGACACCACGGCACGCTGGCCGGTCAGCGCCCACTCGGTGTTGCCCACCTGTTGCAGGGCCTCGGCGCTGGCGATCGCCGCTTCGGTGGCGGCGATCAGCTTTTCCGCCTCGTCGTGGGGGCCGTCGGCAAAACGCTGGGCACGTTCGATCAGGGCGGTGGCGACCTCGATGCGGATCTGCAGGTCACCGAACTGGCTGATCACCTGCGGGTCGCGTGCCTGGCTGGCATGGCCGCGCACGGCGGCAAGGGTCCGCTCCAGACCGCTGCGGGCAGCCTGCAGGTCGGCGCTGGCATGGTTCAGCGCGGCTTCTCGGGGAATGGCTTGATTCAATGCGTTCATCACGAACTCCTAGTTCCAGGCATGCCGGGCCGGCTTGACGCCGTTGAGCAGGTAGTTGCCGATCAGGTGGTATTTCCAGCGCGCGGGGTCATGCAGGGTGTGGGTGCGAGCGTTGCGCCAATGGCGATCGAGGTTGTGCTTGCCCAGCACCGAACGGGTGCCGGCCAGTTCGAACAGCTTGCTGGCGGCCAGCAGTGAGGTTTCAGCGGAGAGCACCTTGGCCTGGGCGACCACGACCGAGGCTTCGGCGACACTCTCCTCGCTCGGCTGCGCCAGGGCGCGGTCGATGGCCCGGCCGGCCTTTTCCAGGATCGCCTCGGTGCCGTGCACCCGCCACTCCAGGTCGCCGATGGCGGCCAGGCTGAACGGATCCTGCCAGCCGTGGTCCTGCTGACTGTCGATCCAGGGCCGGGCTTGACGGGCATGGCGCTTGGTCTCTTCGAGGGCGCCCAGGGCAATACCGGTGTCGACTGCGGCCTGGATGATCTGCGAGATCGGGCCGTTGGCAGTGGGCTGGTCAAACGCCAGGTGGGCGGGAATCACTTGGCTGCGCGGTACACGAACATCGAAGAACACCGCATTGCCACTGGCGGTGGTGCGCTGGCCGAAACCGTCCCAGTTGTCGACGATGGTCAGGCCCGGGGCATGGCGCTCGACGAAGGCGATCTGTGCGTTGCCCGCCTCATCGAGGCCGACCACCGGGACGATATGGGCGAACAAGGCACCGGTGCAGTAGAACTTCTCGCCGTTGATCACCGCCTCGTCACCGTCGAAACGGATGCGGGTGTCGAAGGTGCCGGCATGCTTGCTCTTGGCTTCGGAGAAGGCGTTGCCGAAGCGGTAGCCTTCCAGCACCTTGCTGAAGTAGTGGCGCTTCTGCTCCTCAGTGGCGGTCTGCAACAGGATGTCGAGGACACCGAGGTGGTTCTGCGGGATCTGCCCCAGGGATGGATCGGCGGCGGAGATGATCTTGATCACCTCGGCTACCGTCACATAGGACACGCCCGCACCGCCATAGGCCTTGGGAACGGTGATGGCCCACAGGCCGGTAGCGGAGAATTCGTCGAGTTCGGCAGCCGGCAGGCGGCGTTCACGATCGCGTACGCTGGCCTCGACGGCAAAACGTGCGGCCAGTTGCCTGGCGGCGGCAATCGCCTCTTCATCCGAACGGATGACATGGGCGACGGAGGTGGGTTTGGCGGCAGTTGTCATAGACCGGCTCCAGAGTCCTGTTGAACGCGAAAGAACGCATGCAAGGGACATAGCAGGAGTCGTGCCTGAAATTAAAACCTATACATTTCAATTGCTTATCAATAAAAACTAGAAACAGCTCTAGCTAGAAAATGGCCAAACTGTCCAGTCACTGTTGTTCTGGCAACAGTTGGTGAGAAATCACTTGAAGTGTGAAGTGGCTGGCGGCAGAGATCGTGAACCCACCGCCCTGACAGATATGCCCCTCACAGCACCACATTGCGCACAAAGCGCACCGCCACCTCGCCGTCGTTGCGATACCCATGCGGCTGGTTGCTCGGGAACATGAAGAACTCACCCGTCGCCACCGAACGTTGCTCCTCACCCAGCCAGACGGTCAGGCAGCCCTCGAACACATACAACTGCTCACTCCAGCCATCGTTGTCCGGCTCGGAGTGATACACCTCGCCCGGCTCCAGACGCCACTCCCACAACTCGACCTCACGACTGGCCATCGCCTTGGCCAGCAGGACCGCCTTGCTCCCGGGAATGGCACCGGCCCAGGCCAGTTCGTTGATCCGGCTCGGATCACGGGCATCCGGGGCCTGGATCAGGTCGCTGAAGGCCACGTCGAGGGCTTCGGCCACCCGGTCGAGGGTGGTCAGGCTGACGTTCTTTTCCCCCGCCTCGATGGCCACCAGCATCCGCCGGCTGACCCCGGACTTCTCCGAGAGCGCGGCCTGGCTCAACTGCGCCTCATGGCGCAGGCGTCGGACATTGAGGCTGACGTGTTGCAGAACCGAGGCACGTTGCGAAGTTTCTTTGTGCACTATATTGCTCACATAGTAGGTTTGCGCAGTATACTGCCCATCTTTCGGCGCATTGTGCGTCTCACCCAGGAAGCGCGCAAGGCCATGGCACCGGTCAAATCCAACAGTTTAATCCCTTCGATCCTGCGGTTCAGCAAAGCCGAGTGCGTGCTGATCCTGATCACCATGGTCTGGGGCGGGACCTTCCTGCTGGTCCAGCACGCCATGACCGTCAGCGGACCGATGTTCTTCGTCGGCCTGCGGTTTGCTGCCGCAGCCAGTATCGTCGCGCTGTTCTCGGCCCGCAGCCTGCGTGGCATCACCACGCTGGAGATAAAGGCCGGCGTGTTCATCGGCACGGCGATCATGCTCGGTTACGGCTTGCAAACCGTGGGCCTGCAGACCATTCCCAGCAGCCAGTCGGCGTTCATCACCGCGCTGTATGTGCCTTTCGTGCCGCTGTTGCAGTGGCTGGTACTGGGCAAGCGGCCGGGCCTGATGCCCAGCATCGGCATCATGCTGGCCTTTACCGGGCTGATGCTGCTGTCCGGGCCCAACGGTGCCGAGCTGAACTTCAGCTCAGGGGAAATCGCCACCATCATCAGCGCCATCGCGATTGCCGCCGAGATCATTCTGATCAGCAACTATGCCGGAAAGGTCGATGTAAAACGCGTCACGGTGGTGCAACTGGGCACGGCTTCGGTGCTGGCGTTCCTGATGATCGCCCCCACCCAGGAACAGTTGCCGGTGTTCTCCTGGACGCTGCTGTTCAGTGCCGTCGGCCTGGGCGCTGCCAGCGCGGCCATCCAGGTGGCGATGAACTGGGCGCAGAAGAGCGTGTCGCCGACTCGCGCCACGTTGATCTACGCCGGTGAGCCGGTGTGGGCTGGCATTGCCGGGCGGTTGGCCGGTGAGCGGCTGCCGGGGCTGGCACTGGTCGGTGCGGGGTTGATCGTGGCGGCGGTGATTGTCAGCGAGCTGAAAACCAAGGGTAGGCAGACCGAGTCGACCGAGCCTGAAATCGAGTCCGAGGCGGTGGACTCGAACAATCACTGAAGAGCGCTGGCCGTGACGCCAGCGCCCAGGGAACGTTACTTGCTCTCTTTGGCGATGGTGCCCAGGGACGCATCCTTGACCAGGTAGCGGCCCTCGACATCGCTCAGCTGCTTGAGGCTGTTACGCGCCATCACCACACCCATTTCCACTTCCTGCTTGAGGTAGACAACCTCGCCCGCCTTGACCGTGACGGTCGTGTCCGCCCAGTTCTCGGCCTTGGAACTGATCACGTGCTGGCCAGGCGTCACGAAGAAGTAGATGTACTGGTTGCCCCGGTTGTAGCCCATCTCCGACTCGGCTTCCTTGTCGTCGAGGAAGACGTTGAAACGCACCATCATGCCCGCATTACTCGGACGCACGACATACACCAGACCTTTATCCGCCACCGGCGCCTTGGGCAGGGAATACTGCGCAACTTCCGCCTGCATCTTTTCCAGCGATGGAGACGAGGCGCAACCGTAAAGCAGGGCGACGGAGAGCACGGCGGCGGTTTTGCAGAGAGTCTTGAACATGGGGATCATCCTTATGGATTGAAGACGCCAGTTGCCGATCGGGCAGTTCCTTGCGATCTTCTGGTAAACATCATGGGGGTGTTCAGCGAAATCAGCGCAGGCACTGTTCAGCGCGCCCTGGAAGCAAGCGGCACACGTGACAGTTTCGTGGAGGGAATGGGAAGTCATGTTCGATCCATCGAAACAGCAGCGACAGGTATCACAAAGCGCGGCGTAAATTAGCCATCACTATGATATCAGTCAAGTGAAACCGGACGCCCGCAGGAGCCGCTCCAGGCCCAGCCGTGACTGAAGGGATATGCGTCGTGATCGACGGCGCCTGCAGGAAAGATCGGAACACCTGCCCTGTGAACCCGTCATGCGCATCAGGCATTTACCACCTACCTTGTAGGATTCTGCCACAGGTTCCGGGTTGGTGATCCCGGACGGGCCACGTATGATCCTTGGCAAACTCCTGCAGATTAGAAGCCTATGTCACTGATAGTTCTACTGCTTCTGCCTTTTTTAGGTAGCTGTCTGGCAGCCTTGCTGCCGCATAACGCACGTAACACTGAATCGATTCTGGCCGGCCTGGTGGCCTTGGTCGGCACGATTCAGATGGCTTTGCTGTACCCGCAGATCGCCCACGGTGGCGTGATCCACCAGACCATCAGTTGGCTGCCCAGCCTCGGCCTGAACCTGGTGCTGCGCCTGGACGGTTTCGCCTGGCTGTTTTCCATGCTGGTGCTGGGCATCGGCACACTGGTGTCGCTCTACGCCCGTTACTACATGTCACCGGACGATCCAGTACCACGCTTCTTCGCCTTTTTCCTGGCGTTCATGGGCGCGATGCTCGGCCTGGTACTCTCCGGCAACCTGATCCAGATCGTGTTCTTCTGGGAACTGACCAGCCTGTTCTCGTTCCTGTTGATCGGCTACTGGCACCACCGCTCCGATGCCCGACGCGGCGCCTACATGGCGCTGACCGTCACCGGCGCCGGCGGCCTGTGCCTGCTGGCGGGGGTACTGATCCTCGGCCATGTGGTCGGCAGCTACGAGCTGGATGTGGTGCTGGCGGCCGGCGACAAGATCCGCGCCCACGCCCTCTATCCGGTGCTGCTGCCCTTGATCCTGATCGGCGCCCTGAGCAAGAGCGCGCAGTTCCCCTTCCATTTCTGGCTACCACGGGCGATGGCCGCGCCGACGCCGGTCTCGGCCTATCTGCACTCGGCGACCATGGTCAAGGCCGGGGTGTTCCTGCTGGCGCGGCTGTGGCCGGCGCTTTCGGGCAGCGAGGAATGGTTCTGGATTGTCGGCGGTGCCGGTGCGGCAACGCTGATGCTCGGCGCCTACTGCGCCATGTTCCAGAACGACCTCAAGGGCCTGCTGGCCTATTCGACCATCAGCCATCTGGGCCTGATCACCCTGCTGCTGGGCCTGAACAGCCCGCTGGCCGCCGTGGCCGCGGTGTTCCACATTCTCAACCACGCCACCTTCAAGGCCTCGCTGTTCATGGCCGCCGGCATCATCGACCATGAAAGCGGCACCCGCGACATCCGCAAGCTCAGCGGCCTGGTCAAGCTGATCCCGTTCACCGCCACCCTGGCGATGGTCGCCAGTGCCGCGATGGCCGGGGTGCCGCTGCTCAACGGTTTCCTGTCCAAGGAAATGTTCTTCGCCGAGACGGTGTTCATCAATTCCACGGCCTGGGTCGAGGCGGCGCTGCCGATCATCGCGACCATCGCCGGTACCTTCAGCGTCGCCTACTCGCTGCGCTTCACCGTCGACGTGTTCTTCGGTCCGCCGGCCACCGACCTGCCGCACACCCCGCATGAACCACCCCGCTGGATGCGCGCACCGGTCGAACTGCTGGTGTTCACCTGCCTGCTGGTGGGGATCTTCCCGGCCCAGGTGGTCGGCGCGATCCTCGCCGCCGCCGCCCTGCCGGTGGTTGGCGGAACCCTGCCCGAATACAGCCTGGCGATCTGGCACGGCCTGAATGCACCGATGATCATGAGCCTGATCGCCATGTCCGCCGGCGTGCTGCTCTATCTGCTGCTGCGCAACCAGCTCAAGCGCGGTCGTTTCAGCCGTCTGCCGCTGGTCGGGCGCCTGGACGGCAAGCGCCTGTTCGAGTCCGTGCTGGTGCTGAAGATGCGTGTGGCCCGGCGCCTGACCCGCCTGTTCGCCACCCAGCGCCTGCAGCCACAACTCTTCCTGCTGGTGCTGGCGGCCCTGGTCGCCGGACTGATCCCGATGCTGCACAGCAGCCTGAGCTGGGGCGATCGGCCGAAGATCCCCGGCTCGATCGTCTTCGTCACCCTCTGGCTGCTGGCGATCGCCTGCGCCCTGGGCGCCGCCTGGCAGGCCAAGTACCACCGTCTGGCCGCCCTGACCATGGTCAGCGTCTGCGGCCTGATGACCTGCATCACCTTCGTCTGGTTCTCCGCACCGGACCTGGCCCTGACCCAACTGGTGGTCGAAGTAGTGACCACCGTGCTGATCCTGCTCGGCCTGCGCTGGCTGCCACGGCGTATCGAAGAGGTCTCGCCGCTGCCCAACAGCCTGCGCAAGGCGCGCATCCGCCGCCTGCGCGACCTGTTGCTGTCGGTGCTGGTCGGTGGCGGCATGGCGCTGCTGTCCTATGCCATGCTCACCCGCCAGACGCCGAACGACATTTCCTCGTTCTACCTCAGCCGCGCCCTGCCCGAAGGCGGCGGCAGCAACGTGGTCAACGTGATGCTGGTGGACTTCCGCGGCTTCGATACCCTCGGTGAGATCACCGTGCTGGTGGCCACCGCGCTGGCAATCTACGCCCTGCTGCGCCGCTTCCGGCCGCCGCGCGAGAGCCTTGAGCTGCCCAACCAGCAACGCCTGCTGGCCAGCGACGTGGTCACCGACCTGGTCAACCCGCGCAGCGCCAGCGACACCGCACTGGGCTTCATGATGGTGCCGGCGGTGCTGGTGCGCCTGCTGCTGCCGATCGCCTTCGTGGTCTCGATGTACCTGTTCATGCGCGGCCACAACCAGCCCGGCGGTGGTTTCGTCGCCGGCCTGGTGATGTCGGTGGCGTTCATCCTGCAGTACATGGTTGCCGGCACCCAGTGGGTCGAGGCGCAGATGAGCCTGCGGCCGCTGCGCTGGATGGGCTTCGGGCTGCTCTGCGCGACGCTCACCGGATTGGGCGCGATGGCCTTCGGTTATCCGTTCCTGACCACCCACACCGCGCACCTGCACTTGCCGCTGCTGGGTGATATCCATGTCGCCAGTGCGCTGTTCTTCGATATCGGCGTGTACGCGGTGGTGGTCGGTTCGACCCTGCTGATCCTCACGGCGCTGGCGCACCAGTCGGTCCGCGCGCACCGGCCTCAGCTGGCCTCCTCGCCCGCCAAGCCGTCACTCAAGCCCGCATACAAGGGAGGCACCGTCTGATGGAAGAAGTCATTGCAATTGCCATCGGTGTGCTCGCCGCCTCCGGCGTCTGGCTGATCCTGCGACCCCGGACCTTCCAGGTGGTGATGGGCCTGTGCCTGCTGTCCTACGGGGTCAACCTGTTCATCTTCAGCATGGGCAGCCTGTTCATCGGCAAAGAGCCGATCATCAAGGACGGCGTGCCCCAGGACCTGCTGCACTACACCGATCCGCTGCCCCAGGCGCTGGTGCTGACGGCGATCGTCATCAGCTTCGCCATGACCGCACTGTTCCTGGTGGTGTTGCTGGCCTCCCGGGGCCTGACCGGCACCGACCACGTGGACGGTCGGGAGCCCAAGGAATGAATTTGCTACCGCACCTGATTGTCGCGCCCATCCTGCTGCCGCTGCTGACCGCCGCGCTGATGCTCATGCTGGGCGAGAAACACCGCCCGCTCAAGGCGCGCATCAACCTCTGCTCCAGCCTGCTGGGGCTGGGCATTTCCGTCTGGCTGCTGGTCTGGAGCCAGCAATCGGTGGAGCCCGCCTCCATCGGCGTGTACCTGCCGGGCAACTGGCAGGCGCCGTTCGGCATCGTGCTGGTGGTCGACCGCCTCTCGGCACTGATGCTGGTGCTCACCGGTATCGTCGGCATCTGCGCACTGCTGTTCGCCATGGCCCGCTGGGATCGGGCCGGCAGCAGCTTCCATGCCTTGTTCCAGATCCAGTTGATGGGCCTGTATGGCGCCTTCCTGACCGCCGACCTGTTCAACCTGTTCGTGTTCTTCGAAGTGCTGCTGGCGGCTTCCTACGGCCTGATCCTGCACGGTTCCGGGCGGGCGCGGGTGTCCTCGGGCCTGCACTACATCGCGATCAACCTGCTGGCCTCGTCGCTGTTCCTGATCGGCGCGGCGCTGATCTACGGCGTGACCGGAACCCTGAACATGGCCGACCTGGCCGTGAAGATCCCATTGGTGTCGGAAGCCGACCGTGGCCTGCTGCACGCCGGTGCGGCGATTCTGGCCGTGGCGTTCCTGGCCAAGGCCGGGATGTGGCCGCTGAACTTCTGGCTGGTGCCGGCCTATTCCTCGGCCAGCGCGCCGGTGGCGGCGATGTTCGCGATCATGACCAAGGTCGGCGTCTACACCCTGCTGCGCCTGTGGACCCTGCTGTTTTCCGGCCAGGCCGGTGCGTCGGCGTACTTCGGCGGTGACTGGCTGACCTATGGAGGCATGGCGACCATCGGCGTCGCCGCCATCGCCATCGTCGCCGCCCAGCGCCTGGAGCGCATGGCGAGCCTGAGCATCCTGGTGTCGGCAGGCATCCTGCTCTCGGCCATCGGCTTCGCGCAGCCGAGCCTGACAGCGGGCGCGCTGTTCTACCTGGTCAGCTCGACCCTGGCGATGAGCGCGCTGTTCCTGCTGGCCGAACTGATCGAGCGTTCGCGCTCGGCCAACGAGCTGCCGCTGGATGAGGACATCGACCCGCTACCACGACCACTGGAGTCGCTGCACCCACGCCCGGGCACCAACCTGGACGATGAACAGAAAGCCGTGGTCGGCCAGGTCATTCCCTGGACCATGGCCTTCCTTGGCCTGAGTTTCATCGCCTGCGCCCTGCTGATCATCGGCATGCCGCCGCTGTCGGGCTTCATCGCCAAGCTGAGCCTGCTCAGCGCGCTGCTCAATCCCCTCGGGCTCGGTCAGCAAGCACCGATCTCGCCGGCAGCCTGGGCCCTGGTGGTGCTACTGGTGGTGTCTGGCCTGGCCTCGCTGATCGCCTTCAGCCGCATGGGCGTGCAGCGCTTCTGGAGCCCGGCCGACCGGCCCTCGCCAGCCCTGCGTCGCCTTGAATGCCTGCCCATCGTCACCCTGCTCGGCCTGTGCATCCTGCTGACCGTCAAGGCCGAACCGCTGCTGCGCTACACCCAGGCCACCGCGGCCAGCCTCGCCAACCCCGAGCACTACGTCAGCTCCGTCCTGGCGACCCGCGCCCTGCCGAGCCCGACAGCCAAGGCCGTCGCACAGGAGGTGCAACCATGAAGCGCCTGTTCCCTGCCCCCTGGCTGTCCCTGGCGTTGTGGCTGCTGTGGCTGGTGCTGAACCTGTCGGTCAGCCCCGGTCATCTGCTGCTCGGCGCCGTCCTGGGCTTCATCGCACCGCTGATGATGGCGCCGCTGCGGCCGCTGCCGATCCGGATCCGTCGGCCCTGGGTGATCCTGCGCCTGTTCCTGCTGGTAGGACGCGACGTGATCCTGTCCAACCTGGCCGTCGCCTGGGGCGTACTCAACGCTGGCCGCCGTGCGCCACGCTCGGCCTTCGTCAAGGTGCCGCTGGACCTGCGCGATGCCAATGGCCTGGCCGCCCTGTCGATGATCTGCACGGTGATTCCCGGCACCGTCTGGTCGGAGCTGGCGCTGGACCGCAGCATCCTGCTGCTGCACGTGTTCGACCTGGGTGAGCAAGCGCCCTTCATCCAGCACTTCAAGGACACCTACGAACGCCCCCTGATGGAGATCTTCGAATGAGCGCCCTGCTCGCCAACGCGATCCTGTTCAGCCTGTTCCTCTTCAGCGTGGCCCTGGTCCTGACCGTGATACGGCTGTTCAAGGGCCCCTCGGCACAGGACCGGGTCCTGGCACTGGACTACCTGTACATCATCGCCATGCTGATGATGCTGGTGCTGGGCATCCGCTATGCCAGTGACACCTACTTCGAGGCAGCCTTGCTGATCGCCCTGTTCGGCTTCGTCGGCTCTTTTGCCCTGGCCAAATTCCTCCTGCGCGGCGAGGTGATCGAGTGAACGAACTGTCGTTGTGGATCGAGATTCCGGTGGCGGTGCTGCTGGTGCTCGCCAGCCTGTTTGCCCTGTGCGGTGCCATCGGCCTGCTGCGCATGAAAGACTTCTTCCAGCGCATGCACCCGCCGGCGCTGGCCTCGACGATTGGTGCCTGGTGCGTGTCACTGGCCTCGATCCTGTATTTTTCCGGGCTCAAGTCGGAACCGGTGCTGCATGCCTGGCTGATTCCAATCCTGTTGTCGATCACCGTACCGGTCACCACCCTGCTGCTGGCCCGGACCGGGCTGTTCCGCAAGCGCATGGCCGGTGACGATGTGCCGGGTGAAGTCAGCAGCGGTCGCACCGAAGGCGGCAGCTGAAATGCCGCTCGCTGTTCCTGGCAACACACCGCCCCCTGTAGGAGCCAGCTTGCTGGCTGACCCGACGCCATCGCCAGCAAGCTGGCTCCTACAGGGGATCGTGGCGTTGTTGATGACTGGGCTGGTCAGTGGCTGCGCCTCGGTGCCCTCGCCGGAGTCGCGCAGTGCCGCAGCCAACGAGCTGGCGCGCAGTCATCACTGGCAGGGCCAGCAGATCGACAGCCAACCGTTCCCGCTCAAGGCCTTCAGACCTGAGCAGTTCAGCGACAACCCACGCCTGACGATCTACCTTGAAGGCGATGGCTTCGCCTGGGTGACCGCCAGCCAGCCATCGACCGATCCGACCCCCATCGACCCCGTGGCGCTGCGCCTGGCGCTCGCCCAGCCGAGTGGCAATGCGGCCTATCTGGCCCGCCCCTGCCAGTACCTGAAACCGGCAGCCTGCAGCCGTGACGACTGGACCGACGCGCGCTTCTCCGCCGATGTGGTCAGCAGCCTCGACCGGGCCGTGGATACCCTCAAGCAACAGGCCCATGCGCAGACGCTGCAACTGGTCGGCTACTCGGGTGGCGCCGCCATCGCCCTGCTGTTGGCGGCACGCCGCACCGACGTCGAGAATGTCATCACCGTTGCTGGCAATCTCGACCACCAGGCCTGGACCCGCTTTCATCGCGTGCAACCGCTGACCCGCTCGCTCAACCCCGGCGATTTCGGCCCAGCCCTCAGCCATCTCAGGCAAATGCACCTGGTGGGCACCGACGACCCGGTCATCCCCCCGGAGCTGACTCGCCAGTTCGTCACCGAACACCCGAGCCAACCCGCCGCCCGCGTCCAGGTCATGCCCGGCTACAACCACCATTGCTGCTGGGCCGAGCATTGGGCAGAGCTGTGGCCCACGCTCGATCACCACTAACCGACTGGACCGAGCTTCAGGCGGCGACCAGGCGATCCACCACCGGCTGTTCACGGTGCTCGGCCTGCCAAAGGTCATAATTCATTTGCAACCCCAGCCAGAAACGCGCGGTGCTCAGCCCTGAACGCTCCAGGCGCACGGCCAGGTCGGGGCTGATAGGCGCCCGGCCATTGATCACACGCGAGAGCATTTCACGGGAGAAATGCAGCCTCCTGGCCATTTCGGCAATCTTGATGTTCAGCTCCGGCAGCATTTCTTTGATCATGACACCGGGGTGGGGAGGATTATGCATGGCCATGAACGGCCTCCTTTCAGTGATAGTCGAGATAATCGACCAACTCGACGTCCACACCGACGAATCGGAAAATCACACGCCAGTTACCGTTGACGGTCATTGACCAATAGCCAGACAACCGCCCTTTCAACGGATGCAGGCGATAGCCCGGTAGATCGAGTTCCCCGGGAGTCGCAGCCACATCAAGTGCGGCAAGGATAAGACCCAGTCGCTTGGCATGGCCAGCCTGGATCCCCCTCGTGGTCCCGGATTCAAAATAGGCCTTCAGGCCCTTGTGTTGAAAAGTCTTGATCATGACTATACCGTGAACTAACAGTTCACGCAGAACAAGATTCAAACCGTAGGCGATCCCGATTGTTTGACGGTGTATCGGGCACTGCTTATGTAGGAATTGCCGCCTATCAACGCTCCACAAAAAAGCTCCGTCCCTCACGCTTGAGCAGATCCAGTAGCATCTGCGCCGCCGGGGACAGATAGCCGCCGTCGCGCACCGCGGCCACCAGGGTGCGCTTCATGGTGGTTTCCTTGAGCGGCACCTCGCGCAGGTGCATCGCCCCGCGCACGTCTTCCAGGGTATTGCGCGCCAGGAAACTCAGCAGGCGAGTCTGGCCGATCAGCGGTGGCAGCAGGGAAATGGTATTGGTCTCGATCTGCACCGAAGGCAGCGGCAGGCCCCGGGCGAGGAACACCCCATCGATCCAACGCCGGGAGGAAACACCGGTGGCCGGCAGCACCCAGCGATAGCGCCCCAGATCCTTCAGACGGATCGGCCCGTCGAAGATCGGGTGGTTGCGGCTGGCGACGACCACCGCCTCGTCGTCGAACAAAGGGTGGGCCAGTATCTGCGGATCGCTGTCGAACTGCGGGCAGATCACCACATCCAGGCGACCGGCACGCAGTGACTCGCGCAGCATGTTGTCCTGGCCGATCACCAGGTTGAGGGTGATTTGCGGGGCACGCTCGAGCAAGGCCGCAGTCAGTTGCGGCAGCAGGTACTCGGCCATGCTCGAGGCGCAGCCCAGGCGGATATTGCCCAGCACGCCACTGGCGAAGTCGCGGACCTCGCGATGGGTCTCGGCGATGTTCTGCTGCAGTTGCCGCGCGCGCTGCTGCAACAGTACCCCGACCGGCGTCAGCTTGATCCGCCGCCCCTCACGCTCGAACAGCTTGGTGCCCAACGATTCCTCCAGGCGCTGGATGCTCTTGGTCAGCGCCGGCTGGCTGCGATTGAGCTTTTCCGCGGCGCGCCCCAGGTGTCCAAGCTCGGCGATGGTTTCGAAATAGGTCAGATCGCGCAGATCCATAATCAATCAACCAAAGTTATAGGTTCATGACAATTAGAAACTGGACTTGATCAATTGCGCTATCAATAATTTACCCATCGCGTCGATCTCAACGCCCTGCAACGGGTGCGTCCGGCGCTCTGGAGGGAGTTTTGTCCGATTCAACCCGTTTTTCCCTGAGCCACTGGCCACGCCCGCTGCAATGGCTGGCCCTGATCCTTCTCGCCGGCAGCGCCGGCCAACTGCTCAAGCACGCCGACCTGCCGGCCGGTCAGTTCATCGGCCCGATGCTGGTGGCGATCGGCTTTGGCGTCAGCGGCGCCCGCATCCGCATTCACCGCCAGGCATTCCGCCTGGGCCAGGGCTGCATCGGCCTGCTGGCCGCGCACTCGATGACCCTGGCCGTGCTCGAAGCCATGGCCGACTCCTGGCACCTGATGCTGTTCGCCACGGTGCTGACGGTGGCCCTGAGCTCCGTGGTCGGCCTGGCGATGGTTCGCTTCGGCGGCATCCAGGCCAGCACCGCGGCCTGGGGTACCTCTCCCGGCGCGGCATCGGCCATGGTCGCGATGGCCGATGACTTCGGCGCCGACGGCCGGGTCGTGGCCACCATGCAGTACGTGCGGGTGGTCTGCGTGGTGGTGATCGGCGCGCTGGTCAGTCACGTGCTGGAAGCCCCGGCCAGCGGTGGCGCACAGCACGCGGTAACGGCAACCCAGCACAGCCTGGACCTGGTCAGCCTGGGACTGACGCTGGCGACCGTGGTGGTCGGCGTGGTGCTCGGCGCCCGCGTACCGGCCGGCGCCCTGCTGGTGCCCTTGCTGATCGGCGGCGCACTGCAACTGTCCGGCCTGCTGCACATCACCCTGCCAGCCTGGTTGCTGGCGACGGCCTACGGCGCCATTGGTTGCTACGTCGGCCTGCGCTTCGACCGCCCTACCGTGCTCTACGTCTGGAAGCGCCTGCCGGTGATGATCCTCAGTGCCATGAGCCTGATCGCCCTGTGCGCCGCCTCAGCCTGGCTGCTGGCGAAGTGGCTGGGCCTGGATTTCCTTTCGGTGTACCTGGCGACCAGCCCCGGTGGCCTGGACACCATGGCGATCATCGCGGTCGACACCCACTCCGATGTCGGCCTGGTCCTGGCGATGCAGACCCTGCGCCTTTTGGCGGTGATTTTCACCGGCGCCTACTTCGCCCGCCTGGTGATTCGCTTCGCCCGCCAGGACTGAAGCCTGGCCGCCGCCATTGCAGGGATGCAATCGCGGTGCTGCCGCCCACCTGCCCTTCGACACGGCTTAACGATTTATTTGACGTTTTTTTCTCATCTGCCCCTCTACATTCCCGCCCGAACAAACATGCGAATGATTCCTATTGTTTAACCAGAGTGGCGAATGAGGTGCAATTCGGCCCCGCTCCCGCTCTTCGGCATCTACCATAAGACCGTACACAAGACCGCAGGAGCTTCCACACGATGATTTCCCGTTTCCCTTCGCTGTTCAAAACGACCCTGCTGGCCACCGCCCTGCTCGGCGCCGGTCAGGTCTTCGCGGCGCCCAGCGCCGACGGTATCGTGGTCTATAACGCCCAGCACGAAGGCCTGACCAAGGCCTGGGCCGAGGGTTTCACCCGGGAGACCGGCATCAAGGTGACCCTGCGCAACGGTGACGACACTGAAATGGGCAACCAGCTCGTCCAGGAAGGCGACAAGTCGCCAGCCGACGTCTTCCTCACCGAAAACTCGCCGGCCATGGTGCTGGTCGATAACGCCAAGCTGTTCGCCCCAGTTGCCCCGACCACCCTGGAGCAGGTCGGCGCCGCCTACCGTCCGGCCCATGGCAATTGGGTCGGCATCGCCGCACGCTCCACCGTGTTCGTCTACAACAAGGACAAGCTGACCGAGGCGCAACTGCCCAAGTCGCTGCTCGACCTGGCCAAGCCCGAGTGGAAAGGCCGCTGGGCCGCCTCGCCGGCCGGTGCCGACTTCCAGGCCATCGTCGCTGCCGTCCTGGCCCTCAAGGGCGAAGCGGCCACCCTCGACTGGCTGAAGGCGATGAAAACCAACGCCGCGATCTACCGTGGCAACAGTGCCGTGCTCAAGGCCGTCAATGCCGGCCAGGTGGAAAGCGGGGTGATCTACCACTACTACAGCTTCGGTGACCAGGCCAAGACTGGCGAGAACAGCAAGAACACCTCGCTGCACTACTTCAAGCACCAGGATCCGGGCGCCTTCGTCAGCCTCTCCGGTGGCGGCGTGCTGAAGTCCAGCAAACACCAGGAAGAAGCCCAGGCGTTCCTCAAGTGGGTCACCAGCAAAGGCGGCCAGGCCGTCCTGCGCGACGGCAACTCCTTCGAATACGCCGTCGGCGCCGGTGCCGACTCCAACGCCAAGCTGGTTCCGCTCAAGGACCTCGACGCACCGAAGGTCGATGTCTCGAAACTCGACAGCAAGAAGGCCGTGGCGCTGATGACCCAGGCCGGAATCCTGTAATTGATACCAGAGTCCAACCTCCCCCTGGCCCCCGCCGCAGCCGCTCACGCGCCTGCGGCGCTTTCGCATCGGCGAACCAGAAAACTGCTGGCTCGGCAGAGCAATCCGTGGATCATCGGATTGTCGCTGCTGATGTCCCTGCTGGCCTTGCTGCCCATCGCCTTCGTCGTCCTGTCGGCCTGGCAGACCGGCTGGAGCACTCTGTTGGAGCTGGTGTGGCGCCCTCGGGTGGCGGAACTGGCGGTCAACACCCTGCTGCTGAGTATCCTCACCCTGCCCCTGTGCGTGGCCCTGGGCCTGGCGCTGGCCTGGCTGACCGAACGCACCGACCTGCCCGGTCGGCGGCTGTGGTCGTTGCTGGCGACCGCGCCACTGGCCGTACCGGCGTTCGTTCACAGCTACGCCTGGGTCAGCCTGGTACCGTCGATCCACGGCCTGGGCGGCGGCGTGCTGGTCTCGGTGATTGCCTATTTCCCGTTCCTCTACCTGCCGATCGCCGCCACCCTGCGGCGCCTGGACCCGGCCATCGAGGACGTTGGCCAATCGCTGGGGCTCAAGCCCTGGGCGGTGTTCATGCGTATCGTGCTGCCGCAGCTGCGGCTGGCGATCTGCGGCGGCTCGCTGCTGGTCGGCCTGCACCTGCTGGCCGAATACGGCCTCTACGCGATGATCCGCTTCGACACCTTCACCACGGCGATCTTCGACCAGTTCAAGTCGACCTTCAGCGGCCCTGCGGCGCATACCCTGGCCGGCCTGCTGGCGCTGTGCTGCCTGGGCCTGTTGACCGTCGAGTCGGCAGCCCGTGGCAAGGCGCGTTACGCCCGGGTCGGCTCCGGCAGCGCTCGCCAGCAACGCACCGTGCGACTCGGGCGTGGCGGCAAGTGGCTGGGCCTGGCCCTGCCACTGCTCACCAGTGCACTGGCCCTCGGAGTGCCGTTGATCACCCTGGGCAACTGGCTGGTCGCCGGTGGCCTGGAGGTCTGGCAGGCTGACGAACTGTGGCCGGCGCTGCAGCAGACGCTGCTTCTCGGCGCCGCCGGGGCCCTGCTGACCACCGGCGCCGCGGTACCGGTGGCCTGGTTGTCGATCCGCGCCCCTGGCCGGCTGCACCGCCTGCTGGAGAGCTGCAACTACATCACCAGCTCGCTGCCCGGCATCGTCGTCGCGCTGGCCCTGGTGACCGTGACCATCAATTTCGCCCGGCCGATCTACCAGACCTCGATCACCGTGCTGCTGGCCTACCTGCTGATGTTCATGCCGCGGGCGCTGGTCAGCCTGCGCGCCGGTATCGCCCAGGCGCCGGTGGAACTGGAGAACATCGCCCAGAGCCTGGGCCGCTCACCTGCGCGAGCGCTCTGGCTGGTCACCTTGCGCCTGGCCGCGCCGGGGGCTGCCGCCGGCGCGGCGCTGGTGTTCCTGGCCGTGGTCAACGAACTGACCGCGACCCTGCTGCTGGCGCCCAACGGCACGCGCACCCTGGTCACCGGTTTCTGGGCCCTGACCAGTGAAATCGACTACGCCGGCGCCGCGCCCTACGCCCTGATCATGATCCTGCTGTCGCTGCCGCTGACCGGGCTTCTCTACCACCAATCCAAACGTACGGCGGGCCGATGAACGCTCTGGAACTCAAATCGCTGTACAAGTCCTTTGGCGCACAGACGGCCCTGGAGAACATCAACCTGTCGATCGCCACCGGCAGTCGCACGGCCATTGTCGGCCCGTCGGGATCGGGCAAGACCACCCTGCTGCGGATGATCGCCGGGTTCGAATTCCCCGACTCGGGCAGCATCGTGCTCGACGGCCAGCCACTGGTCGACGCCCACACCGCGATCCCCGCACACCAGCGCCTGATCGGCTACGTGCCACAGGACGGGGCGCTGTTCCCGCACATGACGGTGGCCGACAACATCGGCTTCGGTCTTGCCGGCAAGCCCAGTGAAAAGCAGCCCCGGGTCGCCGAATTGATGCAGATGGTCGCCCTCGATCCACAGATGGCCAGGCGCTGGCCCCATGAGCTGTCCGGCGGCCAGCAGCAGCGGGTCGCCCTGGCGCGCGCCCTGGCCCAGCGCCCTCGGCTGATGCTGCTCGACGAACCTTTCTCGGCCCTCGACACCGGGCTGCGCGCCGCCATGCGCAAGATGGTCGCGCGCCTGCTCTCGGATGCGGGTGTCACCACCATCCTGGTGACCCACGACCAGGCCGAGGCGCTGTCCTTCGCCGATCAGCTGGCGGTGATGCGTCAGGGACGTCTGGTACAGGCCGGGGCCCCGATGGATCTCTACCTGCGCCCGACCGACGAGGACACCGCGCTGTTTCTCGGCGATGCGGTCATCCTCCCGGCCCGGATCGAGGACGGCTGGGCGGAGTGCGAACTGGGGAAAATTGCGGTCAACAACGAAGGGCTGCATGGCCAGGCGCAGATCATGCTGCGCCCCGAACAGCTGCAGTTGGCGATGCCCGCCTCGGGCGAGGCCTCGGGTAGCCCGGCGGTGGTGACCGACTGCGATTTCGGCGGCAACACCTGCACCTTGACGGTGGAACTCACCAACGGCAAAAGACGCCCGCTGCTGGTTCGCAGCAGCGGGATGTTGGCCCCGAGGGTCGGCAGCCAGGTGCTGGTGTCAGCCCTCGGCCACGCCCACGTGCTGGGTTAGCAACTCAGCACGCCCAGCGTACGGGTTGGTCGGGCCCAGGGCGCGACCAGCCGCTCCGGAGTGCCACAGGCCTTGCGCTTCAACACGAAGTTGCGGCACTTGCCGGCGAAGCCGTGGCGATCCTGCACCATGTCCTGCTGCATCTGTGCCAGTTCCAGGTCGCGGCAGTACTCCATCGCGTCCAGGTCCGGCGCCAGCTTGTCCTCACGGGCCATGTGCGGTTCGTCGACCAGGCGCTGGGCCTCGCCCATCAGCCACTCGCCAAAGGCTTGCGGGCAACGCGGGCCGACCCCCTGGATCATCCCCATCGCCAGCGCCTGGGTGGTGCTCAGCGGCAGGCATTCCTGGGTCAGTTGCACGGCCAGGTCGGCCCCCACTGCCCGCGGCAGGCTGTAGGTCCAGTATTCGGAACCGTACAGGCCCATGGTCTTGTAGTGCGGGTTGAGCACGATGCCGTCGCGAGCCAGCACCACGTCTGCAGCCAGCGCCAGCATCACGCCACCCGCGCCCGCGCTGCCGGTCAGGCCACTGACCACCAGTTGCCGGGCGCTCAACAACTCGCGGCAGACATCATTGATCGCGCGGATATTGGCCCACGCCTCCAGCCCAGGCACCGCGGCCGCCTGGATGACATTCAGGTGCACGCCGTTGGAGAAGCTGCCCTGTCCGCCGCGGAACACCAGAACCTTGGTGTTCTGCGAGCGGGCCCAGCGCAGGGCGCTGACCAGCCGGCGGCATTGCTCGGTGCTCATGGCGCCGTTGTAGAACTCGAAGGTCAGCTCGCCGACCTCTCCCACCTCGCGATAGCGGATCGGCTGGTAGGCCTCCAGGCACTGGCGATGGGTACCGATCGACCAGTCGAGGGTCGGCACCTGGTCCAGGCGACCGGCCAGCACGTGGCGGGCCGGACGCTTGAAGGTTTCCTCGCCGGCGGCCGGCTTGCGCCGCAGCGAGCCGATCCACAGGCTGTGGTCACCGGTGGCGACCAGTACCGCGTCATCATGGATCGCCAGCAGTTGCCCCGGCGTGCCGCAGCGGCTGTCCAGGTGGGCGTCGTAGAGGTAGTACTGTTCGCCCTGAAGGTTGGCGAGTACGCCAGGCTGGCCATCGGCGGCGTCGATGCGACGCTTGATGAACTCGGCGCTGTCATGCCAGCTGAAGCTGCGGTCGCTCTGCTTCATGTTCGGTTGCAGGTGCCCACGCACCTCTGGCAAATCGTAGTTCAGTGGCGTCGGCTCGAAGTCGGTGCCGAACTTGGCCACCACCTCGTGGATGCAGGCCAGGGCCGCATCGGCCACCGGGCCGTTGTACAGCTGCGACTTGCGCACCTGGGCCGGCATCTCGAACTCACGGGTTGCCCAGATCGCCCCACTGTCCATTTCCTCGGCGGCCTGCATCGCGGTCACGCCCCAATACGACAACTTGCGGCTGATGGCCCAGTCCAGCGCGCTGGCACCACGGTCGCCGACGATCCCCGGATGGATGATCACCACCGGACGTTCGGTATTGCGCCACAGCTGTTCAGGAACACGGTCCTTGAGGAACGGGCAGATCACCAGTTGCGCGCCGCTGCCCTCGATCTGCTGGCAGACCTCCTCTTCACGGGTGAACAGCACCACGCTGGGTTCATGCCCGGCCTCTCGCAGCGCCAGCCAGGCACGCTGGGTAAGACCGTTGAACGCGGTCGACAACAGAATGATTTTCAATGAGCGCATGACCAACCTCCTCCTTGAGCACAGGTACCGGGCCCCTTGCCACGACGAGCAATCCATGGCCCGGCTGGAGTGGCTACAGTAGCGTGGTGTGCGGAGGCGGCCTTGACCGAGGTCAAGGCCAGGAGGTGCAGGCTTCAGCGGTGACGCGCGCGGGCTTCGCTGGCGGTATGGCCGAAGAAATCGCGGAAGCAGCGGCTGAAATGCGCCGAGCTGACGAAGCCACAGGCAGTGGCGATGTTGATCACCGACTCGTTGGTCTGCAGCAGCAGTTGCCGACCACGGGTCAGGCGCAACTCCAGGTAGTAGCGCTTGGGCGAGCTTTGCATGAACTGCTGGAACAGCCGGTCGACCTGGCGCCGCGACAGGTTGACGTAGCTCGCCAACTGGTCGAGTTCCAGCGGGTCCTCGATGTTGTTTTCCATCAGGTCGAGCAGGCTTTGCAGGGCCACCGGCAGGCGCGGGTCACGGGAGACCCGCGCCAGCGGCATGTTGTCGGTCTGCTCGCTGCGGTCGCAACTGAGGATCGCCTCGATCCCCCGCACCAGCTCGTCGCCCTGCTGGGCACGAATCACGTTGAGGATTAAGCCCAGGGCGCTGTTGGCACCGGCACAGCTGATCAGCCCGCCGTCGATCACATAGGGTTGTGGCAGCAACCGTACGGTCGGGCAGATTTCCATCAGCCCGGCGCGGTTTTCCGGGTGCACGGTGCAGGAGCGCCCGTCCAGCAGCCCGGCATGGGCCAGCTGGAAGCAGCCATTCCACAAGCTGCCCAACTGCATCGAGGCCCGCGCGCACTGGCGCAGTTTCTCCACCAGCTTGCCAGCCGGTTGCAATGGGCTGCGCAGGCCGCCGCAGACGATCAGCAGATCGGCAGCGTCCGGGCGCAAGGCACTGATGCAGTCATCGGCAGCGATCGAAATCCCCAGGTCGCAGGCGATCTGCAGGTAGTCGATCCCAAAGGTCTTCATTTCATACAGCGGCGCCCGTCCCAGCAGGTTGGCCGTGACCAGCCCGTCCAGCGCCCCGGTGAAGGCCATCATCGAGAAGTTGTCGAGCAGCACGAAGGCGATCCGCCGCGTTGGCGGGGGCGTCGGCACTGCCTGGCCCGACTCGTTCAGGTAGGCGAGGTTCAGGGTCTTGAGGCTGCGACTGAATTGGCGGTGCCCCGACGGGGGTGATTCGGACATGCGTGATGATGCTCAAGAAAGACCAGTGGGCTGGTGCACATGAGAATATCGCGTTAATGCGGCGCCATCAAAACTGTTCGCAAGGCCACCGGGCAGTTTTCTTTGACAGCCGCCCTGTCGCAGAAAACAATGCCTCTCGGTATGGCAGCCGTGGTGTCTTTCGGAGATTGTATGAACAAGATGTTGTCGATCCTGTCAGGCCTGGCGGTCGGCCTGATGCTGAGCGGTTTCACCGGGGCATCGACCGATGCACCGCTCAAGCTGGACGACTACACCCTGGGCAGGATCAACCTGATCGAGTCACGCCTGGCCAGTGCCCCGCAAGAGACACCGGGCCAGCGCATCGACGAGATTTCCGCCAGTTTCCTCGGCACGCCCTATGTGCCGCACATGCTGGAGGGTTCGGCGACCACGGCGGAAAAGCTGGTGATCGACTTCCGTGGCCTGGACTGCTTCACCTACCTGGACTACGTCGAGGCACTGCGCAAGTCCGATGACCTGCCGCGCTTCATCGAGAACGTGATTCGCACCCGCTACGAACACGGCGATATCAGCTACGTCAACCGCAAGCATTTCTTCACCGACTGGGCCCACGCCACGCCGCTCAACGCCCGCGACGTGACCCGCGAAACCAGCCCTGCCAGCACCACGGTCACCAAGGTGCTGAGGACCCCGTCGGCCGGCGGCCAAACCGGCCAGTCGGGCAGTGAAGTGACCCGTGCCATCAACTACATTCCCAGCCAGTTCGTCGACGAGGCCGTCATCAGCCGGCTGCACACCGGCGACTACATCGGCATCTACACCCCGGCCCAGGGCCTGGACGTCACCCACACCGGCATTTTCATCATGACCGACAAGGGCCCGGTGCTGCGCAATGCCTCGGCCCAGTCGAGCCACTACCAGGTCATCGACTCGCCCTTCCTGGCCTATGTGAAAAAGACCCCCGGAATCGTGGTGCTGCGAGCGCTCTGAAACCAAGTCCCCATTTTCTTCGAACAATCTCCAGGCGCCTGGCATGTGTCCAGGCGTCGTCAGGCATACCCCCTCGTCGTCAGGAAAGGAAAACAACACGTTTTTTGTATACCATATCCTTTCCATCCCACCTCGAATGATCGCGCCGTGTCCCTACCCAAACTCAATCTGCCAGACCTGGGCAACGCGCCCTCCACCTCGGAGATCATTACCCGCCACCTGCGCGAGGCGATCGTGGCCGGCAACTTTGCCGAGGACGAGCCGATTCGCCAGGACGAAATCGCCCGCCAGTTCAACGTCAGCAAGATCCCGGTGCGCGAAGCGCTCAAGCGGCTGGAGGCCGAGGGGCTGGTGATGTTCCAGCGCAACCGGGGGGCAATGGTCACGCGCCTGTCCGAGCTCGAACTGGCGCAGATGTTCGAGGTGCGCATGCTGCTCGAAGACAAGGTGCTGCGCCTGGCGATCCCGAACATGACCGACAGCACCTTTGCCAGGGCCGAGCGCATCTGCCAGGAATTCGTCGGCGAGAACGACGTCGGCCGTTGGGCCGAACTGAACTGGGAACTGCATGCCTGTCTCTACGAGCCGGCACAGCGGCCGTTCCTGGTGGGGATGATCCGCTCGGTCAACGACAAGCTGGAACGCTACCTGCGCATGCAGATGAGCCTGTCGGCCGGCAAGGAACGCGCCGACCACGAACACCGGGAGATCATCGAGGCCTGCCGCTCCCGGGATGTGGAACGGGCGGTGAAACTGCTCGACGAGCACATTGCCGGTGTCTGCGCGACCCTGCTCGAGCACTTGCCACGGTCACACTGAAGCTTTTGTCACTGTGCTGATTTCGTCATCGGCACCCGATAAAAGCATCAAGCCGGACTGCCCCTGTGCAGGCCACTCTGCGAACTCCTTCATTCGACAGTGGCCTGCCATGAAACGTATCACCGTGATCGACTCCCATACCGGCGGCGAACCGACCCGCCTGGTGACCGCCGGTTTTCCCGACCTGGGCCACGGCAGCATGGCCGAGCGCCGCCAGCGCCTGGCCGAACAGCACGACAGTTGGCGGGCCGCCTGCGTCCTCGAGCCACGCGGCAGCGATGTACTGGTCGGCGCCCTGCTCTGCGAACCGGTGGACCCGCAGGCCTGTGCCGGCGTGATCTTCTTCAACAACACCGGCTACCTCGGCATGTGCGGCCACGGCACCATCGGCCTGGTCGCCTCCCTCGCCCACCTGGGCAAGATCGGGCCCGGCACCCATGCCATCGAAACCCCGGTCGGCACGGTGCATGCCACCCTGCACGAGGACCGCTCGGTCAGCGTGCGCAACGTCCCGTCCTATCGCTACCGGCGAGCCGTGGCCCTGGAGGTGGAAGGGCTCGGCCAGGTGGTCGGCGATATCGCCTGGGGCGGCAACTGGTTCTTCCTGATCGCCGAGCACGGCCTGGACGTCGCCAGCGACAACCTGGAAGCGCTGACCGCCTACACCTTCGCCGTGCAGCAGACACTGGAGCAGCAAGGTATCCGTGGCGAGGACGGCGGCCTGATCGACCACATCGAACTGTTCGCCGACGACGCCCGCGCCGACAGTCGCAACTTCGTCCTTTGTCCTGGCAAGGCCTACGACCGCTCGCCCTGCGGTACCGGCACCAGCGCCAAGCTGGCGTGCCTGGCGGCGGACGGCAAGCTGCAACCGGGGCAGACCTGGCGCCAGGCCAGTGTCATCGGCAGCGAATTCGAGGGTTCCTACGAGACCGCCGGCGAGCGCATCGTGCCCACCATTCGCGGTCGGGCACACATCAGCGCCGAAGCGACGCTGATTCTCGAACAGGACGATCCGTTCGCCTGGGGCATCCGCCTGTGAACGAAGGCACGGTCGCCGACGTGATCGTCATCGGTGCCGGCATCGTCGGCGCCGCCTGTGCCCAGGCCCTGGCCCGGCGCGGCCTCGACGTGCTGGTGTTGGACGCCGGGCTGCCCAATGCCACGGCGGCGGGCATGGGCCATTTGCTGGTACTCGACGACAACCCGGCCGAGCTGGCGCTGAGCCAATACTCGGTGCAACGCTGGCGCGAGCACGCGCCCGACCTGCCCGAAGGCTGCGCCTATCGCAACAACGGCACGTTGTGGATCGCCGCCAACGCCGAGGAGATGGCGGTGGCCGAGACCAAGTATCACAACCTGCGCGCGCACGGCATCGGCTGTGAACTGCTCGATGGCCAGGCGCTGCACGAGCGCGAACCGCAATTGCGCGAAGGACTCGAGGGGGGTCTGCTGATCCAGGGCGACGGCATTCTCTATGCCCCGGCCACGGCGCGCTGGATGCTGGAGACCCCGGGCATCCGCCAGCGCAGGGCACGGGTCAGCGAAGTCGACGGCCATCGCGTACGGCTCGACAACGGTCACTGGCTGGCAGCCGATGCGGTGGTCCTGGCCAATGGCGTACAGGCTGACGAGCTGTGTCCGGAGCTGCCCATCGAGCCGAAGAAGGGCCACCTGCTGATCACCGACCGCTACCCCGGCAGCGTCACCCACACCCTGGTCGAACTGGGTTATGTCACCAGTGCCCACAACGCCAAGGGCCCCTCCACCGCCTGCAACATCCAGCCGCGTCCGACCGGCCAGTTGTTCATCGGCGCCTCGCGGCAGTTCGGCACCCGCGACCTCACGGTCGAAAGCTGGATGCTGGCGAAGATGCTCAAGCGCGCGGTCGAGTACCTGCCGGGATTGGCCCGGCTCAACGCCATCCGCGCCTGGACCGGCCTGCGCGCGGCCAGCCCCGATGGCTTGCCGCTGGTAGGTGAGCATCCGCAGCGCAAGGGCCTGTGGCTGGCCGTCGGCCATGAAGGACTGGGCGTCACCACGGCACCCGGCACCGCCGACCTGCTGGTCGCCCAGCTGTTCAACGAAACACCACCACTGGACATCACCCCCTACCTGCCCCAGCGCTTTCCTGGAGTCTCGTCCCATGCCTGAACTGACACTGGACGGTCGCGCCCTGCGCGTCGCCGAAGGCACCACCGTCGCGGCGGCATTGGCCCTGGGGGGTGATGGTTGCAGCCGGACCTCGGTCAGCGGTCGCCGCCGCGCACCGCTGTGCGGCATGGGCATCTGCCAGGAATGCCGGGTCAGCATCGACGGCGATCGCCGCCTGGCCTGCCAGACCCTGTGCCAGGACGGCATGCGCGTGGAGACCGGAGCATGATCGAGACCACCGACCTGTTGATCATCGGTGCCGGCCCCGCCGGTATCGCAGCAGCCCTCGCCGCCGCGCCCAGCGGCGCCCGGATCACACTGATCGATGACAACCCGTTGGCCGGCGGGCAGATCTGGCGCGACGGGCCACAGGCCAAGCTGCCGACCCTGGCCCGGCAACTGCGCCAGGACCTGCAGCATCACACCAACGTACGGCACTACCCGGCCACGCGGGTCATCGCCCAGAGTGGCGCCAGGCAACTGCTGCTCGAAGACCCGCAACGCGGCTGGCGGATCCACTACGACAAGCTGATTCTCTGCACCGGCGCTCGTGAACTGCTGCTGCCCTTTCCCGGCTGGACCCTGCCCGGCGTCACCGGTGCAGGGGGCCTGCAGGCGTTGATCAAGGGCGGACTGCCGGTGAGCGGCCAACGCCTGGTGATCGCCGGCAGCGGTCCCTTGTTGCTGGCCAGCGCCGCCACAGCCCGACAGGCCGGGGCAGACATCCTGCGGGTCGCCGAACAGGCACCCCGATCCGCCGTCGCCGGCTTTGCCGCACAACTGCCCCGCTGGCCGCACAAGGCGCTGCAGGCCTTCGGCCTGTTCGATCGGCATTACCGCACCGACACCCATGTCCTGGCCGCCCTCGGCAGCGACCGCCTGGAAGGCGTACGCCTGAGCCAACGCGGCCAGATCGTCGAGTTGGCTTGCGAGCGACTGGCCTGCGGCTTCGGCCTCATCCCCAACACCCAGCTCGGCCAGGCCCTGGGCTGTGCACTCGACGGCCACGCCCTCGCCGTCGATGAGTGGCAGACCAGCAGCCTGGTCGATCATTACGCAGCCGGTGAATGCACCGGTTTCGGCGGCAGCGAACTGGCACTGGTCGAAGGCGCCATTGCCGGCCATGCGGCTGTCGGTGATCGGGACGCCGCCCGTGCGCTGTGGTCACGCCGCAAACGCTGGCAAGGCTTTGCCGACACGTTGAACCACGCCTTTGCCCTGGATCCGCGGCTCAAGTCCCTGGCCCAACCGGACACCCTGGTCTGTCGTTGCGAGGATGTCACCTACGCGGCGCTGAGCGGCCACCGAGACTGGCGCGAAGCGAAGCTGGCCAGTCGCTGCGGCATGGGCGCCTGCCAGGGGCGCGTGTGTGGCGGTGCCACCTCGCACCTGTTCGGTTGGCAACAGGCAGCACCCCGCCCACCGTTCAGCCCGGCCCGCATCGACACCCTGTTGTGCCTGGACGACACACCCCCGGCATGAACCGCGGCCCGGGGCTTTCGGCAACCCCGGCGGATCTCTATGATCCGCAGGGTTGCCACCAGACGCCTACCGCCATGTATGCCTCGCTCACCCGCTTCCAGCCCTGCGACCTGCCCACTCTGCTCAGCAGCCTGCAGGCCATCGCACCGTTGCTCGACACCCTGGCGGACGTGGTGTTCTTCATCAAGGACCCCGAGGCGCGCTACGCCTTCGCCAACCAGACCCTGGCCCGACGCTGCGGTTTCAAGCACACCGAACAATTGCTGGGCCTGACCGCCGACCGAGTGTTCCCCGAGCGTTTCGGCGCCTCCTATACCGAGCAGGATCGCCGGGTGCTGGACAGTGGTCGCGAACTGGCCGACCAGTTGGAGTTGCACCTCTACTACGGCAACCAGCCGATCTGGTGCCTGACCCACAAGGTGCCGCTACGTGATCGGCAAGGACAGATCGTGGGGCTGGCCGGAATCTCCCGCGACCTGCAACTGCCGCAATCGAACCACCCTTCCTTTCAGAAGGTCGCGGCGGTGGATGCACATATCCGCGAACACTTCTCCCAGCCGATCAGCCTGGCCGAGCTGACCCGCATCGCCGGCTTGTCGGTGGCTCAGCTGGAGCGCCAGTGCAAACGCATCTTCCAGCTCACGCCACGGCAGATGATTCACAAGGCGCGCCTGGAAGAAGCCTCGCAACTGCTGTTGCAGACCGACCTGCCGATCACCGAGATCGCCCTGCGCTGCGGGTATACCGATCACAGCGCGTTCAGCCGCCAGTTCCGCGCGTTGACCGGGTTGTCGCCAAGCCATTACCGCGAGACGCACCGGCAAAGCTGAGCCGTCATGCGAGGCAGTCCCGGGATCGGTGGAGCAAGACCTGGACTGCCCCCAAGGGTTGGATGGGTGTCCAACTTCCTGGGGGCAGCCCAACCTGTGGGAGCCGGATTTATCCGCGAAGCTTTTAGCGGTTTCAAGGGCCTCTTCGCGGATAAATCCGGCTCCCACAGGTATTGCTCCCACATGTCCTGCACCCACAAAAAGTCAGCAGTGTTCCTTTAAGGGGCGCATATCCCCTCACCTGCTCCCTTCTGTAACACCACCCTCGCCACCCGCCTTTACCCGCTGCGCTCAACAGTCCCTCTAACCCAAGGCCCTACAACGAATTCGCTGCGCCACCTCGAATCAGGCACAGTCATTGCTAATCTAATATCGTATACGAAATTCATAATACGATAGCCAACACCACTCACCGACAAACGAGGCTTCCATGAAAACTCCCGTTTTTGCCGCAGCGCTCAGTGTGGTTCTCAGCTCTTCCTTCGTTGCCACGGCCCACGCCGACAAGCTCGATGACATCATCAGCTCGGGCAAGCTGCGGTGCGCCGTCACCCTCGACTTCCCACCGATGGGCTCGCGGGATGCCAGCAACAAGCCGATCGGCTTCGACGTCGACTATTGCAACGACCTGGCGAAAGTCCTCGGGGTCAGCGCCGAAGTCGTCGAGACGCCATTCGCCGATCGCATCCCGGCGCTGATGTCCGACCGCGTCGACGTCATCACCGCCTCCACCTCCGACACCCTCGAACGCGCCAAGACCATTGGCATGAGCATCCCCTACTTCGCCTTCCAGATGGTCGTGCTGACCCGCGAGGACACCGGCATCACCAAGTACGAGGATCTCAAGGGCAAGAATGTCGGCAACACCAGCAGCACCTACGAAGCCATCGCCCTGGAGAAGGACCAGAAGAGCTGGGGCAGCGGCAGCTTCCGCGCCTACCAGTCGCAGAACGACACCATCCTGGCCGTGGCCCAGGGCCATATCGACGCCACCGTCGTCACCAACACCGTGGCCGCCGCCACGCTTGCCTCGGGCAAGTACAAGGGCCTGAAAGTCGTCGGCAACGCACCGTACGTGATCGACTACGTGTCGCTGGGTGCCGCGCGCAACGAGTACGGGCTGATCAACTACCTCAACCTGTTCGTCAACCAGCAGGTGCGGACCGGACGCTACAAGGAACTGTTCACCAAATGGGTCGGCACCCAGATTCCACCGACCGACCTGACCGTTCCCCACGTCTACTACTGAGGACAGCCCGATGCCCAGCACGCCCACTGTCCTGACCGGACGCAGTCTGGTCGAGGGGTCTGCCCAAGGTCTCCTGCTGTTCGCCGATGTCGGCCTGAGTTTCTGGGGCGGCGTCGACCCGTTCAGCGGCGAGGTGATCGACCGCCATCATCCCCTCAGCGGCGAGAACCTGACCGGTCGCGTACTGGCTTTGCCCAGCGGGCGCGGCTCCTGCACCGGCAGCAGTGTCATGATGGAAGCGATCAGCAACGGTCATGCGCCTGCCGCCCTGGTACTGGCCGAGGCCGATGAAATCCTGACGTTGGGTGTGCGGGTGGCCCAGGTGATTTTCGAACGCTCCCTGCCGGTGCTGTGCATCGGCAAGGAGGCCTTTGCCGCCTTGCGTGGCCAGGCCTTCGCCCGGGTCGAGGAGGATCGCCTGAGCCTGTTCGAGGGCTCCCCCGAGGACGGTTGGCAGGCAAGGGAGGTGGCTGCGCCGGTCCGTCCGGCCACCACCGGCATTGCACTCAGCGAACATGACCGGAACCTGCTGGACGGCCAGTATGGCAAGGCCGCCCAGGTGGCCATGCAGATCGTCCTGCAGATGGCTGAGCTGCAAGGCGCCCCGGCCCTGCTGGACGTTACCCAGGCGCATATCGACGGCTGCATCTACACCGGCCCGGCGAGCCTGCGCTTTGCCGAACAACTGGTGCAATGGGGCGCACAAGTACGCGTTCCGACCACCCTCAACTCCATCTCCGTGGACCAGCGGCGCTGGCGTGAGCTGGGGGTCGACGCGGCTCTCGGCGAACCCGCCAGCGCGCTGGGCACGGCGTACATGGCCATGGGCGCGCAACTGAGCTACACCTGCGCACCCTACCTGCTCGACAGCGCGCCCAAGGCCGGCGAGCAGATTGTCTGGGCCGAATCCAACGCCGTGGTCTACGCCAACAGCGTGCTCGGTGCCCGAACCCAGAAATACCCCGATTACCTGGACATCTGCATCGCCCTGACCGGCCGCGCGCCATTGACCGGCTGCCACCTGGCCGAACGGCGCAAGGCGCAGTTGCAGATCGAAGTGCCCGCACTGCAAGGGTTGGACGATGCGTTCTACCCACTGCTCGGCTACCACATCGGCATGCTGTGCGGCAGCCGTATCCCGCTGGTCCGTGGCCTGGAGCGCAGCCAGCCCAGCCTCGACGACCTCAAGGCCTTTGGTGCAGCCTTCGCCACCACCTCGGCGGCCCCACTGTTCCACATTGCCGGCGTCACCCCCGAAGCTCTCGACCCCGCACAGGTGGCGGGGGCCTCTCTGCCCGTCGAACGCATCGAACCCAGCGACCTGCTGGTGAGCTGGCACGAACTCAACAGCGCCCGCACCCCGTCGGTGGACGTCATCTCGCTGGGCAACCCGCACTTCTCCCTCAGCGAGTTCGCGCACCTGGCGCGGTTGTGCCAGGGCCGCCGCCGGCATCCGTCCGTGGTCGTGGCCATCACCTGCGGCCGAGCTGTACTGGAACAGGCACGAAGTGCCGGCCACCTGGAGCCGATCGAAGCCTTCGGCGCCACGCTGATCACCGACACCTGCTGGTGCATGGTCGGCGAGCCGGTGATCCCGCCAGCGGCCCGTACCCTGATGACCAACTCCGGCAAATACGCCCACTACGCACCCGGCCTGGTCGGGCGCAGCGTGCACTTCGCCAGCCTCGCCGAATGCGTCGACAGCGCCTGCTCCGCCCACGCCAGTGGCCGCCTGCCGGCCTGGCTGCCACAGGAGGCAATCGCCCATGTTTAACTTCAACTACACCTTCCAGTGGCGCGCGGCATTTCGCGCCCTGCCGGACATGCTCGGCGGTGCCTGGGTGACCTTCGAGACGGCCGCCCTGTCGATGATCTTCGGCGTACTGATCGCGCTGACCCTGACGGTGATGCGCGAGGCCAAACAGCCGTTGCTGCGCGGCTTCGCCAACGGCTGGGTGTCGATCGCCCGCAACACGCCGTCGCTGTTCCAGATCTACATCCTGTACTTCGGTCTCGGCTCGCTGGGGCTGCATGTCAGCTCCTGGTTCGCGCTGCTGGCCGGGATCACCTTCAACAACGCCGGCTACCTGGCGGAGAACTTTCGTGGCGGCCTCAAGGCAGTGCCCGGCACCCAGATGCGCGCCGCCCGTTCACTGGGCATGAGTGCCTTCCAGGCCTACCGGATGATCGTGGTCCCGCAGTTGCTGCGAGTGGTGTTCTACCCCCTGACCAACCAGATGGTCTGGGCCGTGCTGATGACCTCGCTGGGCGTGGTCGTGGGACTGAACAACGACCTGACCGGGGTGACCCAGGAATACAACGTCAAGACGTTCCGCACCTTCGAATACTTCGCCATCGCGGCGGTGCTGTATTACCTGATCGCCAAGGCGATCGTCGCGATAGCCCGGCTGTTGTCCTGGCGGCTGTTCCGTTACTGAGGGGTCTGATCCATGTTTTCCACCAGTCTTACCGCCAATGACCTGCTGTTCCTGCTCAGCGGCGCCTGGGTCACGCTGCAACTGACGTTCTGGTCGATCCTGCTGGGCAGTGTCGCCGGCCTCCTGTTCGGCCTGTTGCGCGCCCTGCTGCCACGGGTGAGCCTGCCGCTGGCCTGGGTACTGGATGTGTTTCGCAGCGTGCCGCTGCTGATCCAGTTCGTCCTGTTCAACTCGTTCAAGAGCATTCTGGGCCTGAAGATCAGTGCCTTCTCCGTCGGTTGCATCGTGCTGGGGATCTATGCCGCCGCGTACTTCACCGAAATCGTGCGCAGCGGCGTGCTCTCGGTACCGCTCAGCGTGCGCCGGGCCAGTCGTTCGCTGGGGCTGAGCTACCTGCAGGACCTGCGCTGGATCGTCCTGCCGATGGCCACGCGGGTGGCCTTCCCCGGCTGGCTGAACCTGGTGCTGGGGGTCATGAAGGACACTGCGCTGGTGATGTGGATCGGCATCATCGAACTGCTGCGCGCCTCGCAAACCATCGTCACGCGTATCCAGGAACCGCTGCTGGTGCTGTGCATCGCGGGCCTTATCTACTACGTCATGAGCCTGGTGGTCGCTCGCCTGGGCGCTCGTCTGGAAAGAAGGTGGCAAGAAAATGATTGAGATCGACAACGTACACAAATCCTTCGGCGACCTGGAAGTGGTCAAGGGCGTCAGCCTGACGGTGAACAAGGGCGAGGTGGTGTCGATCATCGGCGGCTCGGGCTCCGGCAAGTCGACCCTGCTGATGTGCATCAACGGCCTGGAGTCGATCCACAAGGGCAGCATCCGCGTCGACGGCATCGAGGTCCACGACCGCAACACCGACCTGAACAGGCTGCGGCAGAAGATCGGCATCGTGTTCCAGCAGTGGAACGCCTTCCCTCACCTGACCGTGCTGGAGAACGTGATGCTGGCGCCGCGCAAGGTGCTCGGCAAGAGCCGGCAGGACGCCGAGGAACTGGCGGTGCGCCAACTGACCCACGTGGGCCTGGGCGACAAGCTCAAGACCTTCCCCGGCAAGCTCTCCGGCGGCCAGCAGCAGCGCATGGCGATCGCCCGCGCCCTGGCCATGTCACCGGACTACATGCTGTTCGACGAAGCCACCTCGGCGCTCGATCCGCAACTGGTCGGCGAAGTGCTGGACACCATGCGCATGCTCGCCGAGGACGGCATGACCATGGTCCTGGTGACCCACGAGATCCGTTTCGCCCGCGACGTCTCCGACCGCGTGGCGTTCTTTCGCAACGGCCTGGTGCACGAGATCGGCGCACCCGACCAGGTCATCGGCAACCCACTGCAGCCGGAAACGGCGGCGTTTCTCAAGTCGGTCAAGTAGAAATGCACCCCAATCCCTGTAGGAGCCGGGCTTGCCCGCGAAAGCGCCGGCAAGGCTGTCACGCTGGCGAGGGGAATGGCCGCCTTCGGCGGTTCGCGGGCAAGCCCGGCTCCTACAGGGGAATGTTGAGCAGACACGAGAGAAGGAGTAGGCAATGCGTTCTTCGAAGATCGTTCATGTAGTCAGTTGCCATGCCGAAGGTGAAGTCGGCGATGTGATCGTCGGCGGCGTCGCCCCGCCACCGGGCGCGACCGTGTGGGAGCAGTCGCGCTGGATCGCCCAGGACGAGACCCTGCGCAACTTCGTCCTCAACGAGCCACGCGGTGGCGTGTTCCGTCACGTCAACCTGCTGGTACCGGCCAAGGATCCGCGGGCGCAGATGGCCTGGATCATCATGGAGCCGGCCGATACCCCGCCGATGTCCGGCTCCAACTCGCTGTGCGTGTCCACCGTGCTGCTCGACAGCGGCATCCTGCCGATGAGCGAACCGCAGACCCGCCTGGTGCTGGAGGCTCCCGGCGGCCTGATCGAGGCCGTGGCCGAATGCAAGGATGGCAAGGTCCAGCGGGTGGAAGTCAGGAACGTGCCGTCGTTCGCTGATCGCCTGGATGCCTGGATCGAGGTCGAGGGCCTGGGTTCGATCCAGGTCGACACCGCCTACGGCGGCGACAGCTTTGCCATTGTCGATGCCCAACGCCTGGGCTTCGCCATCCGCCCCGATGAAGCCAGGGACATGGTCGAGACCGGCCTGAAGATCACCCGTGCCGCCAACGAACAACTGGGTTTCGTCCACCCGCTGAACCCGGACTGGTCGCATATCTCCTTCTGCCAGATCGCTGCCCCGGTGACCTACGAGAACGGTGTCGCCACCGGGGCCAACGCCGTGGTGATCCGCCCCGGCAAGATCGACCGCTCGCCCTGCGGCACCGGCTGCTCGGCACGCATGGCGGTATTGCAGGCCAAGGGCGTGCTGAAGGTCGGTGATCGCTTCATCGGCCGCTCGATCATCGGTTCGGAGTTCCACTGCCGCATCGACTCGCAGACCGAACTGGCCGGGCGTGCGGCGATCTATCCGTGCCTGTCCGGCCGCGCGTGGATCACCGGCACTCACCAGTTGCTGCTCGACCCGACCGATCCCTGGCCACAGGGTTATCGGCTGTCGGACACCTGGCCTGGCGCCTGATACCCCACTGACTCAGCCACATTGCAGGACCTTGGGGCGCTGGAGTGGCCCCCGCTGACACACACGAATAACCGGTTTTTATCAGCAGTATCGTATACGAAATACAATTAAACCCAGGAGTCAATCATGAGCAAACGCATCAACTGGAGCGGCGTCTTCCCCGCGGTCACCACCCAATTCAACGACGACTTTTCCATCAACCTGGAAAAGACTCACCAAGTCATCTCCAACGTCATCCGCGACGGCGTCTCGGGCCTGGTGGTCTGTGGCTCGGTCGGGGAAAACACCTCGCTGACCGCTGAAGAAAAGATCGCTGTCACCGAGGTCGCGGTGGACGCCTCCAAGGGCCGGGTGCCGGTGATCTGCGGCGTGGCCGAATTCACCAGCGTGCAGGCAGCCAAGGTCGCCAACTCGGTGCGCAAGGTCGGGGTCGACGGGGTCATGCTGATGCCGGCGCTGGTCTACGGCTCCAAGCCGTTCGAGACTGCCGAGCACTACCGCTATGTGGCCCGGCATGCCGACGTGCCGCTGATGGTCTACAACAACCCGCCGATCTACAAGAACGACGTGACCCCGGAGATCCTGATCTCCCTGGCCGACTGCGACAACGTGGTGTGCTTCAAGGATTCCTCGGGCGACACCCGCCGTTTCATCGACGTGCGCAATGAAGTCGGCGATCGTTTCGTGCTGTTCGCCGGCCTGGATGACGTGGTGTTGGAGAGTATCGCGGTGGGCGCCGAGGGCTGGGTGTCGGGGATGTCCAACGTGTTCCCCAAGGAAGGCGAGACCATTTTCCGCCTGGCCAAGGCCGGACGCTTCGCCGAAGCCATGCCGATCTATGAGTGGCTGATGCCGATCCTGCACCTCGACGCGCGTGCGGACCTGGTGCAGTGCATCAAGCTGTGCGAGGCCATCGCCGGCCGCGGCAGTGCCCTGACCCGCCCACCGCGCCTGGCCCTGCCGGAAGCTGATCGGGTGTTCGTCGAGCGGATCATGGCCAAGGCCCTGGCCAACCGGCCGGCACTGCCGGATGTCGGCCTCTGAGTGCGGTACCGGGGCAGCCTGCCGATTCTACAGCGCCTGCCCTATTGCAATATCTGCCTCACCCACATTGTGGCGAGCGGGCTTGCCCGCGCTGGGCTGCGCAGCAGCCCTGAAGCCAGTCACCGCATGCCGTCAGGTATTTCGCGTTGGCTGAGGTCAGGGCTGCCTTGCAGCCCAACGCGGGCAAGCCCGCTCGCCACAATGTTTACTCCCACTCAAGCAATGCCTTGAGGTCGTGGTACAGCGCCTCAGGAATCTCCACGCCCTCTTCCCGGCTGCGCACCCGTGCCTCATACCGACGCTGCGAAGGCAGCCGCGCGCCCTGCCCCTGGATGCTCTCGAACACCTGCTCGGCCCGTGCCAGGTGCTGCTCGGTAGCGCCCCCGAGAAACCGTTGTGGATCGAGGGCAATGATCAGTTCCCCATGGTAAGGCGATGACTTGCTGCCCGCGTCGTGCGCCAGCGACTCGGCACTGGTCAGGTCGCCAATCAGCGGCCCGGCGATCAACTCGACCATCGCTGCCAGTGCCGAACCCTTGTGCCCGCCGAACGTCAGCATCGCTCCAAGGTCCAGCACCACATTCGGGTCGGTACTCGGTTGCCCCTGGGCATCCACGCCCCAACCTTCCGGGATGGCCTTGCCGGCCCGCCGATGCAGTTCGATCTCGCCGCGGGCGATGGCACTGGTGGCAAAGTCGAAGACAAACGGTTCACGCCCCGGACGCGGCCAGCCAAAGGCGATGGGGTTGGTGCCGAACACTGGCCGGTTGCCACCGGCGGGCGCTACCCAGGCATGGCTCGGCGTGAAGGCCAGCGCCACCAACCCGGCCTCGGTCAACTGCTCGATCTCGACCCACAACGCGGAAAAGTGCACACAGCGATTGATCGCCAGTGCCGCTATCCCGTTGGCTCGGGCCTTGTCCACCAGCAACGGCAGACCGGCCTGGAAAGCCAGTTGGGAAAACCCGCCAGCGGCGTCGACCCGCACGATCGACGGGGCCTGGTCGATCACTTCGGGCGCCGCATCGGCCTCGACCTTGCCCGCCTTGCGTGAGGCGACACAGCCAAGTACCCGGTACAAGCCATGGGAAGCACAACCGTCGCGTTCGCCAGCGGTCACCGTATCGGCGACGGCATTGGCATGGGCGGGGCTGAAACCGTTGTGCAGCAGGATGGATTTGGCCAGGTCATGGGCTTGGTCCAGCGTCAGTCGAGTCATGGGGCGCTCCTGGAGAAAGAGCTCCAGCGTTGCCTATCGGCCCGCCCCAAGCTTGATCGGTTTGCCCGGCGACCGTGACGAATTCGGCACAACCGCCGCGCCTGACTCAATGTTTCACGGGTTTGAGTTCAATGATCTTGCCGTTGGTGATGGCCACCAGCACGTACTGGTTCTTGATCTTCACCCACTGGCTGTCTTCCTCCGGCGCATGCAGGCCACGCTTCTTCCAATCGTGCAGCGCCTCCGACTCACGCTGGTAGACCGCTGGAGCGCGGTCGCCCACCACCAACTCGCCGCTGCTGAACGTGGATGGAACCTTTTCCTCGGTGGACTGTGCCGCCTGCAGCGGCAGTGTGACGGTGGCCGAACAGGCCAACAGGGACAATCCGGCAATCAGGGATTTCACGGTCATGGACGACTCCTTGGTTCAAGACGGATGCAAAGGGTCTGACCGCGGCTCGGGAAAATCATTCGATTCCATGGCATCGACGAAAAGCGGATGCAAGAACGCCACTCGAATGAGTGGCGTTCCTGTGAGACTCAAAGTCGATCGGGTCGCTTACAGCGCCATGTCGGACTTCGGATCCTCAGCCTTCGGCTTGTCGGTCGCAGCAGGGGCTGCAGCCGGCGCCGCCGCGGTCTGGCCGATCACCGGAGGGGTGGTCAGTTGCAGGATTTCGGCGGTGTAGTTCCACTCTTTCTGCACGGCTTCAGGGCTGCCGTTGAGCTTGGTGCCGTAGCTAGGAATGATCTGGTGCAGCTTTTCCTGCCAGGCAGGGGTCGCCACCTTGTCCTTGAACACCTTTTCCAGCACGTTCAGCATGATCGGCGCTGCGGTCGAGGCACCAGGCGATGCACCCAGCAGGCCGGCGATGCTGTTGTCCTTGGCGGCCACCACTTCGGTGCCGAGTTTCAGGACACCGCCCTTCTCTTCGTCACGCTTGATGATCTGCACGCGCTGACCGGCCTGCCACAGGCGCCAGTCTTCTTTCTTCGCCTCTGGGAAGTACTCTTTGAGGGCGTTGAAGCGGTCGTCATCCGACATCATCAGTTGGCCGCCCAGGTACTGGACCAGGTCGAACTGATCGATACCCACGCGGGTCATCGGCCAGACGTTGTGGGTGGTGGTGCTGGTCAGCAGGTCGAAGTACGAACCGTTCTTCAGGAACTTGGTGGAGAAGGTCGCGAATGGGCCAAACAGGATGACGCGCTTGCCGTCCAGCACGCGGGTGTCCAGGTGCGGAACCGACATGGGCGGTGCACCGGTCGAGGCGATACCGTAGGCCTTGGCCATGTGCTTGAGGGCGATGTCCTGGTTGTCGGTCACCAGGAACGAACCACCGACCGGGAAGGCGGCGTAGTCGTTGGCTTCCGGGATTCCGGACTTCTGCAGCAGGTGCAGGGCGCCGCCACCGGCACCGATGAACACGAACTTGGCGTCGGCTGCGGTTTCGCTGCCGTCCTTCAGGTTCTTGTAGGTAACGTGCCAGGAGCCGTCTTCGTTACGCTTGATGTCCTGCACTTCGCTGGACAGCTTCAAGGTGAAGTTGGGCTGCTGCTGCAGGTGAGCGACGTACTGGCGGGTGATCTCGCCGAAGTTCACGTCGGTGCCGATCGGAGTCCAGGTCGCGGCGATCTTCTGCTTGGGATCGCGCCCTTGCATCATCAGCGGAACCCACTTCTTGATCTGCTCCTGGTCTTCGGTGTACTGCATGCCGCTGAACAGCGGGCTGGTCTGCAGTGCGGCGTAGCGATCGCGCAGGAACTTGACGTTGTCGTCACCCCACATGAAGCTCATGTGCGGCGTGGAGTTGATGAACGAGTGCGGGTTCTTCAGCACACCCTGACGCACCTGCCAGGACAGGAACTGACGGGTGATCTGGAACGACTCGTTGATCTCGATCGCCTTGGTGATGTCGATCTTGCCGTCCTTGCCGTACGGGGTGTAGTTCGACTCGGCCAGGGCGGAGTGACCGGTACCGGCGTTGTTCCAGCCGTTGGAGCTTTCTTCGGCCACGCCGTCGAGACGCTCGACCATCTCCATCGACCAGTCAGGCTGCAACTCGTTCAGCCAGATACCCAGGGTCGAACTCATGATCCCGCCGCCGATCAGCAGCACATCGACCTTCTTGGATTCGGCCGCGAACGAGGACGATGCCCCGATCGACAAGGCCAGGCCCAATAGCGCCGTGTTCACTTTCTTAAACATATTGTCATACCTACGATAGAACGCCATCCGCTCCTCCGCTCTCACTCATGCAGGGCCGCGACGCACGGAAAACACCGTGGACTCCCGCACTCGAAAAAACTGGAGGATGGGCACACAAGGCCGCCATGACTGGTTCGGCCTCACTTTTTATGTCGCTCCTGCGCTGACTTCTTATCGTTGTTGGCTTCAGCTGACTTGAGTGACACGAATTCTGTTGGTGCGTAATCGCACTCACTGGGGCTCCGACACCTTTCGACGAACCCGCCGCTTGGTGACCGGGAGGTCGCCAAATACGCGGCTTTGACGGCAGTCGGGCTCCGCAGGACACGAAGAGACTGGCCAGCATCAATGGTGGCAGAAATGCCATTGTCTACTGCATGCGCAAATACGTCAAAAAAAGTGTCGTTTTCCTACCTTTTTTCGACCAAAGACTGACATCCATTTGACAAAAAGCGTGGTAGTTGAGCCTGGCATCCCTGCAAGGTCCGCGAATGCGCCAGTGGCAACAACGCCGCCATAGACGACTTCAAACTGTCATCACTTCTTTATAAGTTCGCCATCTCCAGTCCGTACTGTCGCCATCCAATGAGATCGATCTCAAGGACGCGACCATGACCGATTTGAAAGAAGTAGCCCGCCTGGCCGGCGTTTCCCGAGCCACGGCGGCCCGCACCTTCGCCACTCCCGAGGTGGTGCGCCCGGCGACGCGCGAGCAGGTCTTCGCCGCCGCCCGCGAGCTGGGCTTCCGCCCCAATCACCTGGGGCGCCAACTGCGCCTGCAACAGACCAACCTGATCGGCGTGGTGGTGCCCAACCTGCTCAACCCGGTATTCGCCGAGCAGTTCCAGGCCATGGAGCGCGCCGCCAGTGCCTGGGGCTACAACCTGCTGCTGGCGACCACCGACTACGCCGCCGAGCGAGAAAGCGCGGTGGTCGAGGAACTGCTGCGCCAGCGGGTCGACGGCCTGGTCCTGACCGTCACCGACGTCGAGCACAACAGCCTGCTCGAAAGCCTGGCCTGCGAAGACACCCCGTTCGTGCTCGCCTACCACCAGCCGGACAACACTGATTACTGCGCCGTCTCGGTCGACAACCGCGCCGGCATGGCCCTGGCCACCCGCTACCTGCTGGAGGCCGGCCATACCCGCATCGGCATGGTCGCCGGCCCCGCCCTGCAATCGGACCGTGCGCGCCTGCGCTACGCCGGCTATTGCGACGCTCTGCAGGAACACGGCCTGACGCCCTTGCCGGTGATCGAGATGCCGGCGCACATTCGGGCGGACTTTTCCGCCATTGAGCCGCTGCTGCGTAGTCCACAGCGCCCCAGCGCACTGGTCTGCTCCAACGACCTGCTGGCGATCAGCCTGATCGCCGAACTGCGACGCAACGGCTGGGGGGTTCCCGAGCAGTTGTCGGTGATCGGCTTCGACGGCATCGCCATCGGCACCCAGATGCACCCGAGCCTGTGCAGCGTGGTCCAGCCGATCACCACCCTGGCGAACACCGTGATCGAACACCTGCTGGCCCGCATCAACGGCGCCAGCCCTACATCCCAGTGCCTGCCCTGCCATATCCGCCCCGGCGAAAGCATGCGCCCCTACGAGGAAACAGTTCATGACCCAGTCCATCATGACCAGGCTCAGTAAGACCCTGGCGGCCCTGCTGCTCGGCGGCCTCACCGGCCTCGCCCACGCCGCCGAGACCGCGATCTGCTACAACTGCCCGCCGGAATGGGCCGACTGGGGCAGCCAGCTCAAGGCGATTGCCGACAACACCGGCGTGCAGGTGCCGCTGGACAACAAGAATTCCGGCCAGGCCCTGGCGCAACTGGTGGCCGAGCGCGCCGCGCCGGTGGCCGACGTGGTCTACTACGGTGTGACCTTCGGCCTGCAGGCACAGCAAGCCGGGGTCCTGGGTGAGTACAAGCCCAGCCACTGGGACGAGATTCCTGCCGGTCTCAAGGACCCGGCCGGCCATTGGTTCGCGATTCACTCCGGCACTCTCGGCCTGATGGTCAACGTCGACGCCCTCGGTGGCTTGCCCGTGCCACAAAGCTGGGCCGACCTGCTCAAGCCCGAATACAAGGGCATGGTCGGCTACCTCGACCCGTCCAGTGCCTTCGTCGGCTACGTCTCGGCCGTGGCGATCAACCAGGCCATGGGCGGCACACTGGACAATTTCGCCCCGGCCATCGAGTACTTCAGGAAACTCTCGAAAAACGCCCCGATCGTACCCAAGCAGACCGCCTATGCGCGGGTACTCTCGGGTGAACTGCCGATCCTGGTCGACTACGACTTCAACGCCTACCGCGCCCGCTACAAGGACCAGGCCAACGTCGATTTCGTGATCCCGAAGGAAGGCAGCCTCAGCGTGCCTTACGTGATGAGCCCGGTCGGCAACGCGCCGCATCGCGCCAATGCCGAGAAGGTCCTCGACTTCGTGCTCTCGGACCAGGGCCAGGCTCTCTGGGCCAACGCCTACCTGCGCCCGGTCCGGCAGATGAAGATGCCGCCGGAAGTGGCCGCACGCTTTCTGCCGGACAGCGACTACGCCCGCGCCGGGGTGGTTGACTACCAGCACATGGCCGCCGTGCAGGAAGCCTTCGCTGCCCGCTACCTGAGCGAGGTGAAGTAAGTGTCGGTGGTGCTCGACGAGCTGCTGGCCAACCCGCCCCGCGCCTGGCCACGATTACGCCTGCCCTCGGCGGCGAGCTGGGCGCTGGCGCCGGCCATGGCCCTGCTGCTGGCGTTCTGGTTGTTGCCGCTGGCCCACCTGGTGCTGCTCGGTGCTGACAGCCGCGGTGCCGGCGACAGTGGCTACTGGCAGGTGCTGAGCAGCCCACAGTACCTGGAAAGCCTATTGCAGACCGTCCTGCTGGCCGCGCTGACCACCCTGGCCGCACTGCTGGTGGGTGGCATCAGCGGCGTGTTCCTGGCTCGCCAACAGTTCTTCGGCCGTTCGCTGCTGGTGGCGCTGCTGACCTTTCCCCTGGCCTTTCCGGGCGTGGTGGTGGGTTTCCTGGTGATCCTGCTGGCCGGTCGCCAGGGCCTGTTCGCCCAGCTCGGCCTGCAACTGGCGGGCGAGCGCTGGATCTTCGCCTATTCGCTGGCCGGCCTGTTCCTCGGCTACCTGTACTTCTCCATCCCCCGGGTGATCCTGACCGTGATGGCCGCCTGTGAAAGCCTCGACCGCAGCCTGGAGGAAGCCGCCCGCTCTCTCGGCGCCGGTCTCTGGCCGGTGGTACGCGATGTGATCGTGCCGGGCCTGGCACCGGCGCTGGTGTCCTGCGGGGCGATCTGCTTCGCCACCTCGATGGGTGCCTTCGGCACCGCCTTCACCCTCGGCACCCGGCTCAACGTCACCCCGGTGGCGATCTACAACGTGTTCACCAACTACGCCAACTTCAGCGTGGCCGCCGCGCTGTCAGTGGTGCTCGGTGGCGTGACCTGGATCGTATTGCTGCTGGCCCGGCGCCTGGTCAAGCAGTCGGGGAGCGTACGGTGAAACGTTCGAATCTGTTCTTCGCCCAACTGGCGTTCACCCTGCTGGTGTGCGCCTTCATGCTGGTGCCGGTGCTGTTGTCGCTGCTCGCCGGGCTGACCCGCAACTACTTCCAGGGCCCGTCCAGCGGCCTGACCTTCGCCTGGCTGGCCCAGGTCTGGCAGGCCTATGCCGGTACCGTCTGGTTGTCCCTGCAACTGGCCCTGGCCTGCGCCCTGTGCGTCTGCGTGATCGGCGTACCGGCCGCCTATGCCCTGGTGAAGATGAACAACCGCTTCAGCCGTGCCTTCGAGGAACTGATGGTCTTGCCGGTGGCAATGCCGGGCCTGGCCAGTGCCCTGGCACTGCTGCTGACCTACGGCCAGTTCGGCGCCTTTCGCGGCAGTTGGCTGTTCATCCTGGTCGGGCACGTGCTGTTCACCCTGCCCTTCCTGGTGCGCCCGGTGATGGCGGTGATGCAGCGCCAGCAGTTGCCACTGCTCGAAGAGGCTGCCGCCAGCCTCGGCGCCGGTCCGTGGCAGCGCTTCTTCAGCGTCGTGGTGCCCAACAGTCGTGCCGGCATTCTTGCCGGGGTGCTGATGGTGATCACCCTGTCCCTCGGTGAGTTCAACCTGACCTGGATGCTGCACACGCCGATGACCAAGACCCTGCCTGTCGGCCTGGCCGACAGCTACGCCTCGGCACGGCTGGAGGTCGCCAGTGCCTACACGCTGATCTTTCTCTTGCTGATCGTGCCGCTGCTGATTGCGGTCCAGGCCCTCAGCGCCCGTCTGTCCCGTGGAGAACGCCCATGACCGGCACCCCGATTCGCCTGCAAGGCTGCCGCAAGACCTTTTCCGATGGCACGGTTGCCCTGTATCAGTTGGACCTGGAGATCGAGCCCGGTGAGATCCTGGCGATCCTCGGCCCGTCCGGCTGTGGCAAGACCACCACCCTGCGCCTGATCGCCGGCCTGGAGCGCCCTGACCGCGGCCAGGTGCACTTCGGTCAGCAGGATGTCACCGCCCTGCCCATCGAGCGGCGTGACGTCGGCATGGTGTTTCAGAACTATGCGCTGTTCCCCAACCTCAACGTCGCCGACAACGTGGTCTATGGGCTCAAGGTCCGTGGCGTCGTCGCCGCCGAGCGCAAGCGCCGCTGTGCCGAACTGCTCGAGTTGGTGGGCCTGGAAAGCTACGGCCAACGCAGTATCCATGAGCTGTCCGGTGGTCAGCGCCAACGCGTCGCCCTCGCCCGCGCCCTCGCACCAAGGCCGCGCGTGCTCTTGCTCGACGAGCCGTTGGCGGCGCTGGACGCCCAGTTGCGCGAACGCCTGCGCAGCGAGCTCGACCAACTGCTGCGTAGCCTGGGCATCACCTCGGTGTTCGTCACCCACGACCAGGGTGAAGCCATGGCCCTGGGCGACCGCATCCTGGTGATGGAACAGGGCCGCGTCGCGCAACTGGGTACGCCAAGGGAGATTTACCAGCGGCCGGCCAACGCCTTCGTCGCCGGCTTCGTCGGCAACCTCAATGCGTTCACCGTGCTGGACTACCCCCGCGACGGCCTGCGGGTCGAAGGCGGCGAACTGCCCTGGAGCGGCCCACAGCAACCCACCACGGTCTATTGCCGTCCCGAGCACCTGCGCGTCATGGAGCACGGTGCCGGGCATCTGCGCGGGCGCCTGCTGGGGCAGTTCTTCCAGGGTGCCCAAAGCCGCCTGCTGGTCGATATTGGCGCCACGCAACCGCTGCTGGTCGACAGCCGCGACGCACAGATCCACTCCACCGGCGCGCCGATTTCCCTCGCCATCGAGCCCCAGGCGTTGTTCACCCTGCAATCGTGAATGATTTCCCCGTACGAGAGGTTTCCTTGAATTCTTCGTTTCTCATCGCCCAGATCAGCGACCTGCACCTCAAGGCCGGGCAACGCCTGACCTATGGCGTGGTCGACACCCTCGCCGCCTTGCGCCGCGCCATCGAGCACCTGAACGCGAGCGTCCCGCGTCCGGACATCGTGGTGATCAGTGGCGACCTGGTGGACTTCGGCCGGGCCGACGAATACGCCGTGCTCGCTCCCGAGCTGGCACGCCTGCCAATGCCCTGCTACCTGGTGCCCGGCAACCATGACCAACGCGAACATATGCTGGCCGGCCTGCCTGCGCATCGCTACCTGCCACGTTCGGCAGGGGGGCCGTTGGACTGGGTGGTGGACGAGCATCCGGTGCGCCTGATCGGCCTGGACTCGACCACCCCCGGGGCCCATGGCGGCAGTCTCACCGACGCGCAACTCGATTGGCTCGACGAACAACTGGGCTTGCGTCCCGAGGTACCGACCCTGTTGATCCTGCACCACCCGCCCTTTATCACCGGCATCGGGCACATGGACCGCGAGTCATTCCAGAATGCGCCGGGGCTGGAGGCGGTGATCGCCCGTCATCAGCAGGTCGAACGCCTGCTCTGCGGGCACCTGCACCGCCCCATGCAACGGCGCTTTGGCGGGAGTGTCTGCTGCGTGTGCCCGGGCACGTCCCACCAGATCGTTCTCGACCTGCAGGAAACGGCGCCGGCACACTTCAACCTGGAGCCCGCCGGCTACCTGCTGCATGCCTGGCATCCGCAACGTGGGCTGGTGACGCATAACGGGGTGTTCGGAGAATATGCGGGGCCGTATCCGTTCTACGATGAGCATGGGTTGATCGACTGAGCCTGGACCCAGCAAACAGTGACCATTTGATACTACCCTTCGGTACTATCCGGAATCTTTCTGGATGACTGAAGGTACGAAGTGGATTTCACTCCTCTCATCGCGCAACTCTGCCAGCAGTTTGCCTGGACAGTCGCGTTCTTCCTGCTACTCGGCCTGCTCAGGAGTCCCCGGGCCAAGGGCCAGATCGGTGAACAGCTGGTACGTCTGTTCGCCTTCTTGCAGCTGGACAAGCGAAGCTACCGGCGCCTGCACTCGGTCATCACCTTGGTCGGCGGCAGCACCTTCAAGACCGCGATGCCCGCCAACGTCACCCAGGGCAGCCGAGGCTCTGAGTGCGCTGGTTGTACTTGAAGCCGAGTCGGTTGATCGTTCCCACGCTCTGCGTGGGAACGTCTTGCAGGACGTTCGGTGTCCGCTCTCGAGGTGACGCCGAGCGTCACTGGCGGCATTCCCACGCAGAGCGTGGGAACGATCAAAACTTTGCGCTCAGGTCATCGATCTGGAAACGCACGTCGCAGGGCTGGCAGATGTTTTTTCACCAGGGCACGCCAACCATCCCCTGATCGTTCCCACGCTCTGCGTGGGAACGTCTTGCAGGACGCTCGGCGTCCGCTCTCGGGGTGACGCCGAGCGTCACTGGCGGCATTCCCACGCAGAGCGTGGGAACGATCAAAACTTTGCGCTCAGGTCATCGATCTGGAAACGCACGTCGCAGGACTGGCAGATGTTTTTTCACCAGGGCACGCCAACCACCCCCTGATCGTTCCCACGCTCCGCGTGGGAACGTCTTGCAGGACGCTCGGCGTCCGCTCTCGGGGTGACGCCGAGCGTCACTGGTGGCATTCCCACGCAGAGCGTGGGAACGATCAAAACTTTGCGCTCAGGTCATCGATCTGGAAACGCACGTCGCAGGGCTGGCAGATGTTTTTTCACCAGGGCACGCCAACCATCCCCTGATCGTTCCCACGCTCTGCATGGGAACGTCTTGCAGGACGCTCGGCGTCCGCTCTCGAGGTGACGCCGAGCGTCACTGGCGGCATTCCCACGCAGAGCGTGGGAACGATCAAAAGCCTCGGGCCGCCCCGTGCAAAGCCTGGAAACCGGCGGTATGTGAACGACATCCATTAACATGTTATCTTTATAGCCGTCGCCTCCAAAGGCGGCGACAGTGCACTCATTACAAGAACAAGCGTGCAGAGGTAGAACATGAAAGGGCTCGCCCAGAACGATGATCGCTTTCAGGGACGCGAGGGTTTCGGGCAATGGGAACATGCCTTGCAGGCCCACTGCGGTGCATTTCAATGTGAACCGCCGCCAGGCCGCGAGATTGCCGGATTTTGCGGGCAGATCATCTCCCCCGCCTTCGATTCGACCCGTGTCGGCGCACGAATCATCAGCAACAGCCCACACATCCACCGCAGCCACCACGACATCCGCCAGGACGACAATGACTGTTTCTTCCTCGTCCATCAGGCCAGCGGCAGCGCCCTGATCGAGCACGGCGAACAACGGAACCTGCTGCATCCCGGCGACCTGGTGCTGCTCGATGCCACCCGCCCCTGCGACATTCGTTTCCAGGGCATGGCTGGCCAGTTGTCGCTGATCCTGCCGCGCAACACAGTGCAGCGTCTGGCATCAGGGCGTCGCCTGCTGCTCAACCGTACACTGCGTGCCGATTCGGCGCCGGGACGGATCGCCGGCGCGCTGGTCAGCGAACTGTTCGAAAGCAGCAGCGACAACTCCGAGGAGACCGAAGCGATGATGGACGCACTGCTGCGTCTGATTCGGCCCCTGGTCAGTGAAGACATGCGCCAACCCTCTTCCTGTGCCCCACGCACCCAGGCCCAACTGCTGAACAAGGTGCGACAGGCGATCAACGACAGCCTCGCCAACCCCGAACTGAGCCCGTTGTCGCTGGCCCAGGCCATGGGCTGTTCGCTGCGCACGCTGCATCGACTGTTCGCCCATGAGGGCATCACCCTTGGCCGCTACATCATGGAGCGGCGCCTGGAGCGCTGCGCCGAGACGCTGTCGCGGCACACCGATAAACAGAAGATCTCGAGCATTGCCTTCGACTGCGGCTTCAGCGACCTGAGCCACTTTTCCCGAGCCTTCAAGGCCCGTTACGGTCAGTCCCCGAAGGACTATCGCACGGCCTCTGGCAACTGAAACACGCAGCCGGCTCCAAGGACCGGCTGCGGCCCCTCAGACTTCGCTCAACACCCGCCCCAGGTTCTGGTAGACGACAGGCCGCCGCCAGCGCAGGTAGCCGGCCAGCAGCAGGCCGGACGCCGCGATCCCGAGCATGCCCAGCGGGATCAGCTGATTGAAGACCGACTCGCCACCGGTCAGCAGCGCCATGTTGAGGACGATCAGGTAGATGCCGTAGCCCAACGCCCCCGCACTCAACAGCGGGGCAATGCATCGCTGCCAGAGATTGCTGCCCCTCGCATCACGGCGGAAGAAGGCAATGACGGACACCGAAGCCATCACCTGCACGGCCAGGATGCCAAGCGTGGCCGGCGCACTGCCCAACGGCAGCACCTGGGTGATCGGATCCGCGCCCTGTACTCCACAGGCGGCAATGATCAACAACGCCAGTGCGGTCTGGACGGTACTCGCCAACCAGGGCGTTTGATGCTGCGCGTGGGTGACCGCGAACATCCGTGGCAGTACCCGTTCCCGCCCCAGGGCGAACAGGTAGCGCGACAAGGAATTGTGGAAGCTGAGCAACACGGCGAACAGGCTGGTGATCAGCAGCACATGGATCGAATCACCGAGCAGCGGCCCGACCCAGTCGTTCGCCAGGCGAAACCATACCGCCCCCGGGTCCTGTTCGATGAAGGCCGTTGCGTTGGATGGCCCGATGGCGACGATCATCAGCCACGACGACAGGGCATAGAAACCCATGATGATCAGCAGCGCGAGGAACGTCGCGCGCGGCAGGGTCTTGTGCGGATCACGTGCCTCTTCGGCATAGATGGCCGTGGTCTCGAACCCCATGAAGGCCCCTCCCACGAACACCAGCGCCGCACCCAGTCCCGGGGCCAGCACGTTCGATGGCTGCAACGGCGCCAGGCTGAAGCCCTCGGGCCCGCCATGATGGGCCACCACGGCCAGGTCGAAGACAGCAATGACCACCAGTTCGGCGAGCATCAACCAGGTCAGGAAACGCCCGTTGAACTCGACGTTGCGGGTACCAAAACCCAGGATCAGCAACGCATAGCCCATGCTCGCCACCCACCAGGGAAGGCTGATGCCGAAACTCTCCAGCGCCTGGGCGGTAAAAAAGCCGATCAGGCCATAGCAGGCGATCTGCATCCCGGCGTAGGCCGTGATGGCCAGGAACGCCGAGGCGGTACCGCATGGCCGCCCCAACCCACTGGAAACGTAGGCGTAGAACGCCCCGGCATTGCGGATATGCCGGCCCATGGCGACGAACCCCACCGCGAACAACAGGTACACCAGTCCCGCCAGCAGAAACACGCCCGGCAGTCCTATGCCATTGCCCATCAGGATCGCGGTGGGCACGACGCCGACCAGCCCGGTCAGCGGTCCATTGGTGGCGATCACGAAAAACACGATGCTCCACATGCCCAGGGCATTCTTGCGCAACGTGCCGGTTGTTTGAACATTCGCACTCATGGCATTCATCCGCCGTTATTGAAGTTGTTGTGTCCGAACTCGGAGACGATCGGGAGGCCAGCTTAAAAGCGCTCCTCCCAAGACGTCTTGGCGATGAGTGCCAGTGCTTGACTGGTAGTGACAAAGGGTCGACACGCTTGCCTTTTATATATGGACATCCGTATATTCGACTATCCATATACAAAGGCAGTTCCCGTGATCACTCCTCCCGAGCTTTTCAAGAACCTGGCTGACGAGACACGTGCCCGTGCCACCCTGCTGATCGCCAAGCTTGGCGAGCTGTGCGTCTGCGAGCTGATGTGTGCCCTGAATGACAGCCAGCCGAAAATCAGCCGTCACCTGGCGCAGTTGCGCAGCAGTGGCCTGCTGCTGGATCGCCGCCAGGGCCAGTGGGTGTATTACCGGCTCAACCCCCAATTGCCTGCCTGGGTGCACGAAATGCTGCAGGTCACCCTGCGGGCCAACGCCGAGTGGCTACAGGACAACGCTGCTCGCCTGCACGACATGGACGACCGTCCGGTTCGCAACAGCGCCTGCTGCTGACCAGCCTTTCGGCTCTGGCCCCACGCCAGGGTCCCTGACATCCGCCCCCGCGAGGAAACTTTCATGCGAGTCCTGTTCATGTGCACGGCCAACAGTTGCCGCAGCATCCTTTCCGAAGCCCTGTTCAATCACCTGGCACCCCAGGGGTTCGAGGCCGTGAGCGCCGGCAGTTTCCCCAAGGGGCAGGTGCTGCCACGCAGCCTCACCACCCTGCAACAGGCGGGTATCTCCATAGAAGGCCTGAGCAGCAAGGGCAATGACGCGTTCGAGGACAACCCGCCGGATATCGTCATCACCGTCTGTGACAAGGCGGCGGGAGAAACCTGCCCGGTGTATTTCGGCCCAGCGCTGAAGTCCCACTGGGGACTGGAAGACCCTTCCGATGTCATTGGCGACGAAGCCTCGGTCGATGCCGCCTTCCACGCCACGCTCAGCCGGATCGAGGAACGCTGCAAGGCGTTCTTCGCCCTGCCCTTCAACACGCTTGGGCGCGACGAACTCAAGCACGAACTGGACCGTATCGGCGCTCTTTGAGCGGGAGTAACACATGTCGGAACAACTGCCCAACCTTGACCATTCACTGTTCGACGCAGCACCGGCCGCCAGCCGCACCAGCAGCCACAAACCCCGTATCCTGCTGCTTTACGGCTCGACGCGCGAACGCTCCTTCAGCCGTCTGCTGGTGGAAGAAGCCGCGCGCCTGCTGGAACACTTCGGCGCCGAGACCCGCACGTTCAACCCCTCTGACCTGCCTCTGCCTGACGATGTGCCCGTCGAGCATCCCAAGGTGCAGGAGCTACGCGACCTGGTGCAGTGGTCCGAAGGTCAGGTCTGGTGTTCACCGGAACGCCATGGAACCCTGTCTGCGGTGTTCAAGGCGCAGATCGACTGGATCCCCCTGGCGCTCGGGGCCGTGCGCCCTACTCAAGGCAAGACCCTGGCTGTCATGCAGGTCTGTGGCGGTTCGCAATCGTTCAACGTGATCAACCAACTGCGCGTGCTTGGCCGCTGGATGCGCATGTTCACCATCCCCAATCAATCTTCGGTGCCCAAGGCCTACCTGGAGTTCGACGATACGGGACGCATGAAACCTTCGGCCTACTACGATCGCGTGGTCGACGTGATGGAGGAGTTGGTGAAGTTCACCCTGCTGCTGCGTGACCAGCAGGAACACCTGGTGGATCGCTACTCGGAGCGCAAGGAGAGTGCCGAACAACTCTCCAGGCGTGTCAATCAGCGCGCGATCTGAAGCCCTCAGCCCCATCGAAATCCGAGGCAAATCCCGGTTACCTGTGCCACTGTGGCGATGGTCATGGCAAGCTCCAGCGGAGCGCGCCATGACCAGGAACAGGCGGCAAACCGTCACCATCTACCGGGAGCATGCAATGGATCTGAAGTTCAGCCACGTGGACGTCCTGGTCAAGGACCTTGAGGCGGCCTGCGACTACTACGCCCGGATCCTCCAGGCCAGGATCTCGACGACGCAGGTCTGGGACCGCGGCGGCCTGCATGTGCGCTACGCCGTTGCCCTGATCGGGCAGGAGCGCTTCATGCTGGTCCAGCCACTGAAGGGCAATCTGAGGCAACTGCTGGACACCGTGGGCGAAGGCATGATCTATCGCCACTGCTACACCACGCCGGATATCGAACGGGCCTACGACGAACTGGTCGCCTGCGGTGTCCAGCCCGAAGACGAGAATGGCAATCCCCTGACCCGTGAGGACCTGCAGTCGCCCTCCGGGACACGCATCCTCTGGTTGCCCAAGCGCTTCGGGCACTTCTCCCTAGAGATACTCGAAGAGAAGACGCTCGAAGCCTTCATCGAGAAGGTGTTTGCCTGAGGCCGGGCTGGCGGCCATCGAAGGCTGGGCGAGGTCGGACTGGCTTCCAGGCAATCGGTGCCAGAAGCAGCACGAACAGCAGGAACCCGACCTGTGACAGGTAGAATGTCTCCAGCACTGCCGGTGCAGCGCCACATAAACCGTGTTGTGAAGCACATCGGCGACAATGATCACTGCGGTAAGCATGATCCCCGGTCGAGGCCTGATGAACAGCAGCACGGCGGCCAGTTGGTGGCCGCCCATTTCTGACTCACAGTTCGTTGGCTGGCCGGCCAACCTGCCTGTCCGGTGTCACTCGGGCGACACGACGTCCTGTCAGTCAGACTCCCCACCCTAACCCCAATGACTTGTGCAATGCGGCAAAATCCTTGAGCAGTTGCGCATCCCCCGCCACCCGGTTCTGCTGGGCATCGAACCGTGTCCGTTCGGCATCCAGCCAATCCAGCGTGCTCGCCGTGCCGGCACGGTAGCGTTGCCGGGTCAACTGCGCGGCTCGCTCGGCACTGGCCTGGATGCCACGCAGCATCACCACATGCTCGCGCTGCTGCCCATAACGGGCCAAGGCGGTATCGGCGTCGCGCAAGGCGCCCAGCACCGTGCTGCGATATTGCGCAAGGGCCACATCGCGTCCGGCCTCGGCCCCTTCGACACCGGCCTTGACCCGACCGAAATCCAGGGCGTTCCAGGTCAGGCGCGGGACCACCAGCCAGGTTGCATTGTCCTTGCGGGCCAGATGCCCGGGGTCACCGGCACTGAACCCCAGATCGCCATACAGGCTGAGCTTGGGAAACCAGTCGGCGGTTTTCTCGCCGATCTGCGCGTTGGCCGAGGCCAGCTGGCGCTCGGCAGCACGGATGTCCGGACGCGCCTTGAGCATGGCCGCCGGATCGGCGAGCGGCACCTGGGCCGGCACGCTTGGCAATGGCCGCGCGGACTGCAGGCGACTGTCCAGAACGCCCGGTTCGAGGCCACACAGCGTGGCCAACTGGTCCAGTGATTCGATGATCTGTGCCTGCAACGGCATGCGCTGGGAACGGGTGGTATCGGCCTGGGTGATGACTTGCTCCAGTTGCAGCTGGCTGGCGACACCACGACTGCGACGCTGGCGGGTCAACTCCAGGACCTGCTGTTCCAGCTCACTGGAAGCATCGACCAGGGCCAGCCGCTGCTGGCGATCGCGCAGGTCGACGTACGCCTGCACCACTTCAGCCGCCAACTGCACCTGGGCATCGGCCAACTGCGCGGCGCTGGCACCGGCACTGGCATCGGCGGCCTCGATCGCCCGACGGGTGCCACCGAACAGGTCGGCCTCCCAGCTGGCATCGAAGTCAGCCAGGTAAAGGCTCAACGGCCCTCGTCCGCCACCGCCACCTTCACCACCACTGAACTGGCTGATATCCGGTGAGCGCATGCGCAGCATGGTCGCGTTGGCCGAAAGCTTCGGCCGCCCGGCCGCCTGTTCGCTGGCCAGGCCCGCACGCGACTGGCGCAAGCGCGCCTCGGCCTCGGCGAGGCTCGGGCTGTTGCGCAGGGCCTGGCGCACCAGGTCGTCGAGCTGGGCGTCGCCCAGGTCATGCCACCAATCGGCAGGCGCCGGCGCACCGCTGTCGAGCCCGGCGGCATGCGGCAAGTGACCGGCGGCCAGGGTCTGTTCGGCCACGGTCGGTGCCCCCTGGTAGTCAGGCCCCACGGTGCAACCCGCGGTCGCGGCCAGCACGGCGATGGCCAAGACAGTCTTTCGAATCATTGTGCAGCACCTTGGGGTTTGCGGGACTTGAGGATCAGGGCCAGGGGAATGCAGGCCAGTAATGCCAGCCCCAGCAACAGGAAGGCTTCGCTGTAGGTCATCACCAGCGCCTCACGGGCGATGGTCTGGGCCAGTTGCCCGAGCGACTGCATCTGCGCATGGGCCTGGTCGCCACCACGGGCCATGAACGCCGCCGTGCTGGCCGCCATCTGGTCCTGGACCAGCGTGCTGTTGGCATTGACCGACTCACGCAGCATGGCATCGTGAAAATGCTCACGCCGGTCGATCAGCACACCGATCAGCGCCAGGCCGATCGAGCCGCCCAGGTTGCGCGCCATGTTGTAGAGCCCGGCGGCATCGCCGGCCTCCTCGGTCCTGACTGCCGACATGGAGGCCTGGTTGAGCGGCATCATCGCCAGGATCTGGGCAAAGCCACGCATGAGTTGCGATCCCCAGAAATCGTGGCCGACGCTATCGGCCGTGATCGTCACGTCGAGCAGGCAACTGATACAGAACAGCGCCAGGCCGACGCTGACCAGCCAGCGGGCCGGGTAACGGCCGAGCAACCGGGGTAGGAACGGCATCATCAGGAACGCCGGTATCCCGGACAGCAGCATGATCGAACCGGCCTGCTGGGCGTTGTAGCCCGAGACATTGCCAAGAAACTGCGGCAGCAGATAGGACACGCCATAGATGCCGGCCCCGACCACCGAGACGATCAGAATCACGCTGGCGTAGTTGGCATTGCGCATCAGGCTGAGACGGATGATCGGCTGCCGCGAAGTGATCTGGCCGAGGGTGATCAGCACGAAGCCGAGCACGGTCAGCAGGCTCAGCCAGAGGATCATCGGCGAGTCGAACCAGCGCTCGCGCTGGCCCTCCTCCAGCACCACGGTCAGGGAACTGAGGCCGATGGTGAGACCCACGATGCCCAGCCAGTCGGCCTTGAACAGCCGATCGAGATCGACCTTGTCCGGTTTCAGGCCGGTCCACAGCAACGTTACCAGGGCGATGCTCACCGGCAGGTTGAGGAAGAAGCACCAGCGCCAGCTGGCGTTCTCGGTCAACCAGCCGCCCACCACGGGCCCCAGCAGCGGTCCGAGCAACACGGTCAGGCCGAAGGCACTCATGCCGATGGGCAACTGATGCTGCGGCAATCGGGTGCGGATGATGGTCTGCGCGGTGGGAATCATCGCCCCGCCCGCGAAACCCTGACCGATACGCCCGGCGATCATCGCGCCGAGACTTTCGGAGGCACCGCAGTACATCGAGAACAGCGTGAACAGGATAGCCATGGCCATCAGGAACCGGCGCAGGCCGAACACCCGGGTCAACCAGGCCGCCAGCGGAATCATGACGATTTCCGACATCAGGTAGCCGGTACTGATCCACGTGCCCTCGGTACCGGTCGCGCCGATCTGGCCCTGGATCTGCGGCAACGCCGAGTTGGTGATGGAAATGTCCAGGGTCGCCAGCAACGCGCCGAGCGAACCGGCGACCACGGCGATCCAGTCGGCCAGGGCGGCATTGGCCGGGCGCGCGTCGGCGCTGGCCGTCCCATGCAGGGTCTCAGCCATGCTTGGCATCCGCAGCACCCTGGGTGTCGACATCGACGGTCACCGACAAGCCCGGCAGCAGCACCGGGCGCAGCGCCTCGGGAATGTCGAGAACGATACGCACCGGTACCCGCTGGACGATCTTGGTGAAGTTGCCGGTGGCATTGGAGGGCGGCAACAGCGCGAACTGCGCCCCGGTACCGGGCGAGATGCTGTCGATGTGGCCATTAAGCGCCTGGCCCGGCAACGCATCGACATGCACGGTCACGTCCTGCCCCGGACGCATGGCGCCAACCTGGGTTTCCTTGAAGTTGGCCGTCAGGTACAGCGACTGCACCGGGACGATGGTCATCAGCCGGGTACCTGGCTGGGCGAACTGCCCCACCCGTACCGTCCGATCGGCGACCCGGCCGCTGATCGGACTCTTGAGCAGCGTGTCGCCCAGGTCGATATCGCTCTGCCGGGCACTGGCCTGGGCCACCGTCA